>NCDS01000040.1 GCA_002280315.1 Rhodobacterales bacterium 32-66-7 | reverse complement strand
ATGCATTCAACTACAGCAAGCGGGGAGGGCTTCGCCGTGCCGTTGCCTTCATTCGACCTGCGAGGCATGTTGCCGCCATTCGTCGGCGCGGATGCCACCACGCCCGACCGCTCGCCCTACTGGGTCACGATGCCGGAGCTTGTGGCCGCATTCGGCACGACACCCCACCGGCAACAACTGTTGCGCAACCTCATCGCCTACCGCGCGCTCCTCGCCCAGGGGGGCTATGTGGGCGGCATACAGTTCATTGACGGCAGCTTCGTGGAGAACGTGGAGGCACTGGAAAGCCGCAGCCCAGGCGACATTGACGTGTTCAGCATCCTGAACGCGCCGCCCAGGTATCTGACCGACCCGGCGGCATGGCTGGCGACTGGGCGCTCCTTCTGGAATGCCGAGGTGGCCGACCGCAACCTGAACAAGCAGCGGTTCAACCTGGACACCTACGCTGTGTTGTTTGAGGAGCGGCAGGCGCAGCCGATGAACCTCATCAGCGACATAATCTACTGGTATGGGCTGTTCTCACATCAACGCACCACGTTCGCCTGGAAGGGCTTCGCTGGGCTCACCCTTGACCCCGCCGCTGACCAGGCCGCGCTGTCTCAGCTTGGAGGTCCGTGATGCCCGTCCTCCTCTCAATCGAGGCCCTAGAGGCTGACCGGCGCTACGTTGAGCGGAAGGTCGCTGAGGCGGGCGACAGCCCATGGGGCACTGCGCGCCTGATGTGGCAGAGCCGCCTTGCCGACATTGACCAACAGATTGCCGCCCTAGCGGCTGGGCGCTCCAGCTACGCCTCTGTCGCCGTGATCTTTGACGGCAACCCGGTCATTGGTTCGGGGGACATTCGGCTGGACTTCACGACCGAGGCGCTGGACAGCTACCAGAAGGTGGTGACCCTGGCACTTGCCTCGCACAATGGTGTGGAGTTGTCTGAGCGCGGGAGGCTGCCCTCTGGCGACCAGGCCCGCCTGTTCATCCGCGACCTGGTTCACGGCTCCATGGGCTTCATCCTTGAAGAGCTGCCGCCCCAGCAACAGGCGATGCTGCCCAGCAACCTCAAGGAGGCTGTCGAGGACACGACTCAGCTCATCACGAACCTCAGCGCGGGGTCTGACGCGGAGTTTGAGGCCACCCTGGAGGCCACCCAGCCGCGCTTGGTCGCTGCTGTGCAGAAGTTCGCCAAGGTCCTGTTTGACGCTGGCGCAAGCACCCGCATTGTTGGTGACGAGCGGCGGCTGGCCCTCTCCATTGATGATGTGGGGCGGCTGTCGCGCCGCCTGGGCGAGGTGGAGGTGACTGAGGAAGTGGTCCCGGTGGACGGGGTGCTTCTGGGCGTCCTGCCTGAGGCGCGCAAGTTCGAGCTCCGGCTGCCCGATGGCACGATGGAGGGCGCGGTGTCCGAGGACCTGGCCCTCAAATACACATCGGACGCGGCATTCAAGGAGCGGCTGCTCCTGCAACCCGTCCGGGCTCAGGTGAAGTTCATCCGCACCAAGCGGAACGGGCGGCTGGTCAAGGAGAGGCGCGTGCTGGAAGCGCTGGAGCCTGCGCTGGGCGGCTGATGGTGACCCCGGCGTGATTCGAACACGCGGCCTACGGTTTAGGAAACCGTCGCTCTATCCGGCTGAGCTACGGGGCCATTGACTGAAACGGTTCGTAAAACGGTTTGCGGAAACGGTCAACCTTTCTAAGCACATGCACGGCCACAGCTTTCCAGAGCCAGAGCCGCCGCTTAGGAGGCGGCCGCTCTATCCCCTGAGCTACAGGGCCACGCCGCGCAGTCATGCGTTGAAACGGTTGGAAAGGCAACCTTTGACCGGGGATTGCTGCGCCCGATTGTATCTTGGACAACCCCCAGCAATGGCGGTAACACAAGGTGACACCCCGTTCCGGACCCACCCCTCGTGACCAGACCCAGCGACGTGCACCACACCCTGACCCTCCGCGATGTGTCGGAGGCGTCGGGCGTCAGCGAGATGACGGTCAGCCGGGTCCTGCGCAACCGGGGGGATGTGTCGCCCGCCACCCGCGAACGGGTGCTTGAGGCGGCGCGGACGCTGGGCTATGTGCCGAACAAGATCGCCGGGGCGCTTGCCTCGCAGCGGGTCAATCTGGTGGGGGTGGTGATCCCGTCCCTGTCCAACATGGTGTTCCCCGAGGTGATGACCGGAATTTCTTCGGTGCTGGACGGTACCGGATTGCAGCCGGTGGTGGGCGTCACGAACTATCTGCCCGACCGTGAGGAAAGCGTGATCTACGAAATGCTGTCCTGGCGGCCTTCGGGGATGATCGTGGCGGGGCTGGAGCACACCGACGCCGCCCGCGCGATGCTGGGCCGGGCCGGGATTCCCATCGTCGAGATCATGGATATCGACGGGGTGCCGGTCAATCACGCCGTCGGAATCTCGCACCACCGCGCCGGGCGGCAGATGGGCGAGGCGATCATTGCCGCTGGCTACCGCCGCATCGCCTTTCTGGGCACGCAGATGCCGAACGATCACCGGGCGCGGAAGCGGCTTGAGGGGTTTGAAGAGGCGCTTGCCAAGGCCGGGTTAAGCTTGGTCGACCGGGAATACTACTCCGGCGGGTCCGCGCTGCTGAAGGGGCGCGAGATGACGGCCGCCGTTCTGTCGCGCAGCCCGGAGACGGATTTCCTTTACTATTCCAACGACATGATCGGCGCGGGTGGGCTGCTTTACTGCCTTTCCGAAGGCCTCGATGTCCCCGGCCGCATCGGCTTGGCCGGGTTCAACGGGGTAGAGCTTCTGGACGGTCTGCCACGAAAGCTCGCCACGATGGACGCCTGCCGGCTGGAGATCGGCAGGAAAGCCGCCGAGATCATCGCCGGCCCCGCGATGGAGGGCGCTACGGTCGAACTCCTCCCCAAGCTGGAGCGGGGGGATACGATCCGGGGGTGACGGTCGGCCCGGACCACCCCGGTCCCGGGCCACCCCCGTCCCGGGCCACCCCCGTCCCGGACCACCCCCGTCCCGGGCTTGACCCGGGACCTCACCCGTCACCCAAACGACCAGGAGTCAGGGCTTGACGAACGGCCAAGGTGCGTAGGCCTCAACCCACCAACCGCGCGCCGTCCTGGCCCTTTACCCGCACCTCCACGATCACCCCCTCGGGCTGGTCCTCCGCGAAAGCCACCTCGGTGAAGCCTTCGGTGCGGCCCAGGCGCGGGCCTTCGGTCAGGACGCGGTGGAGCTTGCCGACCTGCGATGACAGATGCCGGGCCAGCGCCGCCTGACCAGCCGTGCGCAGGCGGGCGGCGCGGGATCTGATCTCGGCTCCCGGAACGGCGGGCATGCGGGCGGCGGGCGTGCCCTTGCGGGGGGAATAGGGGAAGACGTGGAGGAAGGTCAGCCCGCAGTCCGTCACCAGATCAAGCGAGCGTTGGAACATCGCCTCAGTCTCGGTCGGGAAACCTGCGATGATGTCGGCGCCGAACACCATCTCGGGGCGGAGGGTGCGGGCCTCCTCACAGAACCGGATTGCGTCGTCGCGAAGGTGGCGGCGTTTCATCCGTTTCAGGATCAGATCGTCGCCCGCCTGCAAGGACAGATGCAGATGCGGCATCAGGCGCGGTTCGGTCGCAATCGCCTCCATCAGCGCGGGATCGGCCTCGATGCTGTCGATGGAGCTGATCCGCAGGCGCGGCACCGCAGTCAACCGCAGGATGCGCCGGACGAGGTCGCCAAGCCGGGGCGTGGCAGGCAGGTCCGCGCCCCATGAGGTAAGGTCGACGCCGGTCAGCACAACCTCATTGAACCCGCGATCCACCAGCCGCTGGATCTGTTCGACCACCACCCCAGCGGGCACGGAACGCGAATTCCCCCGGCCATAGGGAATGATGCAGAAGGTGCAGCGGTGGTCGCAGCCGTTTTGCACCTGAACATAGGCGCGGTGGCGGCCGAAGCCGTCGATCAGGTGCCCGGCGGTTTCGCGGACTGACATGATGTCGTCGACCTGCACCCGTTCGGTCGCGCCGATCAGGTCGGGGGCGGCAAGGCGGGTCCAGGTGGCCGCCTGCATCTTTTCGGTATTGCCGATGACCCGCGTCACCTCGGGCATCGCGGCGAAGGTGTCGGGTTCGGTCTGCGCCGCACAGCCGGTCACGATGATGGAAGCTTGCGGGTTCTCGCGCGACAGGCGGCGGATTTCCTGCTTGGCCTTGCGAACCGCCTCGGCCGTGACCGCACAGGTGTTCACAATCACCGCGTCGGACAGGCCAGCGGCGGCGGCAAGTTCCTTCATCGCCTCGGACTCGTAGGCATTGAGCCGACAGCCAAGCGTGGCAAAGACCGGGGCGTTCACGGGGCGGCCGCCAGGGTGGCGGGCGACAGCATGCCGTCGAAGACATGCGCCACCGGGCCAGTCAGCCAGACGCCATCGTCCTGCCAGTCCACCTCCAGCACCCCGCCGTCAAGGTCAAGGACCACCCGCCGCCCGGTCATGCCGCGCAAATGGGCGGCGACGGCGGTGGCACAGGCGCCCGAGCCGCAGGCAAGGGTGATGCCCGTCCCCCGCTCCCACACCCTTAACCGCAGCCGGTCGGGGCGGGTCAGCGAGGCGAATTCGACATTGGTGCGTTCGGGGAAAAGCGGGTCGTGTTCGTATCCCGGGCCCAGGGCGGCAAGGTCCACCGCCTCGGCATCCGGCACGAAGCGGACGCAGTGCGGGTTGCCCATGCCCACAGCCACCGGATCGCCGGGCAGGGGCAGGTGCAGCGGGTCGACCGCACGCGCCAAGGGCACCTCGCGCCAGTCAAGCTGCGGCGGGCCCATGTTGACCCAGACCCGGCCATCGGCCCGACGCTCGGCCAGAAGGCGGCCCCTTGCGGTCGTCAGGGTCACCCGGTCAAGCCCAAGGCCGCGCATCACATGATCGGCGACGCAGCGGGTGGCATTGCCGCAAGCCCCGGCCTGGCTGCCATCGGCGTTCCAGAACAGAAGGCCAAAGTCGGTCCCTTCCGCCGCAGTGATCTCGGCCAGCTGGTCAAAGCCGACGCCGCGATTGCGATCGCCGATGGCGCGCGCAAGCCCAGCCGTCATCGCCGCCCCGCCCGCGCGCGAGTCGATCACCACGAAATCATTGCCCGCGCCATGCATCTTCATGAAGCGCAGGCCGGTCTGGGGCGTGCTGTCTGCCATATCGCGGCATATAACGGTGCGGGCCCGGATTTGCCAGAGCCGGATGATTTAGCCCTTGACCCTAAGGGCGGGCTTGCCTAATCAGCCCCCTCGTGGGGCCGGTAGCTCAGTTGGTAGAGCAGCTGACTTTTAATCAGCGGGTCACTGGTTCGAATCCAGTCCGGCTCACCACTAGATCATCCGGATCGTTTCCTTGCCCACCGCAAGGACATAGCCGCGCCGGGCGATGGTCTTGACCAGAAGCTCTGACACCAGCTGGTTGCCCAGCGTGTCGCGCAGGCGTTTCACCCGGGTGGCCCCCGCAGCCTCATCACAATCGGCCTCGTTCCGGCCCGAAATCACCGCCTCGATCTGCGCGCCGGTCAGGACCTCGTCATCCATCCGCGCTTCGGCCAGGACCGACAGCGTCTCGAGCGCGGCTTCGGTCAGCGCGAATTCCAGATCGTTGATATAGACCGCCCGCGCCTCGCGGCTGATCATCAGGCTGGCGACCTGGATGCCCGACCGCTGGATCGCCGAGATGCGGCGGTTGAGCGCGATGATCATCACCAGAAACACCAGCGCCGCGATCAGCATCGCGGTGGAGAACACCAGAAGCACAAAGATCACCATCCGGTAGCTGATGAGCACCTCGGAGAACGAGGTGCCGGACTGGGCGAGTATCTCCAGGAGCTTGATCTCGGCGCCGGCGGTCAGGTCGTCATTCTCGACAAAGATCCGCTCTACCCGCGCGTTGAAGGCGTTGGCGTCGGGCAGGTTGATGAACAGAAACAGCGCCGCGCCAAGCAGGATCAGGACGATGGCCAGAATGCCGAACGCAACGACGCGGTTGCCCGCATTCAGGCTTTCAGTAACGGAGGAAGTGGTCGGCGGCACTCGCTTTTCTTTCTTCAAGCCCTTCGGGTCCGAAGGTGGACAGAACCTCCAGCAGGGTCCAGCCACCGCTTGCCAGACGCGGCGCAAGTTCGCCCTGCGCCGCCCCGGGCGAACAGTTGCCATCCGACACCTTCGCCACACCGTAGCGCAGCGTCAGGGGTTCGTCACGCTTGGCCTTGTAATCGGCATAGCATTCGGCGGCTGCGGGTCCGGCCAGGATCAACGCAAGGGCAGTGGCGGCAAGAAGACGGGTCATTATCGGGCTCCACGCAGCAGGGGCTGCAGACCGTCCCATCATGGTCGCCGCGCCGTTGATATACAATATCACGTCATGATCCGATGCGCTGATATCCGATAGCGGATGATCGAACGCGCCTTTATGCGCCCCCTTCTTTCGCGCGCGGTTTCGCGCTAATCGCTTTCCATGCTAGTCCCGCCGCCCGATTTCAGCCACGAGACCGTCGTTCTTGCCACCGGCAGCCTGCGTGTCGCCGGGGTGGATGAGGTGGGCCGGGGTCCCTTGGCCGGGCCGGTCACGGCTGCGGCGGTGCGCCTGGACCCCAGCCGCCTGCCCGAGGGGCTTGCCGATTCCAAGCTTCTGACCGCCCCCCGGCGTGCGGCGTTGGCGATCTTGATCCATGCCGTGGCCGAGGTCAGCATCGCCCATGCCAGCGTCGCCGAGATCGACGAGTTGAACATCCTGCGCGCCAGCCACCTTGCCATGCTGCGGGCGTTGGCCGGTCTGGGGAACGGTCTGGGGGCCGATCACGCGCTGATCGACGGCCATCTTCTGCCGCGCGGGCTGGGGTGCACGGGCACCGCCATCGTCCGGGGCGACGCCCGCTGCCTGTCGATCGCGGCGGCCTCGATCGTGGCCAAGGTCGCGCGCGACCGGCTCATGGTGGATTTGGCGCAACAGCACCCCGGTTATGGCTGGGAGACAAACGCAGGCTATCCGACCAAAGAGCATCTGGCCGCGTTGCATAAACTTGGTGTGACCCCTTGGCATAGACGATCCTTCGCGCCCGTCCACAACATATTGTATCAAGAGAATTCTATAAGTCGTTGATTCAATAAAGAATTTGACGGCGAATCGTCTGTGACTCATCCTCTGCCCCAAGATCGGCGCATCAATGACGCCGACGCGAGAGGCAGACATGGCGACAAGAACGGTTCCGACAGCGGCGACGCTGCCGCTCAATCAGATTTTGGCGGGCGATTGCGTCGAGGTGATGAACGCCCTGCCGGCGGGCAGCGTCGATCTGATCTTCGCCGACCCGCCCTATAATCTGCAACTGAAGGGCGACCTGCACCGGCCGGACAACAGCCTTGTCGATGCGGTTGACGACCATTGGGACCAGTTTTCCAGCTTTGCCGCCTATGACGGGTTTACCAAAGGCTGGCTTGCGGCGGCGAAACGCCTGCTGAAGCCGAACGGCGCGATCTGGGTGATCGGCAGCTATCACAACGTCTTTCGCCTGGGCTCTGAACTCCAGAACCAGGGCTTTTGGCTCTTGAACGACGTGGTCTGGCGGAAGTCGAACCCGATGCCCAACTTTCGCGGCAAGCGGCTGACCAACGCGCATGAAACGCTGATCTGGGCCAGCCGGGATGAGGCCGCGAAATACACCTTCAACTATGAGGCCTTGAAGGCGCTGAACGACGGCGTGCAGATGCGCTCGGACTGGGTGATCCCCTTGTGCACCGGCCACGAACGGCTCAAGGACGCGAATGGCGACAAGGCGCACCCGACACAAAAGCCCGAGGCGCTGCTCCACCGTGTGATCCTTGCCACCACGAACCCCGGCGATGTGGTGCTCGATCCGTTCTTCGGTACCGGCACCACCGGGGCGGTCGCCAAGATGCTCGGCCGCGATTTCATCGGGATCGAGCGTGAGGAAGCTTACCGCGCCGCCGCGCAAGCCCGCATCGACCGGGTGCGCCGGTTCGATGCCTCAGCCTTGGAGATCACCGGATCGAAACGCGCCGAGCCCCGGGTGCCCTTTGGCCAGGTCGTCGAACGCGGCATGCTGCGCCCGGGGGAGGAGCTGTTCTCCCTTGGCAACCGGCACAAGGCCAAGGTGCGCGCCGATGGAACGCTGATCGGGCATGAGGTCAAGGGCTCGATCCATCAGGTTGGTGCTGCTCTGGAGGGGGCGCCAAGCTGCAACGGCTGGACCTACTGGCACTTCAAGCGCGACGGCAAGCTGGTGCCGATCGACATCCTCCGCCAACAGATCCGCGCCGAGATGGAGGCCGACGCCCGCCCCGCGCATTAGCCATTCGAACGCCTGTCTCCGGAGCGATCCGGCAGACACCTGCCCCGCCATGTGACCCATGGCGGGGGCTTTTTCATTGCGTGGCCCTTAGACGGCGACGGGGTTCAGCGCTTTGTTGTAGGGGTGCCAGTCGGTGATGTCGGGATAATGCCGCTTGCGCCAGGCCTTGACCCGGGGGTTCATCAGCCGTTTCCAGACCGGCGGCACCATAGCCGCCATCGTCATCACCGCATAGCCGTAGGGCAGTTGCGGGGCCTGATCGTCGGGGTAGGTCTGCAGGACCGGATAGCGGCGGTCGGGCTTGTAATGGTGGTCGGAATGGCGTTGCAGGTTCAGAAGGATCCAGTTCGACGCCCGGTGTTCGGCGTTCCAGCTGTGGCGCGGCTGGACATGTTCATACTTGCCCGCGCCAAGGTGGCGGCGGGTCAGGCCGTAATGTTCGACATAATCGACCAGCTCCAGCTGCCAGATCGCGACGAACGCCTGCATCAGGAACAGGCCCAGCCCCGTCCAGCCGCCCAGGGCCAGCGCCAGCAAAAGAAACCCGCCCTGCAACGCGGCGTAACGCCAGAACGGGTTCGACCAGTGGTGCCACGGCAGCCCCCGGCGGGCGAGCATCGCCACCTCGGCCTTCCAGGCTGATTGCGGGCAGGACCACAGGACGCGGGGAAAGAACCGGTGAAACCCCTCATTATAGCGCGCGGTCACCGCGTCGCGCGGGGTGCCGACATGGGTATGGTGGACGCGGAGGTGTTCGGACCGGAAGTGGGAATACAGAACCGACGCGAGGAGGAGGTCGGCCAGCCAACGCTCCCCCTTCGGCTTCTGGTGCATGAGCTCATGGCTGTAGGTGATGCCGATGGTGCCCGAAAGGACGCCCATCCCGAAGAACAGGCCAAGGCTTTCGCCGACGCTCAGATGATCCGCGCGGGGGACGTACCACAGCATCGCCACCAGCACCGCAAACTGGACCGGTGCCCAGACCAGGGTCACGGCGGTATGCCAGGTCATCCGCGCCTCGTCGGTCTGCGGATCGGGGTTCTCGGTATTCCGCCCAAGGATCGCGTCCAGAAGCGAGAACAGCCCCCAGGTCATCAGCGGCAGCAACAGAATCGTCCAGCCGCCATAGGCCATCGCCAGGATCGCAAAGCCCGGCAGGGCGAGCGAGGACCAGAAGGGAAGCGCGTTGGGAAGCTTTGACATCCGGTCACTGTAGGCGTTTGGCGCGCAGGCTCAAGCCTCCAGCCTGTCGCGGGCAATGTCCCAGGCCTTGCGCATGACGGTGGGCAGATCGGCGGGGCGAAAGCGGTGGCGCGCGACCCATTCGCCGCGCGAGGCTGGGCCGTCGATACGGGCGGCCATGACCGCAAGGATCAGGTGGAAATGGGTGAAGGTGTGGCGCACCTCACCCAGCTTTTGCCAGTCGGCCGGCGCAGGTGCAGGACCGCCAGCCCCGTCCCAGCCATCGCCGGGCAGGCCGAGCATGCCACCAAGCAAGCCCCTCTCGGGCCGGCGTTCCAGAAGGACCGCGCCGTCGCGGTGGCCAAGCCAGACCGTGCCACGCCGGACCGGCTTTTCGGCCTTTTGCAGTTTGCGGGGCAGGTCCGCCTGCACCCCGGCAAGGCGGGCGAGGCAGGCGGTATTGACCGGGCAGATCCCGCAGGCCGGTTTGCGCGGGGTGCAGATCGTCGCGCCAAGGTCCATCACCGCCTGCGCGTAATCTCCGGCGCGCTGGGCCGGGGTCAGGGTTTCGGCCAGCGCGGTCAGCTCGGGCTTGGCCGTGGGCAGCGGGGTCTCCACCCGGTAAAGCCGCGCCATCACCCGTTCGACATTGCCGTCCACCACGGTCGCCCGTTCGTCATGCGCAATCGCCGCGATGGCCGAGGCGGTGTAGGGGCCGATGCCGGGCAGGGTCAGAAGGCCCGCCCGCGTGGCCGGGAACTGTCCGCCATGATCGGCCACCACCGCGCGGGCGCATTTCAGAAGGTTGCGGGCGCGGGCGTAGTAGCCAAGGCCGGCCCATTCGCCCATCACCTCGGCATCCTTGGCTGCGGCAAGGTCCATAACAGTCGGCCAGCGGGCGGTGAAGCGGTGGAAATACTCCTTCACCGCGGCGACGGTGGTCTGTTGCAGCATCACCTCGGACAGCCAGACGCGGTAGGGGTCGGGGCGAACGCCCGCCGCCCGATCCTGCGGCGAGACGCGCCACGGCATCACCCGGGCATGGCGGTCGTACCAGGCCAGAAGGGTGTCGCTCAGGGGGTCGCTGAGGGGGTGGTTCACGGGATGGTCCTGCGTTGCGCCGCTAGCATAGCCCCATCCCGCGCGGCGACCAGAGCCGCCTGTCGCCGCCGCGTAACGCAATCTTTATGCCCAAAGCTTGGGGGGCCTTGCAACGGGGACTGGCGGGGCGGGAAAGCTGCGATAGAATGGCTGCAAAGGACAAGGACTCCATGGCCCGCAAACCTCTGCCCGATCCCAGCCCCCAGCGCCGCCAGCGTGGCTTTGAAGCCGCAGGCGGGCTCGTGTCCGCGCCGGTGCGTGCGGTGGGCGAGACGCGGGGCTTTGCCGTTGCCCGGCTTCTGACCCAATGGGCCGAGGTTGCCGGGGCAGAGCTTGCCGCCAGGACCCGTCCGGTGAAGATCGGCT
>NCDS01000039.1 GCA_002280315.1 Rhodobacterales bacterium 32-66-7 | reverse complement strand
CCAGGGTCAAGGTGTTCGGTCATTCCGCGGCCTCCCGCAGGGCCATCGCTTCGGCGCGAAGGCGGCGGATCAGCTCCAGCTCGCTTTGGAAATCCACGTAATGCGGCAGCTTGATATGCTCCAGAAACCCGGTCGCCTGGATGTTGTCGCAGTGGTAAAGGACGAACTCTTCGTCCTGCGCCGGGGCACCGCTGTCATCTTCGCCGAGCTCTTTCCAGCGCAAGCTGCGGTCAACGAGGCTCATCGAGATGGCCTTCCGCTCGGACTGGCCGAAAACGAGGCCGTAGCCCCGGGTGAACTGCGGCGGTTCGGTCTTGGAGCCCTTGAACTGGTTCACCGTTTCGCATTCGGTCAGCTCGATCTCACCGATCTCGACCGCGAAGCCAAGTTCGGGAATCTCCACCTCAACCGCCACGCGGCCGATGCGAAGTTCACCGACAAACGCATGCGTGCGCCCGTAGCCGCGCTGGGTGGAATAGGCGAGGCCAAGGATGAACCCCTCATCCGCGCGGGTGATCGCCTGCAGCCGCAAGGCCCGGCTGGCGGGCAGTTCCATGGGCTCGCGGGTCAGGTCCGAAGGGGTTGCTTCAAAGGTGGCGGTCGGCTCGATCAGCCCGTCACGGTTGAGAAAACTGGTGACATGCGGGACCCGGGCGGGTTCCTCCCCGCTATTGACGGGAGTCCCCCCACCCCAACCCTCCCCCACGGGGGGGGAGGGAGGCACGGCTGCCCCCGCGTCACTCCCGTTGCCAGACCGGGGAGCCCCCCCTTCGCCCGGTGGGGCGGGGATGGGGGTGGGGGGCACTGCTGACGCCCCCTCGGCCATCAGGGCGAAATCCAGCAGGCGATGCGTGTAGTCGAAGGTCGGGCCCAGAACCTGACCGCCGGGCAGGTCCTTGAAGGTGGCGCTGATCCGGCGGTCCACCGCCATTGCCCCGGTATCGACTGGCTGCGAGGCCGCAAGCCGGGGCAAGGTGGTGCGGTAGGCGCGAATCAGGAACACCGCCTCGATCAGATCACCGCGCGATTGCTTGATCGCCAGCGCCGCAAGGTCGGGATCGTAAAGCGAGCCTTCGGCCATCACCCGGTTGACCGCGAGGGTCATCTGCTCGCGGATCTGGGCCACCGACAGCTCGGGCACCGCCGGATCGCCCCGACGTTCGACGGCAAGCCAGGCATGGGCGTTGTCGATGGCGCGTTCGCCACCCTTGACGGCGACATACATCAGATCTTCTCCACGCGGGTGGACCTTGGCAGCCCGGCAATCCGGTCGCCGCAGGTGAAAAGGCAGTCATAGCCCAGCGGAAACAGCGCCCGGTTGGCATGGAACGCCGCCGTTTCCGGCAGGCTGAGCCAGGTCGCAAGCTCGATCCCCGGGCCGGTCAGCGCGGGGCCGTGGTTGGTCAGGCGGTCCAACTCCACGATCAGGGTGGCCGAACGGTCGGGATAGTCCGGTCGGCCGATCTGGAACCGGCTGACGGGCTGCAGATCGGGCCAGGAACCCACGGCAAACTGCGCCTCACCGGCCGCAACCAGGGGCGCGCCGATGTGAAAGGCGACCCAGGCCTGGACATCGGCGGTATCGCAGACCCCGGCAAGATGCAGCGGCGTGGACGGGTCGGCGAGCGTTAGAAGCGCCACCCCCGCCGCTACCGACAGGGGCGCGGGCGGGCGCGCCCCGTTCAGGCGGGAGATCTTCCCCGGCTCAGCCAACGCGGTCAGGATTGCGCGAAACGCATGGGCGGACTGGATCGACGGATCGGAAAAACCGCCCGCAAGCGCATCGCTGTCGACGGTTGCGGTCATGCGTCTTCCCCCCGGACCATGGTGAAGAAATCGACCTTGGTCGTCGCGGCGGTCTCGGCGCGGCTGCGGGCCGCCTCGCGCGCTTCGGCGACCAGGGGGTCGATGACCTTCGCCTGCACCTGACCGGCGTCAGCGGTCTGCAACACCGCGTCCGCCACAGCCGCCCGCAGCGCATGGCCTTTGTCGCGGCCCTGGACCCAGGCATGCCCCACCGTCCCGCACCCCAGCCGGACCGAGGCGCGGGTGACCGTCATTTCGCCCAGATTGAACGCCTCACCCGTCCCGCCCGCACGGCCCCGCACCATCACCGCCCCGATCTCGGGCGCGCGGAGGAGTGTGTGCGCCGGCAGGTCCGGCATCAGCTCCGCCAGCCGCAAAGGTGCGGCCTTGGCGAGGACTGCCATCCAGTGCTTGCGGGGAAGTTCGGACGTTTCGACCATGGGCCACTCGACAATTTCCGGGGTTGTCTAATGTAATAGACAACTATACAACTGTACCCGAGCCGGCTGGTCTTTCCAACCCGAGTCTTGTGAACTTTTGGTAACGGGTCCTGATATGGCAAAGCTTGCGCTCTGGTCGACCATCGCCACCACGCTTCGGTCGGAAATCGGGGCGGGGCACTACCGTCCCGGGGACAAGCTGCCGACCGAGGCCGAACTGTCGGCGCGGTTCGGCGTGAACCGGCACACCGTCCGGCACGCGCTCGCCTCGCTGGTCGAGGCGGACATCGTCCATTCCCGGCGCGGTGCGGGGGTCTTCGTGATCGCGCGGCCGACGCAGTATCCGCTGGGACGCCGGGTGCGGTTTCACCAGACCATAGCCGCGTCAGGCCAGGTTCCGTCACGCCGGTTCAACCGGATCGAAACCCGACCTGCCGACGCCGACGAGGCTGGGGCGCTGGCGTTCCGGCAGGGCCAGATGGTGCATGTGGTCGAAGGGGTTTCGCTGGTGGATGACCAGCCGGTCTCGGTCTTTCGCTCGGTCTTTCCGGCGGCGAGGTTTCCGGCCTTGCCCGAGGTGCTGCCCCAGCTTGGATCGATCACCGCTGCATTGGCCACCTGCGGATTGAACGACTACACCCGGCAAGAGACGCGGTTGACCGCGCAACTGGCGGATGCGGTGCTGGCCCTTGCGCTGCATCTGCGGCCGGGCGCTGCGGTTCTGCGCAGCGAGGCGGTGAACATCGACCCGGCGGGAACCCCGGTGGAAAGCGGGACAAGCTGGTTCGCGGGCGAGCGGGTGACCTTGACCATCGCGCCGGATCAGGCCTGATACTTCTCCAGAAACGCCTCGGCCGTCAAAGCGCGAAAATCGGTCAGGGCGTCGCGCAGGCGGGCATGGTCCCAATCCCACCAGGCCAGCGCCAGAAGCCGCTCACCAATCCCGGGTTGAAAGCGGGCGCGAAGCGGGGTCGCGGGGCAGCCCGCCACGATCATGAAAGGGCCGACGTCACGGGTCACCACTGCCCCCGCCGCGACGATGGCCCCGATGCCGATCGTGACCTCGGGCTTGATGATCGCGCCATGGCCGATCCAGCAATCGGCCCCAAGCGTGGTGCGCCGGGCGGCACGGGCGGTGAAGAAGGCTGCGTCATCGGCCACGTCGTCCCAGTAGTAGGACGACCGATACAGGAAATGATGTTGGGCGGCGTTGGCATGGGGATGGTCGGTCGGCCCGATCCGGGTCATCGCCGCGATATTGGAAAACCGCCCGACCGTGGTGTTCGAGATATCGGCCAGCCGGTCGCAATAGGCGTAATCCTCGAAGGTCGAATTCACCACGATCGACCCGGCCCCAACCTCACACCAGGCCCCGAAGGTGGAGTTCACGATCTTGCAACCCTCGTGGACAAGGGGCTCCGTCGCCGAAAGTTTCGTCACCTATTCGCCCTTGATCAGCTTGCGCCGCAGCCAGCCCGACAGGCTGTCCATCAGCATCACCATAAGCACGATCAGCAGCATGTAATAGGCGACTTCTTCCCAGTCCTTCTGGGTAATGATCGCCTGGGTAAGGAGAAGGCCGATGCCGCCGCCGACAATGGCACCGATCACCGTGGCGCTGCGGGTGTTCGATTCCAGATAGTACAGCACCTGCGACAGAAGCACCGGCGTCACCTGTGGCAAGACGCCGAAACGGGCGCGCTGCAGGCTGTTGGCCCCGGTGGACTGCACGCCTTCAACCTGCTTTTCGTCGATGTTTTCCAGCGCTTCCGAAAACATCTTGCCGAAGCTGCCCACATCGGTGATCGCAATGGCAATCGCGCCCGTCATCGGCCCGGGACCAAAGGCGCGCGCCAGGATCACGGTCCAGATCAGGCCGTCGACACCCCGGACAAAGTCGAAAAGCCGGCGGACCGCAAAGCGCATCGACCCCAGCGGCATGAAATTGCGCGCCGCGAGGAAGCCAAGCGGAAACGCCACCAGTGCCGCGGCGGTGGTGCCAAGGAAGGCCATCAGGATCGTCTCGAAGATCGCCCAGGCCACGTCGCCATGCCGCCACATCTTGTTCGTCCAGAACTCCGAGACCATGTAGCCGATGTTCGTCCGCGCCGGATCGACGCGGTCGCCGAAGGTCGCGAGCGACAGCAGCTCCCCCACGCCCTTGCCGTAGAACGGGCTGTCGAGGGTGAAGAACCAAAGCTCCCATCCGGCCTGATATTTGAACGTCTCGACCTTTGAGCGGGAATAGTTGAAGCGGCCGGCGTCGGTGGTGACCGAGACCTTGTTTTCCGCGACGCTGATCCAGTCGGGGATCGGCTCGGGCGCGGTCATCACCGGCTTGCCGTTGACCTCACGGATGTCGATGGTGCCGTAGCTCGGCACGACAAAGCGCGCGCCCGCATCGTCGTAGGTCACGACATGCCCGGTGCCAAGGTCGATGGTTGTGACACCCCCCGCAATCGTCACCCAGTCGGGCAGCATACCATCGGGATAGGTGCCCTTGGATTCGCCCTCGATCGCGACCACGACGGTATCGGTGCGATTGTCGCGGGTGACATGGGTCTTGTGCGACCAGAAGTCCGACAACAGGATCGAGGCATTCTCGAAGCTCGCCCGCTTGATCAGACCGCCAATGTCGAAACTGATCGCCGCGTAGGTCAGATAGGCCAGGATCACCAACGGGATGCCGATGGCGATCCGGCGACGACGGGCGAAAGTGCTGATCACGGTGTCGGCCAAGGACGGGCTGGGCGTTGCAACAGCGGGGACGGATGCAGTCATGGCTCAGGTCCCCTTGACCAGCTTGTTGCGGTAATGGTCGGACACCTGATCGATGATCACGATGGTGATGAACAGAAGCGCGAAGATCGCGACCACGTTGTCATACCGCCCCTGCCCCCATTGCATCGCGAGCTTGAGGTCGTGGCCGATGCCCCCTTCCCCCACGAAGCCGAGGATGGCGCTGGCGCGGACGTTGATCTCGAACCGGAGGAGCGCGTAGCTCAACCAGTTCGGGGCCACCTGCGGGATCACCCCCAGCCACATCCGCTGCGACCAGTTCGCCCCGACCGAGGCGAGGCCTTCGACCGGCTTCAGATCGGCATTCTCGGCCACTTCCGAGAACAGCTTGCCCAGCGCACCCCCGGTATGAAGCGCAATGGCGATGACGGCGGGGACCGGGCCGCCGCCAAGGACGTAGATCAGGACCAGCGCGATGACGATCTCGGGCACCGCGCGCAAGCCGTCCATCGTGCGGCGGAAGAGCCCGACAAGGCGCGGCCAGCGGGCCAACCCGCGCGTCGCGAGCAATGACAGCGACATCGCCATAAGCGCGCCCAGAAGGGTGGCCACGGCAGCAATGTTGACCGTCTCGATCAGTGCTGGGACATGCTCCCAGAAGATGCCGGGCAGATTGGCGCGGTCGCGCCAGGCTTCGGAAAACACTTCGGCAGGGAAATCGAACAGCTGCGGCACGCCGTTGACGAAACCGCCCGCATTCCGCTCTTCCGACACCGACCAGCCCGAGGCCATCAGCGCGATGAAGAGGACCAGAAGGATGCCGCCATACATCCGCTTGCGGCGGGTCATGGCCAGATAGGACTCGCGTGTGTCCGCCAGCGTCAGGCGCTGGTCGGCACCTGGTCCAAACGTCGTATCGGCCATGGGGTCATCCGGAAATAAAGGAAGCCGGACCCCGGCAAACGCGGGGTCCGGCAGCGGAAAGCCTTAGAGGCCTTCCTGCAGCTTGCGGGCGGCGAGAACGCCGTCATAGGCCGAATGCTCGACCGGGATGAAGTCTTTCGCGTCGCCGGCGGCAACCGCGTAAGCACATTCCTTGTCGGTTTCCCACAGGTCGGCGGTCAGCTGGGTAACGGTGTCCTTGACGTCCTGCGGCAGGGCCTTGCGGACAACCATCGGGCCTTCCGGGATGATGGCCGAGCGCCAGATTTCAACCAGGTTCGACATGTCGACGAGGCCGGCATCCGCCGCCTTGCGGAACGCGCCCGAGTTGTAGCCGTCTTCCCAGTTGCCAAGGCCGTCAGCCCATGCAACGCCCGCGTCGAAGTCGCCATTGGCAACGCCGACGATGGTCTGCTCATGGCCGCCCGACATCTTCACTTCGCCGAAGTAGTCTTCCAGCTTGCCGTATTTGGCGGTCAGTTCCGCACCGGGGACAAGGAAGCCAGAGGTGGAGTTCGGGTCGGCAAAGGCGAAGACCTTGCCCTTGGCTTCGTCCATGTTGGTGATGCCGGTGTCGGCGCGGGTGAACCCGATGGAGTAGTAGCCGGTCGATTCGTCCAGGTTCTGCTTGGTCAGCTTGACTTCGACCGCTTCCGGGTCGGTCAGGTAGATCTTGGCATAGGACGACGCACCGAGCCACGCGTAGTCAAGCGTGCCGCCGAGAAGACCCTGGATCACGCCGTCATAGTCGGCCGGGGTGAAGATCTTGACCGGAACGCCAAGCGCTGCTTCGACCTTGGCGCGGAAGCACTCGTTCGAGGTCAGACGGTCCTGGGCGTTTTCGCCGCCAAGGATGCCGATGTTGAATTCGGTGATCTCCTGGGCGAAGGCCGAAGAGGCGAGGACAGCGGTGATTGCAGTGGCAGTCAGCAACTTTTTCATGGTAGCTCCGTGG
Organism: Rhodobacterales bacterium 32-66-7; assembly: GCA_002280315.1. GTDB lineage: Bacteria > Pseudomonadota > Alphaproteobacteria > Rhodobacterales > Rhodobacteraceae > Tabrizicola. Next base: position 5,917 of record NCDS01000039.1, on the reverse strand, counting down.
GTTATGGCCCCTGACGGGGCCGGGACGAAACGGGTGGGTTACGCCAGCATCTGGGCCGCGAACGTGCGGTCAGCGCTTTTGTCGGTGGGAATCGAGGTTGACGTCGCAGCCTCGTTGAAACTTTCATCCGCGCCGTAGATGTCGCGCGCCACGCCGGTGGACAGCTGCTCCGGCGTGCCGTCGAAGACGATCTTGCCGTCGCGCATCCCGATCACCCGGTCGCAATACCGGCGCGCGGTGTCCAGCGTGTGAAGGTTGGCGATGACCATGCGGCCATCCTCGACGTTGATCTTCTTCAACGTCTCCATCACGATCTGCGCGTTCATCGGGTCAAGGCTCGCGATCGGCTCATCGGCAAGGATGATCTTCGGGTCCTGCATCACGGCGCGGGCGATGGCCACGCGCTGCTGCTGACCGCCCGACAGCGCCTCGGCCCGTTTGGGGGCCTGTTCGGCGATGCCAAGGCGTTCCAGAATGTCGATGGCCTTCAGGATATCGTCCTTGGGCCAGAGGTTGAACATCGTCTGCAGCGTGCCGCGACGGTTGAGGATGCCGTGGAGCACGTTCGAGGCGACATCCATCCGCGGCACCAGGTTGAACTGCTGGAAGATCATCGCGCATTGCGACTGCCAGGCCCGCGCGGCGGCACCCTTGTAGGCCAGCACGTTCACCCCATCGACCAGGATCTCGCCCGAGGTGGCCTCGATCAGCCGGTTCATCATGCGCAGAAAGGTGGACTTGCCCGCGCCGGACCGGCCGATGATCCCGACGAAGGCCGGACCGTCCACGGTGAAGCTTGCATTGTCGACGGCGGCCTTCTGACCGAACATCCGTGTGACCGAGCGGACTTCGAGCATGCTGCGTCTCCCAATGGCTTGGCGCGGTAGCTAAAGCGGGGGTGTGACGCTTGTTTCGCAGAAATGTGAAACTTGGGTAACGCGAAAAAGAGGAAACCGGGACGAGGTGCCGCAGCGGTCAGTCGGCGTCAGATCTCCGCAATGGCGGGCATGAGTTCCTCGCGGAATATCCGGGACAGGGCGGTGTAATGATCGGCCAGGGGCGTGCTCCGCCGCCAGACCAGACCGACGGTCCGCCCGGGCGCAGGCTCGGCCAACCGGTCGATCACGACGGGGGCGGACCGCGCCTCGACTCTCGCGGCCATCTCGGGGATCAGGGTGACACCGATCCCGGCCCCGACCATCTGCACCAGCGTCGTCAGCGACGAGCCTTCGATGATCTCGCCATTCGGGGTGCGCGGCAGTTTGCAGGCGGCCAAAGCCTGATCGCGAAAGCAATGCCCCTCTTCCAGCAAGAGGAGCGGCAGATGTTGGAGGTCGGTCAAGGCAGGCACCGGCAGCCGTGCCGCCGACAGGTTGCGGACCAAAAGGAAAGCCTCGGCAAAGAGCGGGGTTTCCTCCAGCGACGGTTCGGACACCGGCAAGGCGACCAGCGCAAGGTCAAGCCGCCCTTCGACCAGATCGCGGACCAGCTTTTGCGTCACCGCCTCACGCGGGCGAAGGTCAAGGCCGGGCAAACGCTCGGGCAGCCGCTGCAGAAGGCGCGGCAGAAGATAGGGCGCGATGGTCGGGATGATCCCCAGCCGCAACCGGCCCGAAAGCGGCCCAGCGGCGGTCTGCGCCAGCCCGGCAAGCTCATCGACTGCCCGCATGATGCTGCGCGCCCTGATGGCAAAATCCTCCCCCAGCGGGGTCAGCCTGATCTGGCGCGGACCCCGTTCGACAAGGGTCGCCCCAAGAATACGCTCCAGCTCCTTGATCTGCAGGGACAATGCCGGCTGCGAGATGGCCGAAGCCTCGGCCGCGCGACCGAAGTGGCGGTGGCCGGCCAGCGCGTCGAAATAGCGCAGATGCTTCAGGGTCAGCGCAGTCATAGTCTGGACTTATCACTTCGATAGAAAAATGAAAATTCCATTTATCGGATGTGCATGTTACGAAGCGGACAAGCCCTTACGGTCGCAGCATTGAAGCCGCCCGGGGACAGGACAGTTTCAAACAGGAGATCAAGATGGACGGCAACGACCCAGCCCGCGCGGGCAAGTGCCCGGTGATCCACGGTGCCATCACCACGACCGAGGCGACGGTGACCGATTGGTGGCCGAAAGCGCTGAACCTCGACATCCTGCACCAGCACGACACCAAGGTGAATCCGCTGCACGGGTTCACGTATCAGGATGAGGTCAAGAAGCTTGATTTCGTCGCGCTGAAGCAGGACCTGATCGCGCTGATGACCGAAAGCCAGGAGTGGTGGCCCGCCGATTGGGGCCATTACGGCGGCCTCTTCATCCGCATGTCCTGGCATGCTGCCGGGACCTACCGGATGGCCGATGGGCGCGGGGGCGCAGGCACGGGGAACCACCGCTTCGCGCCGCTGAACTCCTGGCCCGACAACGCCAACCTTGACAAGGCCCGTCGCCTGTTGTGGCCGATCAAGAAGAAATACGGTAACCGGCTATCCTGGGCCGACCTCATGGTCCTTGCGGGGACCGTGGCCTACGAATCGATGGGCCTCAAGACCTTCGGCTTCGGCTTCGGGCGTGAGGATATCTGGGCCCCCGAAAAAGATGTCTGGTGGGGGTCGGAAAAGGAATGGCTGACCGACCAGCGCTATCCGAGCGTCGAGGACCGCTCCTCCCTGGAAAACCCGCTCGCCGCCGTGGTGATGGGCCTGATCTACGTCAATCCGCAGGGCGTCAATGGCCAGCCGGACCCCTTGAAGACCGCGATGGACGTGCGCGAAACCTTTGCCCGCATGGCGATGGATGATGAGGAGACCGTCGCCCTGACCGCAGGCGGCCATACCGTCGGCAAGGCGCATGGCAACGGCAACGCCGCCCTGATCGGGCCGGAGCCGGAAGGTGCCGATCTGGAAGAGGCGGGCCTTGGCTGGAACATCCACGCCGCCCGCTCCGTCGGGCGCGACACGGTGACCAGCGGCATCGAAGGCGCCTGGACCACGCATCCGACCAAATGGGACGGCGGCTACTTCCATCTGCTGTTCAAGTATGACTGGGAGTTGGTCAAATCCCCCGCCGGGGCGTTCCAATGGCAGCCGATCAACATCGCTGAAGAAGACATGCCGGTCGATGTCGAGGATCCGACGATCCGCCGCATGCCGATGATGACCGACGCCGACATGGCGATGAAGCTGGACCCGACCTATCGCGCCATCAGTGAGCGGTTTGCCAAGGATCAGGCCGCGTTCTCGGATGCCTTCGCCCGCGCCTGGTTCAAGCTGACGCACCGCGACATGGGGCCGAAGGTCCGCTACCTCGGCCCCTGGGTTCCGCAGGAGGATCTGATCTGGCAGGACCCGGTTCCGGTCGGCCCGACCGGCTGGAATGTGGATGCGGTCAAGGCGAAGATCGCCGCCTCGGGTCTGTCGGTGTCGGACATGGTCACCACCGCCTGGGATTCGGCCCGCACCTTCCGGCAGTCGGACAACCGGGGCGGAGCGAACGGCGCCCGCATCCGCCTTGCCCCGCAAAAGGATTGGGAGGGGAACGAACCCGCCCGACTTTCCCGCGTGCTGGCAGTGCTGGGGCCGATTGCGAAAGCCGCCGGTACCTCGCTGGCCGATGTGATCGTGCTGGCAGGCAACGTCGGTGTCGAGCACGCGGCCAAGGCGGCGGGGATTGACGTGACCGTGCCGTTCCACCCCGGTCGTGGCGATGCGACCGATGCCGAGACCGATGCCGCAAGCTTCTCGGTGCTGGAGCCGGTGGCGGACGGATTCCGCAACTGGATGAAGAAGGACTATGTGGTCACGGCGGAAGAGCTGCTGCTGGACCGCGCGCAGCTTATGGGGCTCACCGCGCCCGAGATGACCTGCCTGATCGGCGGCATGCGGGTGATCGGCACCAACCATGGCGGCACCACGCATGGCGTCTTTACCGACCGGGTCGGCGCGCTGACCACCGACTTCTTCACCGGTCTGACCGACATGGCCTATAAGTGGGTGCCGAAGGGGCGCACCTTGGCGCGCGGCGCGTAGTGCGATTCGAGGGTGCCCGAGGCGCGCGGTGCGGCGTCGTCGCGCGCGCGCAGCGGCTGCTGGCACACCGCTTCGATCTGCGCGGCTGAAACAACAAGGCCCGGGCTGGCGCCCGGGCCTTTTCCACGGTCTAAAAGTTTTCGTCGAAAATTTCTGGACCCCTCAGTCTTCGGCGAAAACCGCGCCGGACTGGACGGCGAACAGGTCTTTCGGGGCCAGGACAAAGGCCAATCCCCCGAGATAGACCGCCAGAAACACCGCAGCAGCGGCGTAGGTGCCGAGGGTTCTGGGGCGGGGTGACAGATCGTTGGTATCATGCGTCATGTCGGGATCCTCCAAGATGGCAGCGACTCGGGGCCGATCTTGCGAGTTTAGCATCTGGCGGTGGGGCGTGCCTCCCATAGATTCCATGCGTTCTGGAACATTGTCCCGAAGCTGCGCTTCTTCGGCGAAGATCAGCCTACCGCAACGGTCGTTTCTGCGCGTGCAAAGGAAAACGGTCGCGGCCTGGTTCCGCCGCACCCGGACATGAAAAGGCCGGCCCGGGGTGCCCGGACCGGCCGAGTCGTCTGGCAGCGTCGGATCAGTAGCAGACGTACCAGTATTCGCAGTAGCCGTAGTAGTCGCACCAGTATTCCCAGTAGCAGGTGCCACGGGTCTTGGTATCGGCCGCATCGCGCAGGGTGTCCGCGCGGGCGATGATCAGCGCGTCATCGGGAGCCAGCGCAACGGCTTCGTCGAGGATCGCGCCGAGATCGACCGGGGTACCGCCGGTCTCAATGGTGGTGCCTTCGGCTGCGGCGACCATCATCTGCACCCCGGCGATCATCGCCAGCGGGTCGGCCTTGGAACGGCCATAGGTGATCATCGCATTGGCAATCGACAGAGTGCTTTTGGCTTCGGCGGTCTTGACCGGGTTCGTGGCGTTCTGGGCAATGGCGGGGACAACACCAAGCAGGGTGGTGCTAAGGGCAAGGGCGGCAATCAAGCGCTTCATGTCATTCTCCTGAAAATATCGGTTCCGCACCGCCCGCTTGGCCAGCGTCTCGCTTCGGGTCAGATGCAGGCAAAGATTGCCCCAGCCCCAAGCGCAGGGCAAATGAAATTCATTGTCATGCGGGCGTCCGGGGACAGGCGTCCGGGCCGGACGGGACAGGTATTCCCCACCCCACCCGCAGTCGCAACGGCTCAGCTTCGCGCGCCCGAGAACTTCTGCTGCCAGTCGGCGCGTTCCTCATCGGTGATCTTGCGAAACAGGTTCTCCGGCACGGTGAAGCCATGCCCGGCCTTCAGGGTGCGCATCGCCTGCGGCATGTCATGCGGCCACGACCAGTCATCGCTGCCCATCGCCCGCATCATCGCCTGCGCCGCATCGGGGATGAACGGTGAGGAAAGCACCGCATAGACCCGGATCAGGTTCAGCGCGAGGCGGATAATGGCCTGCGCCCGGTCCGGATCGGTCTTGACGACGGTCCACGGAGCTGCGCCTTGCAGGTATTCGTTGCCGATCACCCAGATCGCGCGCAGCTCTGCCGCCGCCTTCCTGACCTCCATCGCCTGCATCTGCGCGGTGTAGTCCCGGACTCGCGCGCCAAGGTCGGCGATCAGAGCGGTTTCCAGCGCGCCAAACTCGCCGCCGGCCGGGACGGTCTCGCCGAACTTGGCCTGCGCGAACTTGGTCACGCGGCTGACAAGGTTGCCCAGCACGTCGGCGAGGTCCTTGTTCACGGCGGTCTGGAAGTTTTCCCAGGTGAACTCGGCATCGCTGCTTTCGGGGGCGTGGCTTAGAAGCCACCAGCGCCAGTAATCCGCCGGCAGGATCGAAAGCGCCTGATCCATGAACACCCCCCGCCCCTGCGAGGTGGAGAATTGGCCGCCGTCATAATTGAGGTAGTTGAACGACTTG
>NCDS01000218.1 GCA_002280315.1 Rhodobacterales bacterium 32-66-7 | reverse complement strand
TCCCGCCGCGAGGTGCCGGAGAACCTTTGGACCAAGTGCCCGGAATGCGGGACGATGCTGTTTCACCGTGAGCTTTCGGCGAACCTGAACGTCTGTTCGAACTGCAATCACCACATGAACATCACCCCGCGCGAACGGTTCGACGCGCTGTTCGACGGCGGCATCTATACCGAGGTCAAGGTGCCCGATCCGGTCTTCGACCCGCTGCATTTCCGCGACCAGAAGCGCTATCCCGACCGGGTCAAGGCGGCGCAAAAGGCCAGCGGCGAAAAGGATGCGATGCTGGTCGGTGAAGGTGAGATTGGCCGCACCCCGATCGTGGCGGCAGCGCAGGATTTCTCCTTCATGGCCGGGTCGATGGGGATGTATGTCGGCAATGCGATCATCGCGGCGGCTGACCGGGCGGTGCATCTGAAGCGGCCGTTGATCCTGTTCTCAGCTTCCGGTGGGGCGCGGATGCAGGAAGGGGTTCTGTCCCTGATGCAGATGCCGCGCACCACGGTGGCGGTGCAGATGCTGAAAGAGGCGGGCCTGCCGTTCATCGTCGTGCTGACCAACCCCACGACCGGGGGTGTGACCGCAAGCTACGCCATGCTGGGCGACGTGCAGATCGCCGAGCCCAACGCGCAGATCGGCTTTGCCGGCGCGCGGGTGATCGAACAGACGATTCGCGAAAAACTGCCCGAGGGGTTCCAGCGGGCGGAGTATCTTCTGGACCACGGTATGCTTGACCGCGTGGTGCACCGGACCGCGATGAAGGACGAACTGGTGACGCTGGTTCGCCTGTTGATGCGGCTTTCCCCGGCGATCAAGGGCGACCTTCCCGCGCCCGAAGGCCCCGTGCCCCTGCCAGATTCCGCAGGCGCGCCGACGTGACACTGTCCTCTGACGTCATCCTTGAGCGGATGATGACCCTCCACCCCAAGGTCATCGACCTGACGCTGGGTCGGGTGGAACGTTTGCTGGCAGCGCTTGGCAACCCCGAACGCCGCCTGCCACCGGTGATCCATATCGCCGGGACGAATGGCAAGGGCAGCACCCAGGCGATGATCCGCGCGGGGCTGGAGGCGGGGGGCGACCGGGTCCACGCCTATACCTCACCGCATCTGGCGCGGTTTCATGAGCGTATCCGTCTGGCGGGTGAGCTGATATCCGAACCGATGCTGACAGCCCTGCTGGATGAATGCGTCACCGCGAATGGCCCGGACGAGATCACGTTCTTCGAGATCACCACCTGCGCCGCCTTCCTTGCCTTCGCCCGCACCGCCGCCGACTGGACTCTGCTGGAAGTTGGCCTTGGCGGCAGGCTTGACGCGACGAATGTGGTGGATAGCCCGCGCCTGACGATCATCACCCCGGTCAGCCTGGACCATCAGGCCTTCCTTGGCGACACCGTCGCGGCCATTGCGGGCGAAAAGGCCGGGATCATCAAGCGCGGCGTTCCGGTCATCGTCGGGCCGCAGACCGATGAGGGGCTGGCCGTGATCGAAGCCAAGGCCGCCCACATGGGCGCGCCGATCCTCGCGCATGGCCAGCACTGGCACTGCTTTGAAGATCGCGGTCGGATGGTGTTTCAGGACGAGAATGGCCTTCTCGACCTGCCCTTGCCCAACCTGCCCGGCCCGCATCAGGTTGAAAATGCCGGGGCGGCACTCATGGCGCTGCGCCACCTTGGCCGGAGTGAGGCGGCCTGTGAGGTCGCCGTGACCCGCGCCCACTGGCCCGCCCGGATGCAGCGGCTGCGGCAGGGTCCCTTGGTCGACATAGCCCCGAAGGTGGAGCTTTGGCTGGACGGTGGCCACAATCCCGCAGGGGCGGCGGCGGTGGCGGCGACCCTGGCCCGGATGCCCCGACGTGAAACGCATGTCATCTGCGGCATGCTGAACACCAAGGATGTGACGGGTTACATGGCCCCGCTTGGCCCCCAAGTCGCCAAGCTATACGCGGTGTCGATCCCCGGCGAAAAGAACACTCTCCTTCGGTGGCCGAGGCTTTGCGCGAGATCACCGCCACCGCCCCGGACGCGAGGGTACTGATCTGCGGCTCGCTCTACCTTGCCGGGATGGTGCTGCGCGAGAACGGGTAGGCCAAAATCCTTCGAAGGATTTTGCAAATCTTTTCGAAAAGATTTGCGCCGGTCAGCCCCCCGTTCAGCCCTTCGCGCCGTACCGCGCCATGAACATGTCGACCGTGCCCTGCACCGAGCGTTGCACATCCTGCTTCGTGACCGCAGGGGTCAGGCCGAACAAAAGCTTCTCCTGGATCGACGCCTTGCACAGTTGCGCGAACTGATCCGCCGCAAGGTCAAGATCGTCGATGGCAAGCTCACCCGTGGCCACATAGCAGCCCAGGTGATGCACCAGTCGCCGGTGGATCAGCCCCGGTCCATGCTCATGAAACTCGGCGCCGAGGCCTGGAAACCGCTCCCCTTCGCCGACCACGATGCGGAACATCCGCTGCCCGAAATCCGAGGTCAGAAAGCCGACGATCCGTTCCGCCGCAACCGTCAACGCGACCCGCGCCGGGACATCCTCCCCGATGGAGGCTTCGGCGGCTTCGGTCTGGCGCTGGCATTCCGACCGCGCCACCTCCAGGAACATCAGCCGCTTGTCGGGGAAATAGGCATAGATCGTCGCCTTCGACACCCCGGCTTCGCGCGCGATATCGTCGACCGAGGCGCGTTCGAACCCGTCGCGCATGAAGACCTTGCGCGCCCCGTCCAGCACCTGGTCGAACTTGCGACCACGCCGGACCCCCTGTTCAGCCGTGAGTGTCATGGTCCCCCCAAAGGGGACCATAGAGCATCACGCGCGGCCGCAGCAAGCGAAGCGAGGGCTGTCACTTGCCCGGCTGGCAGACCCCGGCCGTCGTTGCCGTCTCGCAGCCCTTGGTCGACGGGGTCACGACCGGTTTGGGAAAGGTCAGATGCGGCAGGTCCACCCCCCCGATTCCCGCAGCGACAGGACCGGCGAAGGCAACGGCCAAAGCGAAGGTGGCAATGGTCAAGGCTTTCATGATGTTCTCTATTCTGAACTGGACGGTTCATATTTATTGAACCCACCGGTTCAGAATTGCAAGCATAAACTGAACCGCTGAGTTCATTTTTCGACCTTGCCCTCGCCCGGCTCCGGGATAAATTAGAATGGTTCCAGAAATCGGGGTCTGCCGTGCTGTCATCCCTTGCCACCCGCCGCCGCTTTGCCGACCTGTCGGAACAAGAGGTCCTCGCCCTTGCCATATCGTCGGAAGAAGATGACTCCCGCATCTACCGCAGCTTTGCCGAGCGGTTGCGGACGGATTTTCCCGCCTCGGCCGCTGTCTTCAACGACATGGCCAGCGAAGAGGATCGGCACCGCCAGCGGCTGATCGACCTCCACCAAACGCGCTTTGGTGAGGTGATCCCCCTCCTTCGGCGCGAGCATGTTGCGGGGTTCTACGCCCGACGGCCGGTCTGGCTGGCCAAGACCCTGTCGCTCGACACCATCCGGGGTGAGGCGCAGGCGATGGAACAGGCGGCGCAGGATTTCTATGTCCGCGCCGCCGCCCGCAGTACCGATGCCGCGACCCGTCGCCTGCTGGGTGACCTCGCCGCCGCCGAAGCCGCGCATGAACGCCACGCGCAGGGTCTTGAAGACAAGCACCTGACCGACGACGCCCGCGCGGATGAAGACAAGACCGCCAAGCGCCAGTTCATCCTGACCTGGGTGCAGCCGGGGCTTGCGGGGTTGATGGATGGCTCTGTCTCCACCCTCGCGCCGATCTTTGCGACGGCCTTTGCGACCCAGGACAGCTGGACGACCTTTCTGGTCGGCGCGGCGGCGTCGGTCGGGGCCGGTATCTCCATGGGCTTTACCGAAGCCGCGCATGATGACGGGGTGCTGTCGGGCCGGGGCAGTCCGTGGAAGCGGGGCCTCGCTTCGGGTGTCATGACCACGCTGGGCGGCATGGGCCACGCGCTGCCGTACCTGATCCCCGATTTCTGGACCGCGACGACCATCGCCATCGCCGTCGTCTTCGTCGAGCTTTGGGCCATCGCCTGGATCCAGAACCGCTATCTGGAGACGCCCTTCCTGCGCGCCGTCTTGCAGGTCGTCCTTGGCGGTGCTTTGGTGTTCGCCGCAGGGGCACTGATCGGGGGCGGGTGATGTACCACAAGGGCGAGGTCAGTTATCAACCGCTGCCGCTGCCGGACCAGGTCCAGCTTGACCCCCCCGCCTCACTCGCGGCAGCCGAAGCCTTCCTCGCCTACATGCGCAAGCGCGATCGCCGCCTGCATCGCCGCCGCCGGGACCGCGCCGTCAGGGGCCAACCACCAGCCCTGGCATTTCGTCGCCATCTCTGACCCCGCGATGAAGGCCCGCATCCGCGACGGGGCCGAGGCGGAGGAGCGTGCCTTCTACGCCGGGGCTGGGGGCGACGAATGGCTCGCCGCGCTGGAGCCGATCGGTACGGGGGTCACTAAACCGCACCTGACCGATGCGCCCTGGCTGATCGTCATCTTTGCGCAACGCTACGGGGTGACCCGGGACGGCGCGCGCTACAAGAACTACTACGTCCCCGAAAGCGTCGGCATTGCCACCGGCCTTCTGATCGCCGCGATCCATCATGCGGGGCTGGTCTGCCTGGAGCACACGCCCAATCCGATGGCGTTTCTGGGCCCGCTTTGCGGCAGGCCTGCCAGTGAAAAGCCGGTGATGATCCTGCCGGTGGGCTACCCATCGGCAACCGCGACGGTGCCGGAAGTGGCCAAGCGAAAGAAGCCGCTGACCGAGATTCTCAGCGTGTTTCGCCCTAGTGCAGGGTAGGCGCGGGTTCTTCCGCCACGGCTTCCGCCAATTCTTCCAACTGCAAGGCGTCAGCGTCCGGGTCCGGTGGCGTGACCTCGGCCGCTGGGGCGTCTGCTGTGGCGTCCGGGGCGACCAGTTCGACGACTGGCGCGACAGCCGGGTCCGGCTCGGCGACCGGCGTTGGGGTCAGGACCAGCGTCGGCGCGGACACCACGCGCCTTGGCCGGGACACCGTGCCGCTTGACGCCTTGCGCAACCCCTTCTCCCGCACGGAGGCGTCATTCAGCTTGATGATGCAGAAGCTGATGTTGTCCTGATCGGGGTCACCCAGCTTGCCGAGTTCTTCCAGCA
>NCDS01000038.1 GCA_002280315.1 Rhodobacterales bacterium 32-66-7 | reverse complement strand
GGTGGGGGGGTGCCGGGGAAGGGCACGCCCTCAGGGAAAACGACCAGAACGACCTGAATGCCTGCGCACCCAGCCCCCCTCCCCCATCCCCTCCCCACCAGGGGGAGGGGCGGCGCAATACCACTGGTGGTCCGCCAAACCCGCAGGACGCGCCAAGTGCCCCCCTCCCCCCGCGTGGGGGAGGGATGGGGTGGGGGGGAGAGACTGGGTGGGGGGGTGCCGGGGAAGGGCACGCCCTCAGGGATAGGACCAGCCCGTCGCAATCCGACCAGAACGACCCGAATGCGCGCGCACCCAGCCCCCCACCCCCATCCCCTCCCCACGAGGGGGAGGGGAGGCGCAGCCCGGCGGACGGTCTGTCAAACCCGGAGGACGCGCCAAGTGCCCCCCTCCCCCCGCGTGGGGGAGGAAAGCACAGTCCGGCGGACGGTCCGTCAAACCCGCAGGACGCGCCAAGAGCCCCCCTCCCCCCTCGTGGGGGAGGGATGGGGTGGGGGGGTGCTGGGGAAGGTGCCGGGGAAAGCCATACTCTCGCGGAGATTTCGGCGCTTGCCTATCCCGACCGGATCGGGCTGCGCCGCAAGGGCGAGGCGCCGCGCTGGATCCTGTCGGGTGGCAAGGGGGCGGCGATGGCGGCGGGTCTGCCCTTGTCGGCTGCGCGGTTGATCGTGGCGACCGACCTTGACGGCGACGCGCGCGAGGCGACGGTCCGGCAGGCCGTGGCAATCTCCGAGGCCGAGGTGCGCGGGCTGTTCGCCGACCGCATCGCGTGGCAGGAGGTTTGCGACTGGTCGCGGCGCGAGGGTCGGGTCCTTGCCCGACGGCAGGAGCGTCTTGGCGCGCTGGTCCTCGACGACCGACCCTGGGATGCCCCGGCAGAGATGGTGGCGCGGGCGGCGCTTGACGGCTTGCGGCAGTTGGGGTTGCCCTGGACGCCAGCCGCGCGCCGCCTCATTTCCCGCGCCCGGCTGGCCCGGCGGCAGGATTGGCCAAGGCTGGACGACGCCGATCTTCTCGCCACCGCCGAGACCTGGCTTTTGCCGCATCTTCAGGGCCTGCGCAGCGAAACCGACCTGCGCGCGCTTGACCTTGCCCCCGCGCTGCAGGGCCTTCTCGGCTGGGACCGCCTGGCCGAGCTTGACCGCCTGGTGCCCGCCTCCTTCGAGACCCCCTTGGGGCGAAAGGTACCGATCAACTACGACGCCGAGGTGCCCGCAATCGAGGTGCGGTTGCAAGAGATGTTCGGGGTGACGGTGCATCCCGTGGTCGGCCTCGCGCGCCTGCCGGTGCGGATCACGCTTCTGTCGCCCGCGCGCGCGCCGGTGCAGGTGACGACCGACCTGCCCCGGTTCTGGGCGACCACTTACGCCGAGGTGCGCAAGGACATGCGCGGGGCCTATCCGCGGCATCCCTGGCCGGAGGACCCGACCCGGGCCGAGCCGACCCTGCGCGCCAAACCGCGCGGAACCTGAGGCGTTCAGGACGGTGAAGACAGAAGACTTCAATGATCGTCGCTATTGCTTAGCATCCGCGTTTCGTTCAGCCTGACCGCAGTCGTCTAAACCTTTCGGAGCCTTCGATGCGCCATCGCCTTGCCAAAGTGATCCTTGCCACTGCCTTGTGGATGACCGCTCCGGCAGCGCAGGCGTTTTGCGGCTTCTATGTCGCCCGTGCGGATGGCGAGCTATTCAACCGCGCTTCGACGGTGGTCTATACAAGGGTCAACGACACCTCGGTCATCACCATGTCGTCGGACTATCGCGGCTCTCCGGCGGAGTTCGCGATGATCGTGCCGACGCCCAAAGTGCTGGACCGCAGTCAGGTGACAACGGTGCCGTCTGAGACGGTCGCGCATCTTGACCGATACACCGCGCCCCGACTGGTGGAATACTTCGACGAGGATCCGTGTGGCGGACCGGTTATTGTTGAAGATACCGCGGAGGTAGTCTCCGGTGGCACCCCCAGCCGCAAGGAACGCCGCGAAGGCGCGCGCGCCCTGGGTGTGACGATCGAGCGCGAGTTTGCGGTCGGCTCTTACGACATCCAGATGCTTTCGGCCCGGCAGTCCGACGGTCTTGCCGAGTTTCTGCGCGGCGAGGGCTACCAGCTGCCCGAGGGTGCCGAAGCGGCGCTTTCGGGTTACATCAATGGCGGGATGAAGTTCTTCGTGGCGAAGGTGAACCTCTCACGCCACGCGGCTGAGGCGGAACAAGAGTTGGAGCCCTTGCAACTGACCTTCCGGTCCAAGGACTTCATGCTGCCGATCCAGCTTGGCAAGCTGAACGGCGATGGGCCGCAGGACCTGATCGTGCTGGCCCTGACCCGCAAGGGGCGGGTTGCGCTGACCAACTACATGACGAAGGACATCCCCTCGGACGTGAATGTGCCGGTCTTCGTGGCGCAGGTCTTTCCGCAATTCTACCGGGCGATGTTCGACACGGCGGCGGGCGGCAGCGGGGCCTTCCTTGAATATGCCTGGGACATGGCCTGGTGCGACCCCTGCGCCGACGATCCCTTGTCCCATGCCGAGTTGAAAGAACTGGGCGTCACCTGGGTCCGCAAGGCGGAAGCCGCGACGCCCGACGTCTTCGTCACCCGCCTCCACATCCGCTATTCCGAGGACAGCTTTTTCGAGGACCTGAAGTTCGCCGTCACCGAAGACCGCGAGAATTTCCAGGGACGCTACATCCTGAACCATCCGTTCGAGGGCGAGATCACCTGCGAGGACGGCAAGGACTATGTTGCAAAGACGCGGGCAAGGATCCAGGACGAGGCGGCAACGCTGCGCAGCCTGACCGGGTGGAGCGCGCAGAACATCGCCTCGAACATCGCCAAGACGGTGCCGAAGCCCTTTCGCTAAGGGGCTTGTGGCCCCCGATCGGCGGGTCAATCAGGTCTGGCGCGACAGCCCACCTTTCAGCCTTGCAACAGGGTTTGATCGTCTGGCCCTTGCGCCGGACGGACGATCCGTCGATGACGGACGGCAAAGTGCAACGGGTGGATCATGCAGCGCGACGGGCAGGAACGGGCTCAGGCAACGGGGCAGGCAAAGCGGGCACGCTGGGCTGTGGCCGCCATGTTCATGGCCAATGGCTTCGTCATGGGGGCCTGGGCGCCGCAAATTCCGCTTCTGATGCCCCGGCACGGGGTGACCGAGGCGGTGCTTGGCCTTCTGATCCTGGCGCTTGGGATCGGGGCTGTCGGGGCGATGCTGTTCACCGGCCGCTTCATCGCCCGCTTCGGCGCGCGGCGCGTCCTGCAGACCTTTGCGCTGGCGCTGGTTCCGGTGCTGCCCCTGGTGGTGTTTTCCCCGACGCTTCCTGCGGTGACGCTGAGCATGGCGGTCTTCGGCGCGATTGCCGGGTCGATGGATGTGGCGATGAACGCCCATGCCGTCGAGATCGAACGCAGGCTGGGCCGGGCGATCATGTCCTCATCGCATGGGTTCTGGAGCCTGGGGGGCTTTGTCGGCGGCGGTGCGGGCAGTCTGGTGATTGCCGGCTGGGGGGCCGAAGCGCAGTCGCTTGGCGCGGCAGCGGTCGTCGCGGTGATCGTGATCGGCGCGGGGCGCTATCTCTTGCCGACCGACCGGACCCTCTTGCAGCAGGTCGCCGGCGGGTCGGCCCCATTGGACGCACCAAAGGCCCGCTTGTTGCCGCGCGACCTGCATGTCTGGCTTTTGGGCTTTCTTGCCTTCTTCGCGATGGTGCCCGAAGGTGCGATCCTGGACTGGGCCGCGATCTATCTGCAAAAGGAGTTGGGGGCGGATCTGGTCGTCTCGGGCCTTGGCTTTGCCTTCTTCGCCGGGGCGATGGCGGTGATGCGGTTTCTGGGCGACGCGGTCCGCAACCGGTTCGGCGCGGTGATGACGCTGCGGGTGTCGGGCCTGGTCGGGGCGGCGGGGCTGATGGCGGCAGCCCTTGCACCGGTGGACTGGGTGGCCCTTGCCGGGTTCTTCGTCGCTGGCATCGGTCTGGCAAACATCGTGCCGATCCTGTTCTCGGCGGCCGGAAACCACCCCGGCCTGCCGTCGGCCACCGCCATCTCGATCGTGACGATGGTCGGCTATGGCGGCATCCTGATCGCGCCGTTCACCATCGGCTTTCTGGCCGAACATATGGGCTTCCGGCCGACCTATGCCGCGTTGTCGGCGCTTTTGGTGGTCGTGGCGCTTTTGGCCCGACGCGCGGCGGATGCCGATGGGGTCCGCGCGGTGATCAAGGCTGACGCAGCCGCCCGGGCCTAGGTGCTTGGGCCTAGGGTGCCCGGGCCTGCAAGCGCTTGATCTAGACCGCGCCCATGAAGTCGCCCTTGCCGATCTCCACCCCGTTGTGGCGCAAAAGGGCGTAAGCGGTGGTCAGGTGGAAAAAGAACTGCGGCAGCGCGTAGAACGACAGGAAATCCGCGCCCGACAGGGTCATGTCCATCGGTCCGGCCTTGAAGGTGATCTGCCGTGCCGGGGCCTCCGCGAAATCGTCCGGCGAAAGTGCCGCGATATGCGCGCGCGCGGCGGCGATGCGCGCCTGCAGCTCGGCAAAGGTCGTCTCGGTGTCGGGGAAGACCTTCGGCTCCTGCCCGGCGAGCCTGGCAGAGCCCCGGGCGGCAAAGTCGCAAGCGAGCTGCACCTGCTTGACGAGGGGCAGCATGTCGGGAAAGAGCCTCGCGGCAAGCATCACCTCGGGCTTGATCCGGCGCGCCTCGCAATGGGCCTCGGCCTTGGCAAGGATGCTGGACAGTGTGGCAAGGAAGCGGTCGAAGACGGCGACGGACTGACGGTGCATGGGGGGCCTTTCCTGGCGGTGCGAAGGCAACCTGACCGATACCCTGCGCCTTGCCAAGGGGCGTGTCGCTTCGCTTTGGCGGAGGGTACTCTAAAAATTTTCGCCGAAAATTTTTAGAGCCGGAATGCGGTCAGAGGCCAAGGCACCAGCGCATCACGGCTTTCTGCGCGTGAAGGCGGTTTTCGGCCTCGTCGAAGATCACCGAATGCGGGCCGTCCATCACCGCACTCGTCGCCTCGTCGTTCCGGTGGGCAGGCAGGCAATGCATGAAGAGGGCGTCCGGCTTGGCCCGGGTCATCAGCGCTTCGTTGACCTGATAGGGGCGCAGCTGGTTGTGGCGGCGCTCCTTGGCGCTTTCGGGGTCGTGCATCGAGACCCAGGTGTCAGTGACCACAAGGTCGGCACCTTCGACGGCGGTGAAGGGATCGCGCTGGATGGTGACCCTGGAGCCCTTGTCGCGGGCGAACTGGAGGAACTTCTCCTCGGGGTCGAGCGTCTCGGGCCCGGTGAAGGTGAAATCGAAGCCGAACTGCCCGGCGGCATGCAGGAAACTGGCCGCGACGTTGTTGCCGTCGCCGCACCAGACGACCTTGCGCCCCTTGATCGGGCCGCGGTGTTCTTCATAGGTCATCACGTCGGCCATGATCTGGCAGGGATGGGAGCGGTTCGTAAGACCGTTGATCACCGGCACCGTCGCATGTTCGGCCATCTCGAGAAGCGTTGCTTCTTCAAACGTGCGGATCATGATCAGATCGACGTAGCGGGAGAGGACCCGGGCGGTGTCGGCGATGGTCTCGCCATGACCAAGCTGCATCTCCTTGCCGGAAAGGACCATCGTCTCGCCGCCCATCTGGCGGACGCCGACATCAAAGGAAACGCGGGTGCGGGTGGAGGGTTTTTCGAAGATGAGGGCGACCATCTGGCCCTTCAGCGGCTGGTCGTCGTCGGGTGCGCCTTTGGGGCGCCCGTTCCGCGCGCTTTTCATTGCTTGCGCGGTGTCGATCATCGTGCGGAGGTCGGCGGGGCTGGTCTTGTGGATGTCGAGAAAGTGGTTCATGTCGCTTCGCTTTTTCGGGATTGCGGGTAGGCCGGGGGTTTCACACCCCCGGGCCCCCGTGGGATATTTTTGCAGAAAGGATGATCAGGCCGCTTTGGTGAGGCTGGCGGCGGTCTGGTCGAGGCGTCGCAGCGCCTCGGCGATGTCGTCGTCGGGGATGTTGAGCGCGGGGAGAAGGCGGAGAACGTTGTCGGCGGCGGCGACGGTGAGGATGCCGGCGTCGTAGCCCGCCTTGACCACATCGGCCGGGGCGGGTTTGCACCGAAGGCCGAGCATCAGGCCTTCGCCCCGGACGCCTTCGAACACCTGGGGGTGGCGGGCGACCAGGCTTTCGAGGCCCTGGCGGAAGAGCGCGCCTTTCCGGGCAACCTCGGCCAGAAAGGCCGGGTCGGCGATGATCTTCGTGACCGCAGCGCCCACTGCGCAGCCAAGGGGATTGCCGCCGTAGGTGGAGCCGTGCGTGCCGACCGTCATGCCCGAGGCGGCGCGTTCGGTGGCGAGGACCGCGCCGAGGGGGAACCCGCCGCCGATGCCCTTGGCGACCATCATGATGTCGGGGCTGACGCCCGCCCATTCATGCGCGAAGAGGCGGCCGGTGCGGCCCATGCCGCATTGCACCTCGTCGAAGATGAGGAGGGTGCCGGTCTGATCGCAAAGGTCGCGCAGGCCTTTCAGGCATTGGTCGGGCACCACGCGGATGCCGCCTTCGCCCTGCACCGGCTCGATCATCACGGCGCAGGTCTGGTCGGTGATCGCCGCCCGGATGGCGTCATGGCCCCCCTCGGACGTGGGCCATTTCAGTTGGGTGAAGCCCGGCATCAGCGGGCCGAAGCCCTTGACCATCTTCTCTGACCCCGCCGCGGCGATGGCGCCGGTGGAGCGGCCGTGGAACGCGCCCTCGACGGCGATGATCTCCACCCGCTCCGGCTGGCCTGCGTCGTGATGGAACTTGCGCGCCATCTTGATCGCAAGCTCGGCCGCTTCGGTGCCGGAATTGGTGAAGAAGACCGTGTCGGCGAAGGTCTCGGCCACCAGAAGATCGGCGAGGTCCTGCTGTTCCGGCACGGTGTAGATGTTCGACACATGCCAGAGCCGTGCCGCCTGATCGGTCAGCGCGGCGATGAGTGCGGGATGCGCGTGACCAAGCGCGTTCACGGCAATCCCGGCCCCGAGGTCGAGGTAGCGCTGCCCGTCCCCGGTCACAAGCCAGCTGCCTGCCCCGCGCTCAAACGCAAGCGGCGCGCGGTTGTAGGTCGGCAATACGGTCGCGATCATCGGGTCGGTCCTTCCTGGCCAAGCCACATGGGTGCATGAGGGCGAAGGGCAAGTCAACTTGGCCCGGCGTGCCGCATTGGCCTGGCATCGGTCCAGGCCCGGTCCGGCCGACCGTTTTCGCTGGAAACGGTTCGGAAAGGCTGGCAAGGCAAAGTCCGGGGATAGGGCGGGCAAACCGGGGCCTGCGCGCGGCGATTGCGGGCCGCGCGGGGCGTGCCCCCCGGCCAAACGGAAGGCAAGGGTCCGGGCAAGATGCGGGCGGAGGGTATCACGATTGCGGTCACAGCCCTGGACCGGATCCGGTCGCCAAGACCGGGGGCGCGGAAGGGCTGGGCGGCGGCCCTGGCCAAGGCGCGGGTCGAGCTTCATCCCGGCTCGGTCGAGGTTCTGCTGACCGTAAGCCATCAGGCCGGGCACCTTGGTCTGGCAGAGGCGGTCGGGGCGCATCCTGCCGGAACCGCCGTCGAGGTCGAGGCGGTCCCCGGCCTTGCGCTCTGTCTGATCCGGCTGGCGGGCAAACCCTTCGGCATTGCCTGTCCCGGGGGGGTGCAGCCCGAACTGGCCGTTACCGGGGGACCCGCCGATCCTGACCATCCGCCCGATCCGGCCGCGCTGTCGGGCTTCGTCGCCGGCACGCTGATCGAGACGCCCGACGGGCCGCGCGCCTGCGAGACGTTGCGCGCGGGCGATCTGGTCAGCACGCTGGCCAACGGCTCGCGTCCGCTGGAGTGGGTGGCGCGGCGGCGGGTGAGCGTGCTGGAGCTTCTGGCCCATCCGGGCCTGCGTCCCCTGGTCATCGCCCGGGGGGTGGCCGGCAATGACCGCGAGCTCTGGCTTTCGCCCCGGCAGCGGTTGTTGATCGACGACTGGCGCGCCGAGGTGTTCTTTGGCGAAGACCGGGTGCTTGCGGCGGCCGAAGCGCTGGCAGGTGGCAGTGCGGTCAGCGTGGCGCTGCCGCCGGACGGGGTGGAGTATGTGCTGCTCCTGTGTGACCGGCATGAAATCTTGCAGGCCAACGGGGCGCTGAGCGAAAGCTTTCACCCGGGCGAGACCGGATTGGCCGGTCTTACCGTGGCCGAGCGGACGGCGCTGTAGGCGGTGATCCCGGAAGCCGATCTTGGGCGGCGGCGGGCGGCCTTTCCCATCGTCCGGGGGGCCGAGGCGGCGGCGCTGCGGCTTCCAAGCTGACGGGGTGTCCGGGCGGAGGGCCCGGAGCCTAGCGCCCGGCGCAGATGTCGGCCAGCATGGCGATGATCGGCTGGTAATACTCGGCATCGTAGCCCGAGTCGTTCTGCAAGACCGACAGGAAACAGGCGGTGCGGCCGGTTTCGGGGTTCGCGACCAGATATTGCCCGCCATACCCGCCATGGCCGACCCAGGTGCCATCGGTGTTGGTCTGGTTGGAATAACGCAGATGCGCGCGGGGGGCGAGCATCGGGACGCCGCCCTGCAGCGTTTGGTCCAGAAACGCTGCCGAGCCGAAGGGGCGGCCATCCACCCCCTCGCCCCGGCGCGAAAGGATCGCGCCATACCGGCAGAGGTCGCGCGCGGTCAGACAGATCCCGCCGCTGAGGATTGGAAAGCCGGTCCGGTCGGTGCCGACCAGCATCGCGCGTTCGACCCCCGCCGCATCGGCAAGATCGGCCAGCCAGAGGCCCAGAGGCCGCCCGCCCCGCGCCAGTGCGGCAAACGCAAGGACATCGGTGTTCGCACTTTTGTAAAGGTAGGTTCCGGTCGGGTTCGTCGTGTCGCTCGCCCCGGGGGCAAGACCGATCCCGGCCAGAAAGTCGCGGTTCGTCGGCTCCTCTTCCCCGGGAAGGCGCATCCCGATCGCGGCTTCGTGCAGGAAGGCGGCGCTGTCGGGGTTGGCGTAATCCTCGTCATAGGCGTTGTGGACGTTCATGTTGAGCACGTCCTGCAGCGTCGCCCTGTGGTAGCCCGGCCCGATCCACGGCAGGATGTCGCCGATCTGTTCGTCTAGCCCAAGCTTGCCATCCTGCCACAGCCGCCCGATCACCAGATGCACCGCGAGCTTCGAGATCGACATGATCGCATGCGGCTGGTCGGGGCCGAAATCCGGCGCGTAGGATTGATGAAGCAGCCGGTTCCCCTCGGTCACGGCCATGGCGGAAAACCACGGCAGGCTGGTCAGGTGACGCAGATCTTCACGCGCGGCGATGGCAAGGTCGGCCGACAGCCGCAGGTCCAAGACCCGGCCCGCGCGGTAGCTTTGGCTGTAACGCGCGATGTGCTGGAGGCCGTGAAAGCTGATCCTGCGCTGCGCGGCCAGGTTCCAGCGCGGCTGGCGCTCGGGGCCGACCACAAGGTCGGGATTGGGATGGGTGAAGATCGGCATGGCTTTCCTTTGTCACCCCAAGGATATGCGCGCCGAAAGCCCGACGACAAGGCCGGTTGGCGGACGGGAAATCCCGCGTTAGACTTTGTGATCAGCAGAAGGCGTGGCAAAGGGCCGGACCGATGCGTATTGCGTTCCAGATCTGGCGGGCAGGACCCGGAGATGCCGCTCGGGTGCTTGCCGCCGATGTGTTCGACGCGCCCGCCACCGCCGAGGCCACGGCGCGGTTTCTTGGGACGGCTGGCCTTGCCGATCCGCGCAACATCCTTTTGGTGGCCGATCTTGACGGCCGCGCCGTGGGCTTTGTCAGCGGCACGGTCATGGACCACCCCGACAAGCCGCGCGGGCTTTTCGTGCAGGAACTTGGGGTCAACGAAGCGGCGCAGCGCCGGGGGATCGCGCGGGCGCTGCTGGCGGCCCTGCGCGCCGAAGGCCGGGCGTTGGGCTGCAGCGCAACCTGGGTCCTGACCGAAGCTGACAATGCCGCAGCCCGGGCAACCTATGCCGCCACCGGGGCGACCGAGACCACCGGCGTCGTGCTGTATGAATGGACCGAGGCTGCGGCACGCTGACGCCGGGTTCCTGCGCCCAACCCCGCTGGCCATGCTTGATCTTCCCGGCTTCGGCTTGTATCCCGTGCTGTCGCGGTTAGAATGCCAAAACCCAGCCGGAAAGCGGAGATCACCATGTCCTGGACGGATGAGCGCGTCGAGACGCTCAAGCGCATGTGGAGCGATGGCCAGTCGGCCAGCCAGATTGCCAAGGAGCTTGGCGGTGTCACCCGCAATGCGGTGATCGGCAAGGTGCACAGGCTGGGCCTGTCAAACCGCGTCGGCGGCAAGGATGACGAGGATGAGGGTACGGTCACGCCGGTCGTGGAACCTGCCGCTGCCGTGCGGCCCGATGCCCCGCGACCGGAGACCGTGACGCGGGTCGAACCGCCGCGTGCCGCGCAACCGGCGCAGCCGATGGCTCCGCCTGCTGCGCCGTCGAATGTGACGCCCCTGCCCCTGCGCAAGGCGATCGTGCCCGCAGGCCAGCCCCTGCCACCGCAGCCCAGCCTGAACGAGATCAGCCCCGAAGCCCTTGCATCGGTCCGTGAGGTGGAAAAGCGCGCCAAGCGGCTGACGTTGATGGAACTGACCGAACGGACCTGTAAATGGCCGATCGGCGACCCGGCGACCGATGACTTCTGGTTCTGCGGTCTGCCGAGCCTGCCCGGCAAACCCTATTGCGAGGCGCATGTCGGCGTTGCCTTCCAACCGATGAGCGCGCGGCGCGACCGGCGGCGCTAGACTTGACCGTCCTTGGCGGTCAGTTGCCGCCCAGGATGGCCTCCAGCGCCTTGCGCGCCTCATCCTCAAGCACATCTTCCGGCTTGGGGGCGACGGGGTCGAGCAGGGTTTCGGGAGCCAAGGCTTCGGGAACCACTGCCTCTTCGACCGGGTCGGGCGACAGCGAGATGCCAAGCTCATCCTCCAGCCGCTTTTCCAGTTCGGACCGGATGCGGGCTTCGGCCTCGGCAGCGGCGGCCTTGACCTCGGCCTCCATCTTTTCGCGGGCGAGGCCTTCCAGATCCAGCCGAAAGCGCGGCTCGGCCCAGGGTCCGGTGATCAAGAGGGGCACCATCACGCCGCCGGTCCCGTCTTCTGCCGCCAGCGCCGTCGGCCGGATGCCGTAATCCAGCGTCCGCGCGCCCAGATCAACCTCACCCGCACCAGCGGCCGTCAGGGATGGCGCGACCAGTTTCAGATCGCTGTTGGACAGCACCCCCCCGGCGATGGTGAAGGTTCCGGCCAGACCGTCGAAGCTGGTCTGCTGCCCCTCGCCGACATAGGCCGGGTCAAGCGTCTGCAGCATGGCCACGATGTCGAAGCCCTGCACCGCGCCTTGGCCAAGCTCCAG
>NCDS01000037.1 GCA_002280315.1 Rhodobacterales bacterium 32-66-7 | reverse complement strand
CGCGCCTTCCCCAAGGCCGGGAACAAAGATCTCCCACACTCCGGTCGGCCCCCGGCGGCGCATCGGGTGGCGGCGGCCGTCCCAGATGTTGAAATCGCCGACCACCGAGACCCGTTCGGCATTCGGGGCCCAGACGGCGAAGTGGACGCCATCCACCCCCTCATGGCGGATTATATGCGCGCCCAGCACTTGCCAAAGCCGCCGATGCGTACCTTCGCCAAGGAGGTATTCGTCCAACTCGCCCAAGACCGGGCCAAAGCGGAAGGGGTCGTCGAACTCCCATGTGTTACCATGACCTTCGGCGCGCAGGCGATAGTCCAGCTTTCGCGGCATCGGATGGGTGAAAAGGCCGGGTTGGCCGGGATAGGGCTGCGCCTCGACCTCGGTCTTCGCGGTCACGACCCAAAGCCGTTCGGCCCCCGGCACGAAGGCGGTGATCTCCCACCCTGATGTCCGCTTGTGGGGTCCAAGGACCGCAAACGGGTCGCCATGCCAGCCGCCGGTGATCGCCGCAGCCGTGGCCGGGTCAAGCGCGGTCATAGCGCGCTGGTCGCTTGCCAGACCTCGGCCATGTAGCTGCGGATCGTCCGGTCCGAGGAGAAATAGCCGCTGCGGGCGGTATTCAAGGCCGCCATCCGCCCCCAGCGCGCAGGGTCGGCATAGGCCGCATCGGCGGCAGATTGCGCGGCATGGTAGGCATCGAAATCGGCAGCGACGAGGAAGTAGTCGTGGTGCCAGACCCGGTGCACGAGTGCATGATACCGCCCGGGATCATCCGGCGAAAACCGCCCCTCGGCAATCATCTGCAGGACATCCATCAGGGGTTGGCTCGCCTCGATCGCGGCTTTGGACTGGTCGGGGTCTTCGCGGCGTTTGGTCACCTCTTCGGCGGTCAGACCGAAAAGGAAAAAGTTCTCCGCCCCGACCTCTTGCAGGATCTCCACATTGGCACCGTCCATCGTGCCGATCGTCACCGCCCCGTTCATCATGAACTTCATGTTCCCGGTCCCCGACGCCTCTTTCCCCGCGGTGGAAATCTGTTCCGACAGGTCCGACGCCGGGATCACCCGTTCGGCCATGCTGACGTTGTAATTGGCCGGATAGATGATCTTCAGAAGGTCGCCGGTGACGGGATCGTTGTTCACCACCTCGGCCACGTCATTGATCAACCTGATGATCTCCTTGGCGACCGCATAGCCCGGGGCCGCCTTGCCGCCGAAGATCTTCACGCGCGGCACCCAGTTGCCGGTGGGGTTCGACCGGACCTTGTGCCAATGCGCGATGGTTTCAAGGATGTTGAGAAGCTGGCGCTTGTATTCGTGGATGCGCTTGATCTGCACGTCGAACATCGCGTCGGGGCGGATGACCACGCCGCAGTTCTGCAAGGTCCAGGCGGCCAGCCGTTCCTTGTTCAGCCGCTTCGCGGCGGCAAAGGCGGTCTGGAAACCGGCGTCCCCTACATGCGCCTCCAACCCCCGCAGGCGGTCAAGATCAGCCTCCCAGCCGCCACCAATGGTCTCGGAAATCAAGGCGGCGAGGGGTTTGTTCGCCATCCGCAGCCAGCGCCGGGGGGTGACGCCATTGGTCTGGTTGATGATCCGCCCCGGATGGAGGCGGTGGAGTTCCGGAAACAGGGTCTGCTTCACAAGGTCGGTATGCAGCGCCGAGACGCCATTCACCTTGTGCGACATGATGAAGGCCAACTCGCCCATCCGCACCTCTTGATGCTTCACGATGCCGACGTAATGCGGCCGGTTCGGATAGGCGCGGCGGTGCCAGCTGTCGATCCGCTCCACGATCTGCATGTGGCGCGGCAGGACCGAGCCGAAGGTGCAGGTCGGCCATTTCTCCAGCGCCTCGGGCAAAAGGGTATGGTTGGTATAGCCAAGGCAGGCCTGCGCGGTGGCAAGCGCGGTGTCGAAGTCGAGCCCATGCTCGTCGGTCAGCAGGCGGACAAGCTCTGGCCCCGCGATGGCGGGATGGGTGTCGTTCATCTGGATCGCGACATGCGCCGGAAGTGCCGCCATGTCGCTGTGCTGTGAGCGGTAGCGGCGAAGGATGTCCTGCAAGGCGGCAGAGGTCAGGAAAAACTCCTGCTTCAGGCGCAACTCCTTGCCCTGATAGGTGGTGTCATCGGGGTAAAGCACCCGGCTAAGGGTCCGGGCAAGCGTCTCGGGTTCGGCGGCAGCGGTGTAGTCGCCGCGATTGAACCGGTCGAGGTCGAATTGCGAGGTGGCCTTCGCCCCCCAAAGCCGCAGCGTGTTGGCCCACTTGCCCTGCCAGCCGATCACCGGGGTGTCATGCGCCTCGGCAATCACGGTTTCACCCGGAACCCAGACCTCGCGGCCATCCTGGGTTTCCACCCGGCCCTTGAAGCCGATGGTATAGGCGCTTTCGGGACGGGCAAACTCCCACGGATGGGCCTGGGCGAGCCAGTTTTCCGGCGTCTCGATCTGGCGGCCATGGTCGAAATGTTGCCGGAACAGCCCGTGTTCATAGCGGATGCCATAGCCGTAAGCCGGGCACCCCAGCGTCGCCATCGATTCCATGAAACAGGCCGCAAGCCGCCCCAGCCCGCCATTCCCCAGCGCGGCATCCGGTTCATCCGCGATGACCGCAGCGATATCGAGGCCTACGGCGGCCATCGCCTCGGCCGCGTGGTCGTAAAGCCCAAGGTTGATCGTGGCATCCTCAAGGATGCGGCCGATCAGAAACTCCATCGACAGGTAGTAGACCCGCTTGCGCTGATCGGCCCAGGTCCGGCGGGTGGAGGCGAACCACGGCTCGACGATCCGGTCGCGGATCGCGTGGCTGAGGGCCATGCGCCAGTCGCGCAGGCTGGCGTTCGCCGCATCCTTGCCGACGGTAAAGGTCAGGTGCCGCAGGACTTCGGCCTGCAGGACGTTCGGGGTCAGGCTGAGATCGGTCAAGGCACTATCCGCAAATGGTTCGAGCCAAGCCTAAGCGCCCCGGGCCGGGGGTCAAGCCGTCATGACGTTCCGGGCCGCCACGGTTTCGGGCGAGGCGTCGGTGGCGGGGTGTCTGGGCGCCATGGACGCGGCGGGGTATCCGGCACCTGTCCGGGCTGACACGCCTGCCCGCAGGGTCTGGAAAACCACAAGGCCGCGCTCAGGCCTGTTGCCTATGTCGCGCAGGTCTGCCATACCGTCGCAAAAGCGTGACCTGCGGGCGACCCCCCGGAAAGCGCCGCCAAAAGAGCCAGCGAACGGAGCAGTCACATGGCCAAGTCCCCCAGCACGCCGCAACAAGGCGGCACGAGCACCCAACCGCAGCAGCAACAGGGTGAGGTGCCGCCCAGCACGCCCCAGCAGGGCACGAAGCCGATCTTCCGCGATTGGGCGTCGATCTAGGGTTTCGACCGGGTAGCGGTTGACAGGTCCCGGTCATGGGGCGAGGCTGGCACTACTCCGCGTCCCATGACCCCAGCCATGTCCAGCCCCGTCTCTTCGATCCCCAACCTTGGCCCCGCCTCGGAAACCGCCTTCCGCGCGGCAGGCATCACCACCGCCGAAGAGATTCGCGCCTTGGGGCCCGATGAGGCCTATCGCCGCCTCCTGGAAAGCGGGACCCGGCCGCATTTCATCGGCTATTATGTCCTGGTGATGGGCCTGCAGGGCCGCCCGTGGAACGACTGCAAGGGGGCGGAGAAGACCGCGCTCCGCCAACGCTTCGACGCCATCTGTGCCGGGTTCAACGGGTCAGAGGCCAAGATGCGCACCGATCTTGATGCCGCGCTCAGCTTTCTAGGGGTGGTGGAAGCAACACCTTCCCAGCGCTGAGCGCGGCTCGTTTACCTGACTGTGAAAAACGGTCTTAACAGGGTCTTGGGCGCGCAAGACAGGCATCCAGCTCGGCCGCCGGGCAACTCGCCCGCATCAGCGATATGGCATCCTGTTCCCGCTGCCGGGCAAGCGCCTCGGCCGACGAAGCCCGGCCAGCCGCTGCTTGCGCACCAAGCATAGCGAACAGCGCAATGGCTTCAGCCGCCGCGGCAACCCCGGCAGCATAGGTCGCCGCAATTGCAAAGGGAACGGCCGCCAATCCGACGACTGGAATCAGCGTCGAAGCCCACAGAACAGCGGCGATTGCCGCCGTCGCTATCATGATCCCAAGTGCAGCTCCGTGAGCTGCTTCCGCACGACGAGCTTCGGCCTCGGCGGCGCGCGCAACTGCAGCCGTCCGGCACACATCGGACCGCCGTGCCTGGATCTGTTCACACCTGGCACTACAGTTGCCATCGGTTGCATTGTTGCCCACTGTCGGCACATCACGATCATTGGCCCTGGAAAACGCGATTATCGAGCCCACCACGGCCGCGGCAATCAAACCGAAGATAACAAGAAACATCGCTCAAACTCCCATTAGCTTACAAGGGTTTGTGTCAGGATGCGAAAGCGACCTGACACGGCAGTCCCGAAATGGCTACCAGATACAATTTTCACCTGTTTTGGCCTAGCTATCAACCGACATTTCGCCGTTTGAGGCACCGGCCGCCCGCCGTGTTTGCAGATCACCACAAACGCCGACCTGCATCGCGCACCCAAGGCAGGTCGCCCAACCAAATTCGCCAGGATATGGTGCCCCCAGAGAGACTCGAACTCCCGACCCTCTGATTACAAATCAGATGCTCTACCAGCTGAGCTATAGGGGCACGGCGTTCCAGATACCCGCGCCGGGGGTTTGGTGCAAGCCCCGTGGCCAGTTGCGTGGCCAGTCGCGTGGCCAGTCGCGTGGCCCGTCGCGTGGCCCGTTGCGCTGGCTAGTCGCGCTGGCCACGGGCCACGAGACCAACCGCGACCAGACCGACCGCGATGACCAACAGCGCCGCCGGGGCGGCTTCGGACAGTCGCTCCAGGCTTGCAAGCTCATAGACCCGGGTCGAGAGGGTGTTGTAGTTGAACGGCCGCAACAACAGCGTCGCGGGCAGTTCCTTGACGCAATCGACGAAGACCACCAGCCAGGCCGTGATCACCGACCCGCGCACCGCCGGCAGGTAGACCGAGGCGAGCGTCCCGCCTGCTGTCCGCCCCAGGGACCGCGCCGCCATCGGCAGGTTCGGCGACACCCGCCCGAAGGCCGCGTCGAGGGCCCCCTGCGCAATCCCGAAGAACCGCACGACATAGGCAAGGCCCAGCGCAAAGGCCGTGCCGGTCAGCAGCAGCCCCGGATCGACCCCGGTCACGGCCAGGACCGCATCGGCCAGCCGATGGTCGAGCGCCGCCAGCGGGATCAGAAGACCAAGGGCCAAGACCGCGCCCGGTGCGGCATAGCCGATCAGCATCACCGGTGCGATCCAGGGCACGGCGCGGGACCGCGACAGCCGCACGGCATAGACCAGAAAGAGCGCCCCTCCCACCGTGGCCACCGCCGCAAGCCCGCCCACGACCACCGTGTTCCAAAGCGCGCGCAGAAGCCCGGGCGCAAGCCAGCCGCGCGGCGCTTCGGCCGTCAGCGCCAGCATCATCGCCACCGGCAAAAGGAACCCGCCCGCAACCGGCAGGACACAGGCCCCGGTCGCCAGCCACCGCTTTGGTCCAGGGATGACCTGCCGCTCGATCGGGCGGGCGCTTCGGCCAAGCCGGTGAAACCGTGCCCCGCCGCGACCGGCCCGCTCAAGGCCCACAAGCACGAGGACAAGCACCAGAATCACCCCGGCAATCTGCGCCGCGCCCCCGGCATTGCCGCCGTTCAGCCAGGTGGAGAAGATGCCGGTCGTCAGCGTCTGCACGCCGAAGTGCTGCACCGCGCCGTAATCGGCCACCGTCTCCATCAAGGCAAGCGCCACTCCGGCGGCGATGGCCGGGCGCGCCATCGGCAGACCGATGCGCCAGAACATGCCCCAGGGCCGGGCCCCAAGCGCGCGGGCAACCTCATAGGTCGACCCCGATTGCTCGCGCCACGCCGCCCGGGCCAGAAGATAGACGTAGGGATAAAGCGCCAGCGACAGGACCAGGATCGCCATCCCAAGCGAGCGGACCTCGAAGAACCAGTAGTCGCGGGCCGAGGTCCAGCCGAAGGTGGCGCGCAAGGCCGATTGCAGCGGCCCGGCATAGTCAAGGAAATCGACCAGCGCATAGGCTCCGACATAGGCCGGGATCGCCAGCGGCAGAAACAGCGCATGGGCCAGCCAGTCGCGCCCCGGAAAGCGGTATTGGCTGACCAGCCAAGCCGCTCCGGTGCCCATCAGCGTGGTCAGGACCGCCACGCCCAGCATCAGCGTCACCGTCGTCACCAGATAGCGCGGCAGGACGGTGGCGATGAGATGCGGCCAGATATTCTCGACCGGGGTGAAGGCCAGCCAGACGATCGACAGGATCGGCGCCAGCACGATGGCCGCGATCACCAGCGCCCCCGGCGTCCAGAGATCAAGGCCCTTGCGCGGCAGGGCGGGTTCTTGAGTGAAAGCCTTGGTCATCCCGGGCGGCTTACAGGAAAGCGGTTTAACTGTCCAGAAAAGCCCCTATAGTCCCGGCGTCGCCCCGGCCCGTGGGCGCAGATGCAAAGCTGGGTCTGATGCGGATCGTCTATCACCTGGGTGCCCATTGCACCGATGAGGACCGGCTGGTCCGCTGTCTGCTGAAAAACCGCGCGGTTCTGGCCGAACAGGGGATCATCGTCCCCTCACCGACCCGCTACCGGCAGGTCCTGCGCGACACGGCGGTCCAGCTCAAGGGGCAGCCGGCCTCGCAGGAAACGCAGGCGATGCTTCTGGACCAGATCCTCGATTCGCCCCAGGCCGAGCGGCTGGTGCTGTCCTGGGACAGTTTCCTGTCCTTTCCGGCCTGGGCCACGCAAGGCGGGCTTTATGCCCATGCCGGAGAACGGATCCGGGCCTTCACCCTGATCTTCCCCGATTATGCCGCCGAGTTTCATCTGGCCTTGCGCAACCCCGCAACCTTCCTGCCCGACCTTCGCGGCAAGGTGCTGGCCAAGCGCAATGAAGACATCCTGCCGGGGGTGGACCCGTTCGCGCTGCACTGGTCAAGCGTGGTGCGTCAGATCCTGCGGCTCAACCCCGGCGTTCCGCTGACCGTCTGGTGCGATGAAGACACGCCGCTGATCTGGCCGGAGGTTCTGCAGGCGGTTGCGGGACACGCGCCCGCGACCGAGCTTCTGGACAGCGATGCCGTTCTAGCCATGATCATGTCGGATATCGGCATGGGCCGGATGCAGGCCTATTGCGCCGAGCACCCGCCGGTGTCGGTCGCGCAACGCCGTCGCGTGGCCACCGCTTTTCTGGAAAAATTCGCCCGCAACGACCAGGTGGAGCAAGAGATCGACCTGCCCGGCTGGACCGAAGAAACGGTGGCGGCCCTGACCCACGCCTATCTGGCGGATGTCGAGCGGATCCGCCAGATGCCCGGCGTCACCCTGATCGAGGCCTGAGGGGCGGTCAGACCATCCCGAGGGCGGATTTGTAAACCTCAAGCACCGCCTCTTCCTCGGCCAACTCGTCGGGCTTGCGTTTGCGCAGGGCCACGATCTGGCGCATCACGCGGGTGTCGTAGCCCCGGCCCTTGGCTTCGGCCATCAGGTCCTTCTGCTGGTCGGCCACATCCTTCTTCTCGGCCTCAAGCTGTTCGAAACGTTCGATGAACTGGCGAAGCTCATCTGCGGTCACGGCATAGGCGGCGGTGGTATCGGCCATTGGCATCCCCAAATTCATCCTGTTGCCTTTACCCTGCCCGCCCCCCCGGGTTCAAGCCGGAACGGTGCCGCCTTGCCGCAGCGGGCCAAACTGCCTATGAGGCGGCACGGAACTGAGGGGGATGCGATGCAGGCATTGATCTGGGCGGGAAGCGCGCTGACGCTGGCGGGCGTCGCTGGTCTGGTGCTGTGCGTGTTTCGGGCGCTGCGGGCGCGACGGTCGGGGCTGGACGAGGCCGCGATGCGGCTGGCCTTGCAGAAGGTGGTGACGCTGAACCTCGCCGCCCTTGGGCTTTCGGTGCTGGGGCTGATGCTGGTCGTGGCTGGAATCTCGCTCGGCTGAGCCTGGGGCGCGAAGGCCGCCGGTCACAGCGGCAGGGTGTCGTGGTCAGCCTCGGTCTCCGCTTCGGTCGGGTACGGCGTCCAGTGACCGGGAAGAAGCGTCGCGAGCGCCCGCGCCTCAACCAGAAGTAGCGCGAGGCCTGCACTCTGTAATGCCAGACCGGCACCGACCGGATTGACGGAGGGCGAGCCTTCGCCTGTTGCCTGCTGCGCCATGATAAACCCACCCCTGCCGGATTGTCCCTGTCCGGCAATAGAACCGATCCGGCCTGCCCCGCCTTGACCCAGGTCAAGCGACCGGTCCGACAGAAGCAAGGCGGGCTTTCCCCGGCGCGGGGCACGCGATATGCTGCGCCAGGTGTCGAAGCGGCACCGTTTGAGCAAGCGAGGCTGCACCATGGATATCCGCCCGATCACCCCCGATTACGCCGTCTCGCCGCAGATCGAGCCGGGCGATCTTCCGGCCATCAAGGCGGCGGGTTATGCCACCGTGATCGACAACCGCCCGGACGGCGAGATCCCGCCGCAGCTTCAAACCGCCACGATGCAGGCGGCGGCCGAGGCGCTGGGGCTGGTCTTCATCGTCAACCCGGTGATCGGCGGCGCAATGACGCCCGAGAATGTGGCAACCCAGCGCGCCGCGATGGACACGGCGACCGGGCCGGTCCTTGCCTATTGCGCCAGCGGCAACCGCAGTTCGGTGGTCTGGGCCCTGGCCGAAGCGGGGCGACGGCCGGTGGACGATCTGGTCGGGCTACCGGCACGCTTCGGCTATCAGCTTGACCACCTTCGCCCGCAGATCGAGGCGCTGACGCAGGCGAAGTGATCGGCGCAGGTGAAGTGATCGGCGCAGGCGAAGTGAACCGGAGCATCCGGCGCTGATCCGGAGGCGGCGCGCGTCAGCTCGCGACGCGGAGGTCAGCCTCGACCCCGGGCGGGTCGACCGGACGCGGGGGGGCCGCTGGGGTCGCCATCGCGCCCCGGCCGCCATAAGCCTCGGCCAGCTTCACCGCGCGCATCCCGCGATGCTGGCCAAGCCGCGCGAAGGCCACTGGCCGGCCCGCCGGGGTTTCCAGCACGACATTGTCCAGCCCGGCCTGCGGCAGGGCCAGCACCTCGCCGGGTTGAAGCGCCATGACGTGGCGCAACGGCAGGGTCAGCCGACCAATCACCGCCTCAAGCCGGGCGTCGACCTGCAGCACCTGGGCGGAAAGGTCCTGCGCGAACTGGGGGGCGGACGCAACCTCGGGCGCGGTGGCGGCAACGGGACGCTCCCCCCGGCCGGCTGCGGGCAGAACCAGAACAACCTCACCAATGCGGGGGGGCGGGGGTGGCTTGTCCGGACCCATCGTTGCAGAAGGCGGGGCGCGCAACGCAACCTCGGCCCGCAGGACGCGGTAGACATCCTCCTCGAGCAGAAGGGTAAGGGGGCGCATCTCCTCAAGGAAAGAGGCATAGCGGAACCCCCCGGCCCAGCAAAGATCAGCCTCGTCAAGCAAGGCATCCTCAAGCCCCGCGAGGGCTGCATCGATCACCCCGGCCACCATCGCGGCATCGATCCGGGTCGGCTTTCGCGCGGCGGGCGGTTGCGGGGCAAGACGGCCCAGCGTCTGCATCTCGATCAGGGCGGCGGTCACTTCGGTCGACAACAGAAGAACCCCAAGCCCGCCTTCGGGACCATCAAGAAGCGCCACCAGCACACGGTCGGGGGCAGTCTCCATCACCTCGGTCAGGCTGGCGCGGGTGACGGTCATGCGCCGCACCTCAAGATCCAGCGCCATCGTGTCGCGCGCGGCCCGGGCCAGCGCCAGACGCCAGCCCCGATCCGCCCCCGGCGCGCCATCGACAAGCGGCACCCGGGCCTGATCGATCTTGCGGCGGATCACGTCGGTCATCTGGCAGGCCCCCCCTGGGTTCCCGACCAAGGCTAGGGGCTTGCGCCTACCAAATGCTTAACCGCGCCCGGTTTCGCCCGCGCGAAGCTCAAGCCGCAAGGGCACCGTCAGGCGAAACGCCGCCCCACCCTTGCCGGGCAGATAGGCGACCGACCCGCCGAGATTGGTCATGATCTCGCGGCAGATCGCGAGGCCCAGCCCCGCCCCCCCGGCGCGGTTGGCATCGGTCAGCCGGGCGAATTTCTCGAAGATCAGCGATTGGGATTCCTTCGGGATGCCCTTGCCGTTGTCGATGAAATCGATCGTCACCCGCCCGGCGCGCTGGCGGACGGCGATGCGCAGTTCGGGCGTCGCGGCGTCGCAGTATTTCCGCGCGTTCGAGATCAGGTTGATGAACACCTGCGTCAGCCGGTCGGCATCGGTGCGCAGATGGATCGCCTCATTCGCAAGGTCGCGCAGGATCAGAAAGCTCCGCTCGGGCCGGGTCTGCTGCGCCACGGTCAGCGCGGTGTCGAGCATGCCTTGCAGGCTTGCAAGCCCAAGGTTCAGCTGCACCGCGCCGTTTTCCAGCACCGAAAGGTCGAGAAGGTCATCCAGCAGCCGGGTCAGCCGCTTGGCCTCGTCATGGATGATCCGGCCGAAGCGGGTGACCTTTTCGGGCGGCAGATCGCCTTCGGTCAGAATCTCGGAGAACGCGCTGACCGAGGCCATGGGCGTGCGAAGCTCATGGCTGATCTGGCTGAGGAAGGCATCCTTCTGGATCGAAAGCTGCATCAGCTTGGCATTCGCCTCGCGCAGCGCGCCGGCGGTGCGGGTCAGTTCGGCCTCACGCGCCTCAAGCTGGGCGGAGTATTCCAGGATATGCGCCGATTCGCTGGCGACGGCCATCAGGTCATCGACCGTGACCGTGGCCCGACCG
The DNA here is from genome assembly GCA_002280315.1 of Rhodobacterales bacterium 32-66-7. GTDB lineage: Bacteria > Pseudomonadota > Alphaproteobacteria > Rhodobacterales > Rhodobacteraceae > Tabrizicola. The sequence goes on along the minus strand of NCDS01000037.1, from coordinate 9,071 downwards.
ACAAGCTGGCTTAGCATCGCATGCGCCGTGGCCGCCCCGACCGACCCTGCCAGCCGCGCCTCGAGCGCATCAAGAAACCCCGGCGTCGGGTCGGGCAGGAATCCGTCGCGCCCCTGATCCCGCGCGGCCGCCTGAAACAGGGCGAGCGCTGCGTCTTCGCCCAGGATGCGCTGCGCCATGGTCAAAAGCGCCTCAGGCTCTGCCTGGCCCCGCGCCCAGCGTTGCGGGCCGACCTCGCCTTCGAAGACGTTCACGAAGGCGGCGCCCTGCAACCGCTCCACCGGGCCGGGAAAGGACAGAAGCGAACCAAGGCACAGCATCGTCGCATTGAGGACGAGCGACCAGAACATCGCGTGGAGGAGCGGGTCCAACCCCTCGATCCCGAAAAGGGCCTGCGGGCGCAGCCAGGAAAGGCCGAAGAGGCCGTGGGTGAACACCGCCTCGGGCAAGGCCGCCCCGGTGCCGAAGGATGGCAGGAACGAGGTGAAGGACCAGACCGCAAAGCCGGTGATCAGACCCAGCATCGCCCCGGTCCGGCTGGCCCCGCGCCAGAACAGCCCGGCAATCTAGCCGTAGCCGAGTGCCAGGACTGCGCCGATGGCCAGACGCCGCGCGGTCAGCACCACACTGCGCAAATCCTCGTTCCGGGTGGCCTGGGGGCGAAGCCGAAGCCAAAGCGGAATGACGATGTGGTTGGAGATCATCGTGGCAAGGGCCAGCGATTCGACGATCACCATCGAGGTGGCCGAGGAAAAGCCGCCCAGAAAGGCCAGCATCGCCAGGGTCCCCTGCCCCTCGGCCAGGGGCAGGGTCAGGACGAACATGTCGGGGTTCGCCCCGGCAGGCAGCCGGTCCAGCCCGACGACCGCAATCGGCACGATGAAAAGGCTCATCAGCATCAGGTACAAGGGAAAGGCCCAACTGGCGCGGGCCAGTTGCCCCTCGTCATCGTTCTCGACCACCATGACCTGGAACATCCGTGGCAGGGTGATCACGGCGGCGGCGGACAGGAACAAAAGGCCGGTCCAGCGTCCCGGCTCCACCTGCCAGGCGGGCAGGTTCGAGGTATCGATCCGGGCGATGATATCGCCGACCCCGCCGGCGATGCCCCAGACGACGAAGCAGCCGACGGCCAGCAGCGCCACGAGCTTCACCACCGCCTCGACCGCGATGGCGGTGACGATGCCGTGGTGCTGCTCTCTCGCGTCAAGGTTGCGGGTGCCGAAGAGGATGGTGAAGAGCGCCAGCCCCACCGCCACCCAGATCGCGGTGCGTCCGGCATCGGGCGGGGCGATGCCGTCGGGCGTCGCACTGGCGAAGACGCCAAAGGACAGCACCACCGACTGCAGTTGGAGTGCGATATAGGGCGTCGCCGCCACCACCGCCATCACCGTGACGACGACCCCAAGCGAGTTCGACTTGCCAAAGCGCGACGAGATCAGGTCGGCGATCGAGGTTACCCGGTACCGCCGCCCGATCCGCACCAGCTTGCGCAGCAAGAGCCACCAGCCGATGAAAACCAGCGTCGGCCCGAAATAGATCGTCAGGAACTCAAGCCCTGACCGCGCGGCATAGCCGACCGCGCCGTAAAACGTCCAGGCGGTGCAATAGATCGACAGCGACAGCGTATAGACCAGGGGAGAGCGAAGCCACCCAAGCCGCCCCCGCTGCGCGCGGCGCTCGACGATGAAGGCCACCGCGAACAGCGCGATGACGTAAAGCAGGCACACCGTGACCAGATAGTTGAACGGCATGTCAGTCGTCGTCGTCGAGCCGGCCGTCGCGCTTGCGCAGGCCCGGCGCAAACAGCGCCGCGACCACGATCAGGACCAGCCAGACGCAGAAAAAATAGGTCACATCGCGCGCCACCAGATGGTCGCGGATGCCCGGCTCCAGAAACAGCGGCAAGAGGAGGAGCCCCAGCCCGACGATCGGCAACAGCCGCGCCGCATCCCGCAGCCGCCGCCGCCGGTAGGAGGACCGCGCCAGAAACAGGGGGCGGCGGGGCAAGGCCATCAGAGGCCCAGCATGGCGCGAACCTCGGCCAGAATCTCGGCATTGGCAAAGGGCTTGGTCATGAAGCGGTCCGCGCCTGCACGTTCGGCCATGTCACGGTCACGCCCCCGCGCGGTCAGCATCATCACCGGGATCGCCGCAGTGTCGGGATCGGCGCGAAGGGCGGCCAGAATCTCCAGCCCCGACAGGCCCGGCAGCATGTGGTCAAGGATGATCAGGTCAGGCCGATCTCTGGCGATCAGGCCTGCGACCCCCTGCCCCTCGCCAAGGTGACTGACGCGAAGACCGTCGCGCGACAGGATGAACTCGATCGCCTCGGCGATGTTCTGCTCATCCTCGATGAGGAGCACATGGTGTGACAAGACTTCCCCCCAAGGCGGACTGCGCCGCCCTTCCCCCACTATCGGCAGAACCGGGCGCGCTGTCAAAGCCGACGGTGGTCAGGCCCCGTCGTTCAGAATCGAGGGTTCGCGCCGGGCCGGACAGGCGGTGCGCGGACAGACCCGGCAGCTTGACCCGATGGGCAAGGCCGGGTGGGACCCGGGGGCCTCGGGCAGGATCAGCATGGCCGCCGCATGGAGGTCCGGACCGCGCAGGCCAAAGGGGCGCTGCACCACCCCCCAGGCCTGCACGCGAAACCGCCGCCCGTCCGGCCCCGCCATCTGCACGTCACGGTCCATCGCCTGTTGCGGCCGGCCAAGCGCTGCATAAAGCGGCCATAGCGGACAGGCCGCCCCGAAGCGCGGCAGGGGAAAGCCGGGCGCGGGCTTGCGAAACGTCAACGTGCCCGAAGCGTCGCAGCTGACCAGCCCGGCGCCAAGCTCGGGCAGCAGCGCAAGGCGGCGCAGCACCGGCATCGGATCAACCGTGAAGTGTTCGGCCAGGGCAAAGGCGTCGGGGCCAAGCTCGGTCACCGCGCGGGTCAGCGCCGCCATCGGCAACGCCCGCGCATCGGCCGCCGCCTGCGACAGATACGCAAGCGCCAGACTGCGCGCCGCAGCCGAGCCAAGGCTGGAGAGCTCGGTCGCGCCGGTGTCGACCAGACCTGGGTCGGTCACGGCGGCGTCAGCCAGTTCGGCGTCGCTCAGGCCCCAGCCCCGGGTTGAGAGCCAATCCTCCACCTCTTCCTGCGGGGCGATGATGCCCTGGTCGTCGACGCCGCTGCCTGCGTCCAGATAGGCCACCAACGCCTCGGCCCCGGCCGCCAGACGCTCACTGTCGTGGTGCAGGTTCTGGTGAAAGCGCGTCGCAAGATCGGGGGCGAGGTTCTCGGTCTCGGCCAGAATCGCCGCCGTCGCCCGGACCGAAGAGAGGGCCGACACCACCTCATGCAACGACTGCGACAGATGCGGGTCACGCGTCATGCGGTCGTTCAGCGCCTCGACCGTGCGTTCCAGCGTCTGGACGCGGCGGTCAAGACGGACAAGATGCGCCGCCCAGGCGGGAAACCGGCCGATCAGCTGCTCCGGCGGCTCCAGCGCGCCCGCCTCTGCCCCGCCCCGGACGGCCGCACTCCGCAACCCGTCGTGCAATGCGGCGTCAAGACCGCTCGCCAGCGCGGTACGGTCGACCCCCAGAAGGTCGGCCAACCGCTCCAGCACCGGCCCCGCCACCCGCCGCCGGTCATGTTCGATCAGGTTGCGGTATGAGGCCGAGATCATCGGCCTGCCGCAACCCCGCCGCAAGCCGACGTTCGCGCAGACGGGATCCGGTCAGGGTGGAAAGCGGCATCCATGCACCTTCCTGGCATCGCGGCTTGCGCAAGTGTCAGATATCCTGGAGCCCGTGTAAAGCGACCGGCGTATCCGCAAAGGGTGTCCCCGATCGGACCACCGCAAGCTCTGGGGGCCACGCCTTGCAGCGCAGCCCCCTTGAATGGTCAGACGATCAGTTCGCCAGCGCCTTGTCGGTGATGATGCTGGTCCAGGCACCGGTGGGCGCAGCGGTGATCACCGGGTCAGAGCCACCGGCCAGAAGCGTCGCCACGGTCTTTTCCGCCGCCGCCACATCCAGCGCCCCGTCAGAGCCTGCGGTCAGCTTGGCGACTTCGGACATCATGCGCTTCTGATGCTCCTCGGTCTGGGCGCCGGTCTGGTCGTTTTCCAGGACGATCATCGCCGCCTCATCGGTGTTCGCCTCGGCGTATTTCCAGCCTTTCATGCTGGCGCGGACGAACTTGACCATCGTCTCCTGAAACGCGGGGTCGGCGAGGCGGTCTTCCATGACGTAAAGCCCGTCTTCCAGGGTGGCCACACCCATGTCCTGATACTTGAAGGTCACCAGTTGGTCCGGAGTGATCCCGGCGTCGATCACCTGCCAGTATTCGTTGTAGGTCATGGTCGAAATGCAAGCCGCCTGCTTTTGCAGCAAGGGATCGACGTTGAAGCCCTGCTTCAGCACGGTGACCCCGCCCGCCGAGCCATCCGTGGCAAGGCCAAGCTGGGACATCCAGCTCAGGAACGGATATTCGTTGCCGAAGAACCAGACGCCCAGGGTCTTGTCGGCGAAATCGGCCGGGGTGGTGATGCCCGTCTCGGCAAGGCAGGTCAGCATCATCCCCGACGAGGCAAAGGGCTGTGCGATGTTGACCAGCGCCAGACCCTTTTCCCGCGCGGCAAGGGCCGAGGGCATCCAGTCGATCACCACATCCGCCCCGCCACCGGCGATGACTTGCGTGGGTGCAATATCCGGACCGCCGGGAAGGATGGTGACGTTAAGCCCCTCTTCCTCATAAAACCCTTTGGCTTGCGCGACATAATAGCCCGCGAACTGGGCTTGCGTGACCCATTTCAGCTGCAGCGTCACATCCTCGGCCTGCGCGCCGGTTGCCAGCGCCGCAAGGAACGCCCCTGTCAGAAGTCTTTTCATTGTCGTCTCCCATGTTGGGCCCGTCTTGGGCCATTAATGCCGTCAGTGTCTTTGCGACGGGTGCCAGAAGGTCACCCCCCGTTCGATCAGCGTGATCAGCCCGTACAAGGCCGACCCCGCCAAAGCCGCCACCGCAATTGTGGCCCAGACCATGTCAAGGCCAAGCCGTCCCACCTCGGTACTGATGCGAAACCCCATGCCGTAGACCGGACTGCCGAAGAATTCAGCAACAATCGCCCCGATCAGGGCCAGAGTCGATGCAATTTTAAGCCCGTTGAAGAAGAACGGCATGGCGGCGGGCAGGCGCAGTTTCCACAAGGCCTGCCAGTAGGACGCCCCCCAGGTCGCCATCAGATCGGCCTGCATCCTCTCAGACGCCTGCAAGCCGGCAACAAGGTTCACGAGGATCGGGAAGAACACCATCACCACGACGACGGCGGCCTTCGATTGCCAGTCGAACCCGAACCACATGACCAGGATCGGGGCGAGGCCGACGATGGGCAGCGCCGCGACGAAGTTGCCGATGGGCAGAAGCCCGCGCTGCAGGAAGGGCGAGCGGTCGATGAGGATGGCGGTGACGAAGGCCGCACTTGCGCCGATCAGGAAGCCGGGGATGGCGCCCTTGAGGACGGTCTGGGCGAAGTCGGTCCAGAGGATTGGTAAAGAGGTGGCGATCTTTGCGGCGATGGCGCTGGGCGCAGGCAGGATGACGGGAGAGATTGCGTAGACCGCAACGACCATTTCCCAAACCAGAAGAACGGTTGCTCCGAACAGGACCGGCGCAAGCCAGTGACTGAAATCCCCAAGGAAGCGTACCACCCAGACGTTGATGATGCAGGCGATGACCCAGAATCCCAGAATTCCTGCCAACCCCGGATCAGCAAAGGCTACGGCGGCTACGCCGACGCCTGCCCCGGCGACAAACTTCATGGTCTGGATGGTGGCAAAGGTTTCCATTGTCCAATGGGCTGGCTTGTCACTCATTCCGGAACCCCCATCCGTAGCCGGACCATTCGCTCCACCGCACCAACCCCGACAATCAGCAGCCCCGCCAGTATCGCCGCCGCGAACAGCGCTGACCACATGATCAACGGCTCACCGAACTGCGAGCCGATCAGCATCCGCGCGCCGAGGCCTTCAATCGCGCCGGTCGGCAATTCGCCCACGATGGTCCCGACAAGGCTGGCCGCAACCGCCACCTTCAACGAGGCAAAGAAATAGGGCATCGAGGCTGGAAGGCGCAGTTTGACGAAGGTCGCCCACTCCCCCGCCCCGTAGGTGCGAAGGAGGTCCAGCTGCATCTGGTCGGGGGAGCGCAGCCCCTTCACCATGCTGACCAGCACCGGGAAGAAACTGAGGTAGGCCGCGATGATCGCCTTTGGGATGTCCCGCCCGGTCAGGCCCATCTGGCTGGAGACCACGATGATCATCGGTGCCAAGGCCACAATGGGAATGGTCTGGCTGATCACCGCCCAGGGCATCACCGACATCTCTACCACCCGGTAGCGGACGATGGCCATGGCAAGAAGAACCCCGGTCAGGATGCCAAGCCCAAACCCCATCATCGTGCCCTTGAAGGTGACATAGCCGTGGTAGACGAGGCTCCGCTTCGAGGTCACCGCCTGCCCCGTGATGCCCTGCCACAGCTCCGCCGCCACCTGATGCGGCGGCGGCAACAAGGGCCGCTCTTGCGCCATCGTCTCGGGGATCACCTCGGCCCAGGTGACCGTCACCCCGGCCCGTTCGGCCTGATCATGGACCCAGGTCGCATTCATCCAGACGGCGGCTGCGTACCAGATCACCAGGATCCCGCAAAGGACGGTCAGAACGGGAAGCACGTTTCTCATGTCGCACCCCCCACCCCAACCCTCCCCCACGAGGGGGGGAGGGAGGCACCCTGGTCAAAGGTCGTGCCGGTCGGGAAAGCGAGCTTCCCTCCCCCCCGGTGGGGGAGGGAGAGGGTGGGGGGGCGAGGGTTTGTGAGGGAGAGATGGTTCATCAGCCCCGACCCCCCGTCGGCCAGGCGATCATCGCCACCGCCACCACCCCAAGCGCCATCCCGGCGATCTGCAAGCCTGTCGGACGCTCACCGAAGATGAACCAGGCCACCAGCCCGATCATCACCAGCTGCACGATGGACGAGACCGAGATGGCCACCGCCAGCCCGCTTTCCCGCATCAGCCGCACCATCATCAGATTGCCGATGCTGAACAGGACCAGCGCGCCAAGCAGCACCCAGACCTGAGCGGTCGCGACATAGGCCCGCAGCACCGAATTGGCGGTGATGAAGACCACCATCGCCATGCCAAGCCAGAGGATCAGCCCGCTATTCATCCTGATGCCCGGCCCGCAACCCCTCCCGCACGCGGTGGGCGATCTCGATGAACTCGCGGCTGTCGCGGATATCAAGCGGGCGGTCCCTTGGCAGCGGGCTGTCGATGATATCGGTGATCCGCCCCGGACGCGGCGACATCACGACGATCCTGGTGCTGAGGTAAACCGCCTCGGGGATGGAATGGGTGACGAAGCCGATGGTCTTTCCGGTGCGGGCCCAAAGCTTCAGAAGCTCCTCGTTCAGCCGGTCGCGGACGATCTCGTCCAAGGCACCGAAGGGTTCGTCCATGAGGAGGATATCGGCATCAAACGCCAGCGCCCGGGCGATGGAGGCGCGCTGCTGCATGCCGCCCGACAGCTGCCAGGGGAACTTGTTGGCAAAGCCGGAAAGCTCCACAAGGTCAAGGACCCGGGCCACCCTCTCCGCCTGATCGGGCTTGGAGAACCCCATGATCTCCAGTGGCAAACGGATGTTCCCGGCAATCGTCCGCCACGGATACAGCCCCGCCGCCTGGAAGACATAGCCGTAAGCCCGCTTCCGCCGCGCCTCATCCGGGGTAATGCCGTTGACCGTGAGCGTGCCCGCAGTCGGATGCTCCAAAGCCGCAATCGCCCGCAGAAAGGTGGTCTTGCCGCAGCCAGAAGGTCCGATGAAACTGACGAATTCCCCGGCGTTGATCGTCAGGTTCACGTCCTTCAGGGCATGCACCGGGCCGTCAGCGGTCTGGAAAACGAGGTTCAGCCCCTTCGCCTCGATCACCGGTGCCCCCACGCTGAGCGTATCCTTCATGCCGTCCCCATCCCGTGGTAGCCTGTCGCCCGAAGCAACCAGAGGCCGCCATGATCCAATGCCGCAAACTGCGCCCGACCGATACCTTCAACGGCAAACAGGGCTTTACCTACAACACCGGGATCGCGGCGGAAACCGTGGGCGCGACCGGCATCTGCATGCACCTTCTGACCATCCCGCCGGGGGGGCGTGCCAAGGCGCACAAACACGCGACGCACGAGACCGCGATCTACATGTTGGAGGGTATGACGGTGATGTACTGGGGCGAGCGTCTGGAGCACCGGATGGAGGTGGAGGCCGGAGACCTCCTCTACATCCCCGCCGACACCCCGCACCTGCCGTTCAACCCCGGCCCCGGACCTGCGACAGCGGTGATCAGCCGGACGGATCCGAACGAACAGGAGAGCGTGGTGCTCTTGCCGGAGTTGGAGGGGTTGGTTGGGGGGTAGGTTTGCCGGTTCGCGCAGCAGGGGCGTCATTTGCTTGGTGCCCTCAGCAGCCTTACTCTTGCTAGGTAGCGTTCGGCATGGAACTGCACCGCGCCAGCAACTCCGCCGATCAAGGGGACGAGCAAACCAGGCGGATTTTGCACGAGTCGTTCGATACTCAGATCATTCCAAGTCCAAAGAATGCCGAAAAGCGCAGTCGCCATGCCAGCCACCGCGAAGCTTGGCCAATCCCGGCGGCCAAGCACCCACAAAATGGACCGGAATCCCAGAAAACCCGGCGCGGCAATTGCGCATACTGTCACGAAAACCAAGCCGAGCATAAAGCCGATGCCCAGCACTGCTCGCGAGTCGAGTTCTGGCGGGTCCAAAAGCAAAACGGGCAGCATTGCAACTGCCAAGCTCAATACCGCAGCAACACAGGAAAGAATGTAGCCCAAGAACACATCGACAGGAGCGATCCGCGATGTATCAGCCAACAAAGTTGTCCTGTTGATCATTCGGAGCACCTACCCTGCAACGCACGCCGCCCCCGCCTCTGGGCAAAGGGTGCCGTGACGACGCAAAACTGCAATTTGAGTGCGGCCACCGTCACACCCCCGTCACCGGCACACCCG
>NCDS01000036.1 GCA_002280315.1 Rhodobacterales bacterium 32-66-7 | reverse complement strand
GTGGTGTGGCTGTCGGTGCCGACGAGCGTGTCGGGATAGGCGACCATCTGGCCGTGCTGGTCGGTATCGGTCCAGACGGTCTGCGCGAGGTATTCGAGGTTGACCTGGTGGCAGATGCCGGTGCCGGGCGGCACGACGCGGAAGTTGTTGAACGCCTTCTGGCCCCATTTCAGGAAAACGTAGCGTTCCATGTTCCGCTCATACTCACGGTCCACGTTCAGCTGGAACGCACGGGGGTGGCCGAATTCGTCGATCATCACCGAGTGGTCGATGACAAGGTCGACGGGGGCGAGCGGGTTGATCTGCTGCGCGTCGCCGCCAAGGCCCTTGATCCCGTCGCGCATCGCCGCAAGGTCGACGACCGCCGGCACGCCGGTGAAATCCTGCATCAGCACGCGGGCCGGGCGGTAGGCAATCTCCCTCGGGTTCCTGCCGCCCTGTTTGCCCCAGTCCGAAAACGCCTTGATGTCGTCCACCGTGACGGTCTTGCCGTCCTCGAACCGCAGCATGTTTTCCAGGACTACCTTCAGGCTTGCGGGCAGGCGGGCGAAGTCACCCAACCCTGCCGCTTGGGCGGCTGGGATCGAGTAATAACCGACCGTCCGGCCCCCGGCAGTCAGGGTCTGGCGGGTGTGGCTAAGGTCATGTCCAACGGTGACGGTCATCGGCGGGCTCCTTCAAGGGCGGCTTCCAGGGCGGCGTTGCTGCGGCAATTGTATGCAATTGTATGCCAAAATCCAGCCCCGACGCGTGATTTTCGGGCGCTTGTGTCAGCCTATCGCAAAACCTTGATTGGCCCAAGCAGCGGCTGCTTTCTATAACGATAGCCGGGGAACATCGGGGTCAGGAACCAGATCATGCGCCATATCGTCAACGCCGCCTGCGGCCTCTGGGTTGCCTGTGCGGCACCGGTGCTGGCCGAACAGGTGGTGGTGGTCGAGCTTTATACCTCGCAGGGCTGTTCTTCCTGTCCGCCTGCGGACGAGTTTGTGGCGATGCTCGCCTCGGACCCGCGCATTCTGCCGCTGGCGCTGCATGTCGACTATTGGGATTACATCGGCTGGGCGGACCGCTTCGCCCAGCCGAAGTTCACCGACCGGCAGCGCGCCTATGCTGCCGCCATCGGCAGCCGCACGCTTTACACCCCGCAGATGATCATCGGCGGGCTCGACCGGATCGAGGGGTTCTCGCCGGACAAGACCGCCGCACGGCTGCGGGAGCATCTGGCGCTGGCGACGCGGGTGACGCTGACGGTGACGCGTAACGGCGACACGCTCGCGATCCGGGCCGAGGCCGACCCCCCCCTGACCGAAGCGGTGCGCGTGCAACTGGTGCGTTACACCCCGGCCGAGACGATCACGATCGAAAGCGGCGAGAACGCCGGTCGCACGATAACCTACTACAACATCGTCACCTCGTGGGAGGGGTTGGGCGACTGGTCAGGCGATGCGCCCTTGAAGATGAACGCGGATTTCTCCGGCGACCAGCCGGGTGCGGTGATCCTGCAGACCACCGGTCCGGCAGGCATCGTCGCCGCGGCGCGGGTCGATTAGGGTCGGCAACCGCGAGAAAGCGCGTAGGCGGATCGCCCACCCTACGCTTTCACCCGTCCCGTTTTCCAGCGCCGATGCACCCAGAACCACTGGTCAAGATGCTGGCGCACCAAAGCCTCAAGACTGTTGTTCAGCGCCTGCGTCATCTCGGCCGCAGTGCCAGGCGGGATCGGCGGCTCGACGATGATGTCGAAGGACAGCCCGTCCGCCTTCCGCACGGCATAGGTCGGCACCAGAAGCGCGTCGTACTTCAGCGCAAGCTCTGCCGCCGAAAGCGCGGTACGGGCGGGGCGGCCGAAGAAGGTCAGCTCTTCGCCGTGGCGCATATGCTGGTCGACCAGCATCCCCAGCATCCCGCCGTGACGCAGATGCCTGACCATCGCCGCCAGCCCTGCCCGGCCCCGCTGGAACATGGGCGTGCCGATGCCCGAGATCGCTTCGACGTAATGCGCGTTGAAATAGGGGTTGGCCATCGGCATATATAGCCCGCCGACCCGGTAGCCCCGCGCGATCAGGGCGGCGCGGCTGGCGTCGTAATTGCCGAAATGCCCGGTCACCAGAATGACCGGACGGTTCGCGGCATGGGCGGCCTCCAGCGCCTTTACCCCGCCGCCGGTCAGGGGGTGGCTCAGGGCGCGGTCGATGAACTCACGCCCGGAATAGATCTCGATCACCGTGCGGCCGACGTTGTCGGGGACGCCGCGCACGATCCGCTCGACCTCGGCCGGGGGCAGGTCGGGCATGACGAGGGCAATTCAGCAAGTTGTCTGCATGCGTGGACACTCCACGGACAGTTGTATTGATGTAAAACCTTCAACATAAGAAGGCTGTCTCTATAAAGTCCCGCCGCCACGATCACAAGCGCGCCGATCACCGTCCAAAGGTCCGGCCACTGGTCGTAAAGCACGATCCCCCAGCCGGTGGCGAAGACGATCCCCAGGTAGGCAAAGGGTGCCACGACCGAGGCTTCGGTGGTCGAAAAGCTGCGGATGATGCAAAGCTGCGCGCAGGTGCCAAGGACGCCGACGAGTGCGAAAAGCCAGAGGTCGGGGCCAAGGACCGGCACCCAGACGAACGGCAGCGCCAGCGTCGTGACGGCGGTGCCGAAAATCGAGGCGTGGAGAAGCGAGGTCCAGACCGGTTCCTTCGGGCCAAGATGCCGGGTCAGAAGCGCGTTGCCGGTATAGGCAATCGCCGCCCCGATGGGGAGGAGCGCCCAAGGGGAGAACACGCCAAGCCCCGGCCGCAGGATGATCAGCGCGCCGACCAGTGCCACCCCAACGCCGGCAATCCGCCGTGGCCCGAGCTTTTCCCCCAGAAACAGCGCCGCCCCCAGCGTGATCAGAACCGGGTTGAGGTCGGTCAGCGCCGTCGCCTCGGCCAGCCCGATATGGCCAAGCGACAGAAAGAACATCGCCGTGGCCCCCAACTGGCAGGTCGAGCGGGCCAGGTGAAGCCAGGGATAGTCGGTGCGAAGCATGACCGGCGCGCGCCGGTTAAGGAGCACAAGGACGATCAGAAGCTGCCCGGCAAACCGCGCCCAGACGACCTGCGGTGCCGGATAACGCTCGATCAGGCCCTTTGCGGTTGCGTCCATCGCGGTGAAACACAGGATGGCCGCGATCATCAGAAGGATGCCGCGCGTGACGGTGGGGGGAGGGGCAAGCTGCATATGGCCAGAGGGTAGAGGGGTGCCCGGGTGGCGGCAAGGGGCAAAGGTCGCGGACAGGACTTGGTCCGCTGGGCATAAAGGGCGAGCGTGCACCCGCGCCGGGCGTTGTTTCCCGTCTGGGCAGACCCTGCGCGTCTTTGCGCAGCAAAACGCCGCTGCACATCTGCCCGCCCAAAACGCCGCTCTGGTAACCAGGGTCCGATATCCTGGGCCCTTGACCCACGTCTCCGTTTCCCAAGCCTTCGTGAAGCCAAAATTTTTCGTCGAAAAATTTTGGCGTCCTGCCGGCGAGGGGACCTACTGGTGTGGTTTGGGTCGGCATGGCTGCAAGGCGGGGGGCTGCATTACGAGGAACCGTTCCTCACCCTCCCAATGGCCCTACCAGTAGTCCTCCCGACGAACATGCGGACAGCGGACGGACCGCTTGCCGGGCTCAGGGACTTGCATGATCGGCGCAGGATTAATTCGCCACGACGGCCCGGCGGTGTTCCCCTACTCCTCTTCGTCCTGGCGCAGCACGATCTCTCCTCCGGCTTCGAGGGTGCGGATGGCGTTGAGGATGGCGGACATCGCCTCTTCCCCGTCCTTGTCCTTGATCTTGCCACGCTCGGCCATTTCTTCGCGGAGGCCCTGGGCCAGGCGTTGCGAGATGTTGGACAAGAGAAACTCCGCCGCGTCCTCAATCCCCGGCTTGCCGGTGGCGAAGGCGAAGGCGGTGACGAGGACGGGCTGTTCCACCAGCCGGATGATCTTGGGGGCGTCGCGCGGGGCAAGGCGGGCGGGGATGTGGACGAAGGTAAAGATCGCGCGGCGCACCTCGGCGGCGAAACCGGCATCTTCGGCCTCAAGCCCCAGAAGCACGTCGTCCCGCGTCAGGGCGGGCGACACGTTCAGGATCGCCCCCACCCGCTCGACCGGTCCGGTATCGAAGGCGCGGGGCGGCTGGTTGTCCAGTTCGGCCAGAAGCGCCACCCCGATCCGGCGCACGGTTTCGGGGTCCACCTGACCGGTCATCGACACCGCATAGGCCACCCGCCGGGCGCGGTCGCCGGGAAGCCGCCCCAGAAGCTCGGCCGCTTTGGTGACGGGCAGTTTCGACAGCATCACGGCCCCCACTTCGACCGCCTCATCGGCGAGGATCGGCAAAAGGCGGTCGACGGGCAGGACCATGATCCGTTCCCAGGGGTCGACCTTGGACGAGGCCGAGGCCATCCGCCGCAACCGCGACGCGGCCGAGGGCGAGATATGCCCGTCCATCATCCGCAGCGCCCCTTCGATGCCGCCGGGAAACGACAGGCCGACCGCCTCAAGCTCCGTCAGGAATTCGGTCACCACCTCATCCAGGGTGGCGCGGTTGATCAGCCGCATCTGGCCCATCTGTTCCGTGAGCGCCGCCTGCATGTGTTCCGGCAGCGACGCCAGCGGCAGAACGGTGCCGTCGATCAGAAGGTAGCGCACGATCACCGCCGCCTTTTCGCGCGGGGACAGCCCCAGCCGCTGCGGCAGCGCCGGTTCAAGCGTCACAAGCCCGCGGTCGGACCGGCGATCGATCCTGCGGTCAGGTGCTATCCGACGGTCGGGCACGATGCGTGCAAGCGGGGTAAGATCCTGGGGCAACGCGTCCTCCCGTCGATTCGTGTCGAGAGGAGCGTCGCAGTCCAAGGTTAAGACCGGCTTAGCCGCCGACCACAAGCCAAGGCTAAGGGGCGGTCTGGGGTGCCAGGGTCAATAGGCGTAGGTCGTCCCGGTTTCGATCGCGGTTTTCAGCGACCGTTCGGCCCAGGTACCAACCCCACCATGGTCGATGATGGCGGCGAGCTGGACTTCGGCCAGGGCGGTTTCGTTCATCTGCACTAGAAGCTGGCCATAATAGCTGCGGGCAAGGATGTTGGCGGGGTCCATCGCAATCGCACGCTCATAGGCGGCGATGCCGTCTTCCACCCGGCCGGTCTGGCGCAAGAGGAAGCCCTGATAGGTAAGGACGCGCGCGGTCTCCCCCTCGGTCATGGTGGCGAGGATGGCGAAGGCCTCAGCAGGCCTGCCGGCATAGGCAAGCTCGCGCACCGCGCCAAAGCGCTGGTCGTCGGTCAGCCCGGCCCCTTCGGCCTTGATGCAGGTCCTGGTCTTTTCATCCCAAACCTCACCCCTGGCGCATTCGGTCGTGGTTTCGGTCGGCTTCGGCGGCTCGCTGTCATCTGATCCGGCGGCAAAGGCGAAGGCCGGAGCAAAGGCGAGGGCGGCAGCAAGAAACACGCGCATGAAAGACTCCTCGTTGGACTGGCTGGAAAAGTAGCATGGAAACCGCGTCTGCCAGTCGGGATAGTACGCAAGGGGGTCGGTGTCGGATCACAGTTCCGTCATTCAAGACGACGCGACCCGCCACAGGGCGGGCCGCTGGTGCCGAGGCTGGGCCCTTACGTCACCCGGCCTAGACGTCTTCTTCCAGTTCGTCTTCCTCGTCCTCGTCGGTTTCGGGCACCGACCAGCTGATCTGGAACTCAAGCTCGGCCTCGTCATCTTCCTGTTCATAGGCGACCGCGAACCGGGCGTCGGCCGGGATCGTGATCTCTTCGCCGTCGATGTCGATCGTGTAATCCTCACCGCTTTCCAGGGCATCGGCCAGTCGCCGCAATTCAGAGGCAAAGCTGGGGACGTCGTGGGTCACTTCGATATCGCGGTCTTCGATCATGGCAGGCTCCTGCTGGGGGGAAACTTTCCGCCGGGGGTCCGCCGGGGGTCCGACGGGGGGAAAGCCTCCCCAAGAACGCCGCAAGACCGCGAAGGTTGCGTGACGCCTTGATGGCAGCGGGATTGCAGACCGGCGAACCGGCGGAAACCTGCCTGCGGTCAGCCAGCCGTCACGCGCCGAACACGCGGGCGAAGATCGTGTCGACATGCCGCGTGTGGTAGCCCATGTCGAACTTCGCCTCGATCTCCTCGGCAGAAAGGGCGGCGGTCACCTCGGGGTCGGCCAGAAGCTCGGCCTTGAAGTCGGCACCGGTTTCCCAGACCTTCATCGCGGCGCGCTGGACCAGACGGTAGGCATCCTCGCGGCTGACGCCCGCCTGGGTCAGCGCCAGAAGGACGCGCTGCGACATCACCAGGCCTTTGAACTTGTCAAGGTTCCTGGCCATGTTTTCCGGGTAGACCACCAGCTTTTCCACCACCCCCGCCAGCCGGTGGAGCGCGAAATCGAGGGTGATCGTCGCATCCGGCCCGATCATCCGTTCGACGCTGGAATGGCTGATGTCGCGTTCATGCCACAGCGTCACATTCTCCAGCGCCGGGATCACCATGCCGCGCACCAGCCGGGCGAGGCCGGTCAGGTTTTCGCTCAGCACCGGATTGCGCTTGTGCGGCATCGCGGAGGAGCCCTTCTGGCCGGGCGAGAAGAACTCTTCCGCCTCCAGCACCTCGGTCCGCTGCATGTGGCGGATCTCGGTCGCGACATTCTCGATGCTGCTGGCGATGACGCCGAGCGTGGCAAAGAACATCGCGTGGCGGTCGCGGGGGATGACTTGGGTGCTGATCGGTTCGGGTAGAAGGCCCAGCATCTTGCAGACATGCGCCTCGACCGCCGGGTCGATGTTGGCGAAGGTCCCGACCGCGCCCGAGATTGCCCCGGTCGCCACCTCGGCCCGCGCGTTCACCAGACGGGCGCGGTTTCGCGCCATCTCGGCAAAGAAGCGGGCGAAGGTCAGGCCCATCGTCGTCGGCTCGGCATGGATACCGTGGCTGCGCCCGATGCGGAGGGTATCCTTGTGCTCATGAGCCCGCGCCTTCAGCGCCGCCAACACCCGGTCCAACCCCGCGAGCAAGAGGTCAGCCGCGCGCACCAGTTGCAGGTTCAGCGTCGTGTCCAGCACATCCGACGAGGTCATGCCCTGATGCACGAACCGCGCCGCATCGGGGCCGACGATCTCGGCGAGATGGGTCAGGAAGGCGATGACGTCGTGCTTCGTCACCGCCTCGATCTCTTCGATACGGGCGATGTCGAACTTGACTCCCTTCGCGCGCCAGATCGCTTCGGCATTCTCCTTCGGGATCACGCCAAGGGCGGCTTGCGCATCGCAGGCATGCGCCTCGATCAGGAACCAGAGGTCAAAGCGGGTTTCGGCGGACCAGATCGCCACCATCTCGGGGCGGGAATAGCGCGGGATCATCGGTGGCCTCTGGAAAACGGGGATGCCATGGCCTTACGCCGAGGGGCCAGGCTTCGCAAGATCACCAAAGCCACCGACGCAGCGAGACGGGCAGCCATTCGACCGCATTTATGCCGCAGTCCTGCGGTTTGAAGCCATCGCAACGGCAGGGGGCGATATGCGGCGGTTCGGCAGCAAAGCGCGCGACGACAGCGATGACGATCTGTCGTTCTGGGAGCATCCCCTGTGGGCGGCCCTCGTCAAGACCGTTCTTGTGCTGTCCATCCTGGCCCTGGGCGGCGGCTATCTGGGCTGGCTGCATCCAGCGGGGGATTCGCTGGCGGTCGGGCGCGGCATCGCCTCGGCCATGGTGTTCGTCTCGGCGATGCTGGCGATTTCGGCGGGGATGCGGCTGGCGGCGTTCGGGGCGATCCTCTTGGCGGCGATCACCGGCACCTCGGTCGCGCTGGCCTACATCTGGCCGGGACCGCCGGGCAGCATCACGCTTTATCAAAAGAATCTCCGTTTCGACAACGCCGACCTTGCCGGGATGGAGGCCGATATCCGCGCCGCCAATCCGATGGTCGTGACCTTGCAAGAGGTGTCAGAGGCGAACCTTGCCCTTCTTGCAGCGCTTCAGGACCAATGGCCGCATCAGCAGGTCTGCCCGTTCGGCGGGGTGGGCGGTCCTGCCGTGGTGTCCCAATTGCCGGCGGTGCCCGGGGCCACGGTCTGCGCCCCCGGGCTGGCGGCGATGCAGGTGGTCTATCAGGACACGCCGATCTGGATCGTGTCGGTGCATCTCCATTGGCCCTGGCCCTACGACCAGGCCCGCCATGCCGCCGAACTGGAGCCGGTGCTGGCCGGGCTCGAAGGTCCGGTCCTGTTGGGCGGTGATTTCAACATGGTGCGCTGGGGCCGCTCGGTAGAGCGTCTGGCCGCCGTGGCCGGGGTCCGTCCGGCGGGGCCGATGCAGGGCAGCTATCTGGGCTTTGCCCCCTGGCTAACGCTGCCGATCGACCATGTCTTTGCCCCAAGGGGCGGGCGGGTGACCTACCGCCCGCTTCTGGGATCGGACCACCTCGGGATATTCGCGGTGCTGGAGCCTTGAGGATGCGCTATCCCATCAGGCGCGGATCGAAGGGATAACGCGTCAGGTTCTCGCAGCCGGTTTCGGTGATCAGCACCTGGTCTTCCAGCTTGATCGAGAAATCGCCCCCCTCCGGGCTGATCAGCGCCTCGACACACAGGACCATGCCGGGCTCGAGCACCGCATCAAAGGCTCCGGGCGTCCAGCCGTCGGGGTAGTTGACGTAAGGCCATTCGTCGCACAGCCCGACGCCGTGCATCTTGCAGGAGTATTTCTGCGCCCAGTATTCGGGGCCAAGCTGGTGGCCCTGCATCACCAGTTCCTCGATGCTGACCCCAGGTTTCAGCCGCGCCTGATGGTCGCGGATATGATCCAGACCGTGATGAAAGGCGCTGATCATGGCATTGGAGGGGTTCGTCTCGCCGACCCACCAGGTGCGGCTGATGTCGATGCAGAACCCGTAAGCGCCGATCAGGTCGGTGTCGAAGGCGACGATTTCCTCGGGCTGGACGATCCTTGGGCCGCATTCCTGAAACCACGGATTGGTCCGGGGGCCAGAGGCGAGGAGGCGCGTCTCGATCCACTCACCCCCCCGGCGGATGTTGGCGGCGTGGAGTTCCGCCCAGATCGCATCCTCGGAAACGCCGCCCTTCGGCACTTCGCGGCGGGTGAAAGCCTCCATTTCGGCAATCCCGGCCTCGCAGGCGTGATGGGCGCAGCGCATTGCAAGGATTTCGTCCGGGGTCTTCACCGCGCGGACCCGCTCCGTCACCTCCTCGCCTTCCTCGACAGTAAACCCGATTGCCTCCAGCGCGCGCAGGCCGTGGATCATGATCTTGTCCACCGCCAGCCGCCGGTTCGTCCCGGCATGGGCGCGCATCACCTCATCCACCTGCGCCGCGAACCCCTTGGCCGCCAAAGTCCCCCGGTCGCCGGTGGAGTTGTAAAAGAACGTGGCCCCGGAGCGGAGTTCCTTGACCAAGGGGTTGAAGGTCACAAGGAAAGGTGAGTTCTTGTATTCCCACATCACCATATGGCCGTCAGCGCACAGAAGGCAGGCGCGGAACGGATTGTGGGTGTTCCAAAGCTGCATGTTGGTGGTGTCGGTCGCATAGCGGATGTTGAGGGGGTCGAACATCAAAAGCCCGCCATAGTCGCGCGCGACCAACCCGGCGACCAGCTTCTGCCAGCGGTCGTGCCGCATCTGGGCCAGGTTCGGCAGCTGCAGCCCCGCCGCCGCCCATTCCCGGAACGCCAGTTGCGTCGGCCCGATCTCGACCCGGTTGTTGTCGTTGGGCGTGCCGTCGCCAAGCCTGGTGCCCTTGGTCGGGTCGATCTTGCGGCTGTCGCGGTGAAACTGGTTCATCGGGGGTCCTGATCCAACTGGGGCAAAGTCTGGCGTTTCGGCAGGCCTCCGCGCAGCCGGTTGCGACATGGCGGTGTCGCGCGTGGTCATACTTGCGGTGCGGCAAGCGCCATGGTCAAACGCGTCATGCCCGATCCGATGCAACCCGACCCGATCCTGCAGGACCAGCTGCCGCACCTGCCCTGGATGGACCCGCGCACGAGCCGCCTGCCCGGCATCCAGCCGGTGGAGGGGAACGACTGGCTGCGCGTGGATGGGGCCTATGCGGCCCAGATGGCGCTGCGGGACCGGTTGATTGCCGGGCAACCGGGTCTGGTGCATGCGCTTTTGCCCGCCGCGCGCCCAGCGGCGGAGGAGCTGTTCGACGCGGTCCTTGCCCGGTTGCGCGCTACTCCCGGCTTCGTCGTTGACGGCGCTTGCATGCGCCGCCCGGACGGGGTCACGGTGCCGCTGGACCGGGACCAGCCGCTGCTGACCCTGGGACGGCTGGTGCAGGAAGACCTGTGCCTGATGCAAAGCGACGGGGAGGCTTACCTTCTGACCGGTGCCATCCTGTGCTTTCCGGCCAGCTGGACCCTGGCGCAAAAGCTTGGTCGGCCGCTGACCGCGATCCACGACCCGGTGCCTGCCTATGACGCGGACATGGCCCGCCGGGTCAACCGGATGTTCACCGCGATCCGCCCGGAACAACCGCTCTGGCGGATGAATTTCCTGACCTATGACGATTTCGTCCTGCATCAGCCCCGGCGTGAGGGCGAAAAGCGTCCCCGACCAACGGACCACGGCTTCGTCCGCTTGGAACGGCAATGCCTGTTGCGGCTTCCCGCCACCGGGGCGGTGATCTTTTCGATCCATACCTATGTTGTCAGGGCCGGGGCGGTTCCGGTCGACGCCCTTGCCGCGCTGCGCGCGGCGGTAGCGATGGAGGCGTAAGCCATGGCAGGCATGATCCGACGGGCGGTGCTGGGGACCGGGCTGGTGGCCGCCGCCGGGCTCCTCGTCTGGCGCTGGACCAGTCCCGGGGTGACCGAAGTGGCCTATGGCCCCGGCCCGCGCCAGGTGCTGGACGTGACACTCCCTGCCGGTGCCGGGCCGTTTCCCATCCTGATGCTGATCCATGGCGGGGCGTTCCAAAGCGGCGACAAGTCCGACCTGACCATCCCCGCCGGGGTGCTGGAGGCCGGGATCGCGGTGGTGCGGGTGAACTACCGGCTGTCCGGCACCGATCCCTGGCCCGCACAAGCGCGCGATTGCCTTGCCGCCGTGGTGCATCTCCAACGCGAAGGGGCGGCCCTTGGGCTTGATCCGTCTCGGCTGGTGCTGATGGGCCAATCTGCCGGAGCCTTCCTTGCGGTGTCGACCGCGCTTAGCCTGGTCGAGGTTGGCTTGGCCCCGCGCGGGGTGATCAGCTTTTTCGGCCCGATGGATTTCTCGACCATGGATGCGGATATGGCCGCCCTTGGGCGGACGCCCTTGATGGGTCCGACCGATGCCGCCGACAGCCCGGAAAGCCGACTTCTCGGGTTCACAGTGGCCGAGGATCGCGCTGCAGCCCGTGCCATGGGGCCGGTCGGTCGGCTGGAGGTCTTGCGCGAACCCCTGCCGCCGATCCTGATCCGCCACGGCGATGCCGACCCCCTGATCGCCGATCTGCAAGCCAAGCGCCTGCAAGCAGCGTGGAGCGCTGCCGACCCGACTGCCGAGGTCGACTTTGCGCTGGTCCCCGGCGCGGGCCACGGCGGGGCGGAGTTCGAGACCGGGCCGGTGCAAGAGGCGACGCTGGCGTTTCTGCGCCGCGTTCTTGCCTAGGCAGAACCTTTAGTCGTCCAGCCCGATCCGGCGCAGGTCGGTGCCCATGGCAAAGGTCCACAGCGCCCGGATCAACCCATAGGGCAGGGCCAGGATCACCGTCAGCCAACCGATCACATAACCCAGAACCTGCGTCGCCATCGACCCCGTGGCCCCGGCTCTGCGTGGCACTCTCGCAGCCTTGCGAGCGGTTTCGCTCCCGGAAGGGTAGGTTGCGGTGCCATTCAGATCATCCCGGATCGCCGCGAGCGGGTCAGCAGGTGGCGGCGGCAGGTCGGCTTTTGCCGCAAGGGCCGCTTTCGCCGCTGCACGGTCCGCTTCGGTTTCGGCCAGGGTCATGGGCGGCTCGGGTGTTGTAATCGTCGCGCTGTCCCACAGGCTGGGCGCGATCTCGGCGACCAGCGCATTGCCGCGCGTCACCACAGGATCGGCCGAGGCGCTGGCATGCGACAGGACATCCGCCAGTCCCTTGATCCAGCCCGCCACCCGCAAATGCGACGGCACGAAACGGGCAAAACGGCCCAACCGCGCCTCGGGGATGCGACCGGCGCCGTTCTTCACGTTCACAGCCACGCGGCGGGTCAGTCTTGCGGCCCAGGCGTGGATCGGCGCAACACCGGTGCGGCTGAAATGCACACTGGCCCGACCGGTCGCCTTCAGATCGAACGGCGGGCGCTGCCCGCCTTCGGTCCAGATCTTCGGCCGCACCCCTGCGACCGGTTGCGGCCTTGGCGGCGTGCGTCGGATCGGCTCGTCTGCCATGCGGATGTTCCTTGCCAGTGCGCGGGAAGAGTAGCTTAGCCCGCTTCGCGTCGCAACACAGGAAAGTCTGATTTAAGCCCGGCGAAGGGCGCTATTTAGACATGAGAATGTCATATTTCATCGGCCAGGCGGGAAATGAAACAGGGGCACCCAAGGGCGCCCCTGCATCGGTCGCTGACCGCCGGATCAGCAGGAGTAATACATCTGATACTCGATCGGGTGCGGCGTATGCTCATAGGCATAAACCTCTTCCCATTTCAGCGCGATGTAGCCGTCCAGCATGTCCTTGGTGAAGACATCCCCGGCCAGAAGGAAATCGTGGTCCTTCTCCAGCTCTTCCAGCGCCTCACGGAGCGAGCCGCAGACGGTCGGGATTTCGGCCAGCTCTTCCGGCGGAAGGTCATAGAGGTCCTTGTCCGAAGCCGGGCCGGGGTCGATCTTGTTCTTGATCCCGTCAAGGCCGGCCATCAGCAGCGCCGCAAAGGCGAGGTAGGGGTTCGCCGACGGATCGGGGAAACGCGCCTCGACCCGCTTGGCCTTCGGGCTTTCGGTCCACGGAATACGAACGCAGCCCGACCGGTTGCGGGCCGAATAGGCGCGCAGGACCGGGGCCTCAAACCCCGGGATCAGGCGCTTGTAGCTGTTCGTGCCGGGGTTGGTCAGGGCGTTCAGCGCCTTGGCGTGCTTCAGGATGCCGCCGATGAAGTAGAGCGCCTCCTGGCTCAGGTCGGCATATTTGTCGCCGGCGAACAAGGGCTTGCCGCCCTTCCAGATCGACATGTTGACATGCATCCCCGACCCGTTGTCGCCCTTCATCGGCTTTGGCATGAAGGTCACGGTCTTGCCGTAGGCGTGGGCCACGTTGTGGATCACATACTTGTACTTCTGGATGTTGTCGGCCTGTTCGACCAGACCGCCGAAGATCATCCCAAGTTCATGCTGGCAGGTCGCAACCTCGTGGTGGTGCTTGTCGACGCGGATACCCATCCGCTTCATCGTCGACAGCATCTCGCCCCGGATGTCCTGCGCCTCATCGACCGGGTTGACCGGGAAGTAGCCGCCCTTGTGACCGGCGCGGTGGCCGTAGTTGCCGCCTTCGGTCACGGTGTCGGTGTTCCAGGCCGCAGCTTCGGCATCGATTTCGTAGGAGACCTTGCGCGGGGTGACCGAATAACGCACGTCGTCGAACAGGAAGAATTCCGCTTCCGGGCCGAAGTAAGCCGCGTCGCCGATGCCCGAGGATTTGAGGTAAGCCTCCGCCTTCAGCGCGGTGCACATGGTCTTTTCGGCGTAGAACGGGTCGATGTAGACCGACGCCGGATCGGGGATCAGCTTCATGTCGGACTGGTCGATCGACTTCCAGCCCGCGATGGAGCTTCCGTCGAACATGAAGCCTTCCTCGAAGAAATCCTCGTCCACCAGGTCGGCCACCAGCGTCACATGCTGCAGCTTGCCCTTGGGGTCGGTGAAGCGGATGTCGACATATTCGACTTCCTCATCCTTGATCAGTTTCAGAGCATCGCTGACTGCGCTCATCTGACTGTGCCTTTCACTTGGGGTTGAAGGTTGGGCAAGTGGGCCCGATTGCTAGAGGTCCGAAAAATTTTCGACGAAAATTTTTAGACTGCATCGTCGCCGGTTTCACCAGTGCGAATACGAATGGCCTGTTCGACGGTGGTCACGAAAATCTTGCCGTCGCCGATCTTGTCGGTGCGGGCGGCGGCGACGATGGCGGCGACCGCCTGGTCGACCATGTCATCGGTCAGGACGACCTCGATCTTCACCTTGGGCAGGAAATCGACGACATATTCCGCGCCACGGTAAAGCTCGGTATGGCCCTTTTGCCGGCCGAACCCCTTGATTTCGGTCACGGTCAGGCCCTGGATCCCGGCCTCCTGAAGCGCTTCCTTGACCTCATCCAGCTTGAACGGCTTGATGATCGCTTCGACTTTCTTCATGGGCCACACTCCCCGCACATACGCGTTGCCTTGTCTGACCACTTCCGTGGTGGCGCGACAATGTGGCAAGGTTTGACGATGCGACTCTCGCCGGGAAAACCTGGGGTGTGGCTAAATTTTGGGCATCACGCCCTGTTGCTGGGCGAAAGACAAACGGGGTGCCGAACAAATGACCGAACTCCTGACCGCCGCCCAGATGCGCGCCATCGAAGCGGCAGCGATAGCCTCGGGTGAGGTCACGGGGCTGGAGCTGATGGAGCGCGCCGGGCGGGGCGTGGTCGAGGCGATCTTCGAGGAATGGCCTGGCTTGCGCGCCACCTCGCACCGGGCGGTGGTCCTGTGCGGGCCGGGAGGGAACGGCGGCGACGGGTTCGTCGTGGCGCGGCTGTTGAAGGAGTGGGGCTGGGAGGTGGAGGTCTTCCTCTACGGCGACCCCGAGCGGCTGCCGCCGGACGCACGGGTGAATTATGAGCGGTGGGTGGGGATGGGGGAGGTGTGTCCCCTCACCATGCGGTCTGGCGCGGACGTGACGCTGTTCATCGACGCACTTTTCGGCACAGGCCTGACGCGGGAACTGCCGATTACTACAATCGAGTTTGCAGACCACCTGTTTGAGACACGGGGAGTAACATTTTTTGTGTCCATAGATATTCTTTCCGGCCTCTGCGCCGACAGTGGTCGGGTAATTGGTGAACGTGCGTTGCTGCCTTATGCCGAGTTGACTGTATCGTTTCACACTCCAAAAGTTGGTCACTACCTTGCCGCGGGCGTTCGTGACTCTGGAGAACTAGAGGTCACTTCCATCGGACTGAAAGCCGGGCTTCGTGATCACCCGGATCGGGGAGTAATCCTCGCAAACCCGCCGAAGTCTCGACTCCGGAAATCGTCGGCCAAGCACAAATACTCCCACGGCCACGCCCTGATCCTCTCCGGTCCCTCCGGTCGCGGCGGGGCGGCTCGGCTTTCGGCGCGGGGGGCTTTGCGGTTCGGGGCGGGGGTGGTGACTGTGGGGTGTCCTCTGGACGCGATCCCGGAGAACGCCGCGCGGTTGGATGCGGTGATGCTGCGGGGGGTGGCGGATGGGGCGGCG
>NCDS01000035.1 GCA_002280315.1 Rhodobacterales bacterium 32-66-7 | reverse complement strand
CCTATGCGATGCACCGCGTTCTGCGCAACGACACCTTCATGGCGTGGGAGGCGGCAGGTTGCCCGCAAGCGCCAAACCGCCCCGGCGAAGGCGACGTGGTGATCCGCCACGGCACCGAGGAAGTCCTGCGCTATGCCGACATGCCGCCGCTGCCCCATGCGGTCGGATCGCCGCAATCCGCCGCTCTCTATGCCGGGACGGGGGTGGGCGACATCCGGTCGGTCGAACCCGCTGCTCAGCTTCTGGCCCGGTTTGCGGAAGAAACGCTGGCCCTCTTCTCACATCAAAAGGCCACCGCATGACCGCCTTTCTTAACGGTCTCCTCCGCCTTCGCCGTGGCCCGTGGGAACTGCTCGCCACCATCCTGATCGCCCTGGGCGTGGTGATGCTGATGCAGCCCTTCTTCCTCTGGGCCTTCACCTACAGCTTCATCATCACCCTGATCGGCACCGTGATGTTCATCATCACCAGCCACTTCCCGGAGTAAGCCTTGGCCGAGATCGTAATCAGGAACCTCCGCAAGGAATTCGGCGCGTTCACCGCCGTGAAGGGGTCAAGCTTCACCATCAAGGATGGGGAGTTCTTCATGCTCCTCGGCCCCTCGGGCTGCGGCAAGACCACCACCTTGCGGATGATCGCCGGGCTGGAGCTGCCGACCTCGGGCGAGATCCTGATCGATGGCGAGGATGTAAGCCAAAGGCCCGCCTCGCAGCGCGACATCGCGATGGTGTTCCAGATGTTCGCGCTTTACCCGCATATGACCGTACGGAAGAACATCGCCTATCCCCTGGTCAGCCAGGGCGTGCCACGGGCGGCCGTTGCGGTGAAGGTTGCCGAGGTGGCGCGTATCCTGCGCATCGACCATCTCTTGGACAAGGGCGTCAGCGGGCTTTCGGGCGGCGACCGGCAGCGGGTGGCGCTGGGCCGCGCCATCGTGCGCAATCCCAAGGCCTTCATGATGGACGAACCCCTGGGTGCCCTCGATGCCGAGTTTCGCGAGATCATGGCGGAGGAGTTGCGCGCGCTTCATGACCGGATGAAGGCCACCACGGTCTATGTCACGCATGACCAGTTGGAGGCGATGCAGATGGGCGACAAGATCGTGGTGATGAACCACGGCGTCGTCGAACAGTTCGGCACGCCGCAGGACATCTACGATCACCCCGCCACGCTGTTTGTCGCCGATTTCATCGGCAGCCCCTCGATGAACTTCCTGGCGTTCGAGGGGCAGGCCGCTGCCGGGTCAAAGAGTATCAGCCTGGCCGGCACCGACACCGCCCTGCCGCAACTGGAGGAGGCGGCGGCGGGCAAGCTGGTGCTTGGCGTCCGGCCCGAGCACGTGACGCTGTCGGATGCAGCCCCGCTGAAGGGCCGGATCGAAGCGGCGGAGTATCTGGGCACCACGCAGATCATCACCCTTTCGACGCCCCATGGCATGGTCAAGGCCCGCGCCCCCGCCGCGCAAGGGGCGCGGGTGGGTGATCTGACCGGGCTTGCGCTTGCCGCGCCGCGCCTGTCCTTGTTTGACGCCACCAGCGGCCGCGCCTTGCGCACCGCCGCCAATGCCGGGGTGTTCCATGGCTGAAGTCATCCTGTCCGGCCTGACGAAAACCTACGGCGCGACCCGGGCGTTAAGCGATGTCAGCATGACCATCCCGGACGGCGCCTTTGTCGTGCTTCTGGGCCCGACCGGGGCGGGCAAGACCACCACCCTGCGGCTGATTGCGGGGCTGGACCGGCCCGATGCCGGGGATATCGCGATTGGCGGCCATTCGGTCCTGCGCGACACCCCGGCGCAGCGCGATGTGGCGATGGTCTTCCAGCAATATTCGCTTTACCCGCATCTGACCGTGCGGGAAAACCTCGCCTTTCCTCTCCGGTCGCCGATGCTCGCGCTGGATGAGGCGGCCATTGCCGCCCGGGTTCAAGAGGTGGCGGAAAAGCTGCGCATCCCGCACAAGCTGGATAACAAGGCGACGGCGCTGTCGGGGGGCGAGATGCAGCGCGTCTCGATCGGGCGGGCGCTGGTGCGCAATCCGCGGATCTATCTGATGGACGAGCCGCTCAGCAGCCTTGACGCAAAGCTTCGTGCCGACCTTCGGATCGAGTTGAAGCGCATCCATGCCGAGTTTGGCGCAACCTTCCTTTACGTCACCCATGACCAGATCGAGGCGATGACGATGGCCACGCATGTCGGCGTCCTTGATCAGGGTCGCCTCGTGCAGTTCGGCACCCCGCGCGAAATCTATGAGGCTCCGGTGTCGACCTATGTCGCCTCGCGCCTCGGTCAGCCGCGGATCAACCTTCTGCCCGCCGATGCCTTTCCCGGTGCCCCGCCCAAGGCTACGCAGATCGGCCTGCGCCCCGAGCATATCCGCACCGGCGAGGGCCAGCCCGCCACGATCCACCGGGTGGAGCACCTGGGCGACCAGACCCGGCTGCATCTGACGCTGGGGGCACATGACCTGATCACCCTGACCGAACCGCATACGACCCTGAAGCCCGGCGAGACCTTGCTGATCCGCCCGGACGCGCCGCTGTGGTTCGGTGCTGACGGCAACCGCATCTGAAAGGCCCTTGCCATGCAACAATTCATGAACTCCCGCGAAAGCCTGGTGACCGAGGCGATTGACGGCCTTCTGCGCACCGCAGGGGGCAAGCTTGCCCGGCTGGATGGCTATCCGCATATCAAGGTCGTGGTCCGCAGCGACTGGGACCGGTCGAAGGTGGCCCTGGTGTCGGGTGGCGGGTCGGGGCACGAACCCAGCCACGCGGGCTTTGTCGGCCAGGGGATGCTGACGGCCGCGGTGTGTGGCGATGTCTTCGCCTCCCCCTCGGTCGATGCGGTGCTGGCGGGCATCCTTGCGGTGACCGGGAAGGCGGGGTGCCTGCTGATCGTGAAGAACTACACCGGCGATCGGCTGAACTTCGGCCTTGCCGCCGAACGGGCGCGGGCGTTCGGGTTGAAGGTGTCAATGGTGATCGTCGATGATGACATCGCCCTTCCCGACCTGCCACAGGCGCGCGGGGTGGCGGGGACGCTCTTCGTTCACAAGATCGCCGGGGCCATGGCCGAGGGCGGGGCCGACCTTGATGCGGTGACTGCCGCCGCGCAGGCGGTGATCAAGGGCGCGATCTCCATCGGGATGAGCCTTGACACCTGCACCGTCCCGGGAAGCCCGAAGGAAGACCGCATCGGTCCGGGCAAGGCCGAGCTTGGCCTTGGCATCCATGGTGAGGCGGGGATCGAGCAGGTGGATTTCACCGGCGCGAAGTCGGCGATGGCCAAGGTGGCCGGGCGGCTGTTGCCCCACACCGGGGCCGGGGATCATGTGGCCCTTCTGAACAACCTTGGCGGCACGACGCCCCTGGAGATGTCGGTCCTGGCCGAGGAGCTTGCCCGCTCTCCCCTGGGCGAACGGGTCAAATGGATGATCGGCCCCGCGCCCCTGATGACCTCGCTCGACATGCACGGGTTTTCCGTCTCGCTCCTCGCGGTGGATCAGGCGCAGGTGGCGCATCTTGCCGCGCCGGTTGCCGTGCACGCCTGGCCCGGACTGGCGGCGTTCGGCGCGGTGGCCGTCAGGCCGCTGCCCGACGGGCTGGCCCCGATCCAGCCGGTCGCGTCCAGCCACCCCGCCCGCCGCGCGCTGATCGAGCGGTGCTGCAAGGCGCTGATCGCGTGCGAGGCCGACCTCAACCTTCTGGATGCGAAATCCGGCGATGGCGACACCGGGTCCACACTGGCCGGGGCGGCGCGCGCGCTTCATGCAGCGCTTGACCGCTTGCCGCTGGCCGACCCGACCCAGCTTTACCGCGCCATCGGCAGCGAGCTTTCCCAGACGATGGGCGGGTCGTCCGGGGTGCTGCTGGCGATCTTCTTTGCGGCTGCCGGGGATGCCTCGGCCTCGGGCAAGACCTGGATCGGCGCGCTGGGGGCCGGGCTTGACCGCGTGATGCAGGTTGGCGGTGCCGCCCCCGGCCACCGCACCATGATCGACGCCTTGGCCCCCGCGCTTGCCGCCCTGCCGCAGGGCGTCGCTCTGGCAGCCAAGGCCGCCCGCGACGGTGCCAATGCCACCGCGCACATGACCCGCGCCAAGGCCGGGCGGGCCAGCTATCTTGCCGCAGACAAGCTGGCCGGGCACAACGACCCCGGCGCCGAAGGCGTGGCACGGTTGCTGGAGGATCTGGCGCGCGGCTAGTCTAAAATTTTTCGACGAAAAATTTTAGACCCCCGGTGCGGGTCTAGAAGTGGAAGGCCCCGGTCACCTCGCGCCGTCCCAGCGTCATTGCGTCGGCGACATGGATCATCGGGGCAAGGTCGATGTCCGAGGCCCTGGTGCGGACCAAATCCGCCATCCGGGCATAAAGGGCCGGATATTCACCCGGGGTCTGGCCCAGGGGCTGGGGCTTGCCGTCCAGTTCCAGCACAGCGCCGCCCTGCCGCAGGGTGAGGGTGCCGTCGGCGGTCTCCACCTCGATATCCCAGGTTTGCGGGCCTTCCTGCCGCCAGTCGAAATCGGCGGTCACGTTGCCTGAAAAGCGCAGGGTCGCCGCGATGGGGGTCTGGCGGTTTTCCGGATAGGTCAGGGTCGCTTCGGTCAGATGGACCGGCATCGGCAGGATCTCGGTCAGGATCGACAGGGCATTGATGCCGGGGTCAAAAACCCCCATCCCGCCGGGCTCGAACACCCAATCCTGGCCGGGGTGCCATTTCCGCACATCCTCGCGCCAGGTGATGTGGGCGCGGGTGATGGTCGCGGCGCGCAGCCAGGCTTTTGCGGGGGCAACGCCCCTGGCCATGCGGCTGTGCCAGGTGGCATAAAGGCTTAAACCCTTCTGCGCGGCAAGGTCACGCAGGGCGTGGATTTCGGCCAATGTCGCCCCCGGCGGTTTTTCCAGCATGACATGCCGCCCGGCCTGCAGCGCCGCCACGGCATAGGCAAAGCGCGGCACCGGCGGCAGGGCAAGCGACACGACCGGGATATCCGGCCTTGCGTCCAGCATCGCCTCGATCGTGGTGAAGCTTTGAACGCCGGGCACGCTGCCGTTGCGGCTGACGCTGGCCGCAAGCGTCCAGTCCGGGCTGGCATTGATCGCCGGGACATGCTGGTCGAGGGCGATCTTGCCGATGCCGACAAGGGCGATGGGGGTCATCGTTGCATGCTCCGGCAGGGTTTTTGCGGCAAGCGTGGCCCCCCCACCCCGACCCTCCCCCACGCGGGGGGAGGGAGGCACTTGGCCGCTGCGCTGGTCTTGACCGGCATCAGTGGCTTTCCCGCGCGACGGCATTGCCCCGGCAGCCGATCAGGAAATCCATGTCGGCACCCTTGTCCGCACCCTCCACATGGTCGTGGTAAAGCTTCGCATAGCCGCTGGTCGGGGGGGCCACCGGGGGTGTCCAGGCGGCTAGGCGGGCCTGCAACTCAGCCTCGGGGATATCGAGATGCAGGCGGCGACCGGCCACGTCCAGCTCGATGAAATCGCCGCTGCGGACCACGGCGAGGGGGCCACCCCGCGCGGCCTCGGGGCTGGTGTGAAGGACCACGGTCCCGTAAGCCGTCCCCGACATCCGCGCATCGCTGATCCGGACCATGTCGGTGATGCCCTTCCGCAAGACCTTGGGCGGCAGGCCCATGTTGCCAACCTCGGCCATGCCGGGATAGCCGCGCGGGCCGCAGTTCTTCAGCACCATCACGCAAGTCTCGTCGATATCCAGCGCCTCGTCATGGATGCGGGCCTTGTAGTCGTCGATGTCCTCGAACACCACCGCCCGGCCCCGGTGCTGCATCAGCGCCGGTGTCGCGGCCGAAGGCTTCAGGACCGCGCCGTCCGGGGCAAGGTTGCCCCGCACCACCACGATGCCGCCCGACTGCGTCAGTGCCCTTTCCGCAGGCAGGATCACGTCGTCATTGTCGATGCGGGCGGCCTGCACCTCCTCCCAGATCGCGCCGCCCGACACGGTCAGCGCTTCACGCGCGAGAAGCCCGGCCTCGCCCAACCGCTTGATGACGGCGGGGAGGCCACCGGCGTAAAAGAATTCCTCCATCAGGTATTTGCCCGAGGGCATCAGGTTGACGATGGTCGGCACGTTGCGGCCCCAGTCGTCCCAGTCGTTCAGCGTCAAGGGCAGGCCGACGCGACCGGCGATGGCCAGAAGATGGATCACTGCGTTCGTGCTGCCGCCGATCGCCGCATTGGTGCGGATCGCGTTCATGAACGCGTCGCGCGTCAGGATGTCAGAGGGTTTCAGGTCATCCTTCACCATCTGCACGATGCGCCTCCCGGTCAGCTGCGCCATCGTGCGGCGGCGCGAATCCACCGCCGGGATCGCGGCATTGCCCGAAAGCGTCATCCCCAGCGCCTCGACCATGCTGGCCATGGTGCTCGCGGTGCCCATCGTGTTGCACGAACCGGGTGAGCGGGACATCGAGGCTTCGGCCTCGACGAACTCCTCGGCCGTCATCTCGCCAGCCTTCACCGCTTCGGAGAACTTCCACAGATGCGTGCCCGACCCGACCCGTTCGCCCCGGAAATAGCCGTTCAGCATCGGCCCGCCCGAGACCATGATGGTGGGCAGATCGACACTGGCCGCCCCCATCAGCAGGCTGGGCGTGGTCTTGTCGCAGCCGACGATGCAGACGACGCCGTCCATCTGCTGGCCGCGGATGGTTTCCTCGACCGTCATGGCGGCGAGGTTGCGAAACATCATCGCGGTGGGGCGGAAGCCGGATTCCGAAACCGACATCACCGGCACGATCACCGGGAAGCCGCCCGCCTCGTAGACGCCATGCTTCACCCGTTCGGCAAGGTCCCGGGCGTGGGCGTTGCAGGGGTTGAGCTCGGAAAAGGTGTCGAGAATCCCGATCACCGGGCGACCGTCGAACAGATCGGCGGGCAGGCCCTGGTTCTTCATCCAGGCCCGGTGATAGATCGCATCCTTCGAGGTGCCCGCGAACCATTCCTGCGAGCGCAGTTTGCGGGGCCAGGGGGCGGGCTTGAACGTGGTCATCGCATCCTCTTTCTGCTGCGGGCCTGACGGCGCAGCGCCACAGGCTGCATCGGCCAAAGGGTTGTAGTCGCACTGGCTTGCCCATGTCAAAGCCGCGCCGTGATCTTTCGGCCCTATTGGCGGAAGTGGCGTCCGCCGCGAAAAGGTGAATTGCCGAAAGCCGTCGGACGCGGGACAAGGGCCTTGCCGGTCGGGGTGGCCCGGCACCCCTGCACCCGCAAGGAGCTGCGCCTGATGCTCGTCTTCCTGCGCAATCCCTGGTCGTCGATGGCGCGTCACCTCCTGGCAGGCCTGGCCGTCGCGACCGCAGCCGCAGCGCAAGACCTTGGCGAGCCGCATCTGACCCCGGTGTCCCGCACCCCGGATGAGGCCGCGCTGGTCGCCACCCTGACCGCCATCACACCAAAGCCGTCGGCGGCTGAGGCCATGCCCGGCGGGGCGGCGACCGTGCCAGTGCGGCGGGATGACGAGGCGTTCTCTGCACCCTCCGGCAACCTTCCGCCTGAGCGTTTGGCCGACTTCAGGGCCGGAAAGGCTTTGTTCGCCAAGCTTTGGATCGCGGCACCTTCGGCGCTGGTAAATTCGGACGGGCTCGGCCCGCTTTACAACGCGCGGTCCTGTCAGGCCTGCCATGTTCGGGATGGTCGGGGCCACCCGCCCACCGAAGCAGACGGTGGCGTGGCGACGATGGTGCTGCGTCTGTCGATCCCGGCGCTGGCCGAGACGGGCGCGCTGGCCGACTATCTCACGACCGAGCCGGACCCGGTCTATGGCAGCCAGTTGCAGGACTTCGGCACGGATGGGCACCCGGCCGAATATCGGCTCAAGGTCACCTGGGACAGCTATGCCGTGCCCCTATCCGGGGGCGAGACGGCAACGCTGCGCCGCCCCACCTTCCACGCGGCCGATCTTGGCTATGGCCCGCTGCATCCTGACGCGATGTTCAGCCCGCGCGTGGCGCAACAGCTGATCGGCCTTGGGCTTTTGGAGGCGATCCCCGCTGCGGATATCCTCGCCCTGGCCGACCCGGAGGATGCCGATGGCGACGGCATCTCGGGCCGCCCGAACGTGGTCTGGTCGGCAGAGTTCGACCAGCCGATGCTGGGCCGCTTCGGGCACAAGGCCCTGGTGCCGACGATCCGGGAACAGTCGGCCGCGGCCCTTGCTGCCGATATGGGCATCGCGACGCCGCTCTTTCCCGCCCCGGCGGGGGATTGCACCGTGGCGCAGGCCGACTGCCGCGCCGCCCCGCATGGCGGTGATCCGGCGGGGGCAGAGCTTGCTGCGGTCGGCCTCGACCTTCTCACCTTCTACAGCCGCAACCTTGGCGTGCCTGCCCGGCGCGATCCCGACGCGGCGGATGTTCTGCGCGGGCGCGAGGTGTTTCACCAGACCGGCTGCACCGCCTGCCACCAGCCAGGCTTTGTCACCCACCGGCTGGCCGACCAGCCCGAGCGAAGCTTTCAGCTGATCTGGCCCTATACCGACCTTCTGTTGCACGACATGGGCCCGGGCCTCGCCGATCACCGGCCTGAGGGCGGGGCCTCTGGCAGCGAATGGAGGACCGCGCCGCTATGGGGGATCGGCCTGACCGCGACTGTCAGCGGCAAGGCAGGCTTCCTCCATGACGGGCGCGCGCAAAGCCTGCTGGAGGCGATTCTCTGGCACGGCGGTGAGGCAGAGGCGAGCCGCGACCGGGTCGTGGCCTTGCCGCCCGCCGACCGGGCCGCGCTGATCCGGTTTGTCGAAAGCCTGTGACGTGCCGGATGCAGCGCTGGGTCAGTCGGTGATCATCGTGGCGAGCCGGAACGCCTCCAACTCGTCTGGCAGCAGGATGTAGATGTCGTCCGGCGGGGTCCGCAACGCCTTGGCCATGATCAACAGGTCGATGCCCATGTCGGCCAGATAGGTCATCACCTCGGCCTGACCGGTCTGAATGTCCGAGACCAGCATGAACGCCGGAAGATAGGTATTCTCGCCGAAGTAATGCTGGTGGACGCCGACATAGCCCTGCCGCGACACGATCCGCTCGCTGCCGCTGGCAAGGATGTAGGGGCAGGCGGAAAAGCAGAACGACCCGGCCGTCACGGCAACGGGAAGGCCGCTGGCCCGGATGATGCGGCCGATCTCCAGCGCCTCGACAACCTCACCGCCGGGAGAGTTGAGGTCGATGCGCTCTGGCGGTGCGGGCAACCCCTTTAGCCAGTCGGCGAAGCGCGCGGCATCGCCGGCGGCAATCTCGCCATTCAGAAGCGCCGCACCATCGCCGTTCGGCGCGGTGAACTCCAGCCGCAGGGGCACGTTGGTGTCGATCGGCAGGTTCGGGTTTGCAGGCAGATCGCGCGGCAGCCGGGTAGGCTCGAACCGCCGGGTCTGGTCGCCGGGGCGGACCGGCGTGTCGATGGCGGGCGCGTCGGGGCCGCTGCCGGGAAAGCCCGGAAGCGGCAGGTCGCCCAGCACCACCAGCCCCGCCAGCGCGCATTGCGCGATCAGCATGCCCTTCAGAAGGCCCGCCGCACCCCTTGGCGGCGCTGCCGGGGTGTCGCTGCCGGTCACTTCCGCAGGCCGCGGTCGATGGCGGCGATGCTGGCCGGTTCGGTGCTGGCCACAGGGTCCGGGCGCGCGGGTTCGCGCGCCGCATCCGCCAGCTTGGCCTCGGCATGCGCGACCTCGATCCCGCGCAGGGCGATCAGCGCGTGACGGAGGTCACGGAGCGTCATGGTGTCTTCGGGGTCGGTGGTGGCGCGGTGTTCGCGGATGGCGGACTGTGCGACCATCATCATGAAGACCAGGACCGCAGGCAGAAGGTCGATGGCGATGGCCCCGGCCCAGGACGGGATGAAATCCCCCGCATAGCGCAAAACCGCATCGGCGGAGGAGATCGGCTGATAGGTCGTCTCTTCCGCGGCGGGCAGCGCCATCACCTCTTGCGCGGCACTTTGCAGCGATTCGGCGCGCTGGCCCAGGAGTTGCAGCACCGACTCGATCGTCGTCTGCTGCGCCCCCCGGATCGTGTCGGTCGCGCCGTCGAGTTCCGGCAGCACCACCGAGGCCGCCAAATCCCGCGCCGCGCGGTCGACGACCGGGGCGACCGAAAGCTGCCGCAACCGCGCGATCAGACCGGCAAGCCGCACCGACTCTTCTGCAAAGATGACCGAGCGTTCACCAACCGGCCCCGCCGCTGCGGTGAGTTCGCGCATCCGCGACAGGATGGCGTTGCCTTCGGAAAACGCAGCCTCGATCAGCGGGGCCTGCGCCTCGATCTGAGCCTCCAGCGCGGCAAGCTCATCACCCTTGGATGTCAGGACCCGGAACACCGCCCCCCGACCCGAGGTGCCGGAAAGGTTCCCGTCCGCTTCTTGCGAGGAAAGGTCGGCAAAGGCCTGCCGCGCGCGCGAGACGTCAAGCTGCAGACCCTGCGCCGCCACCGCGACCCGGTTCGCCTGCTCAAGCTCGACCTGGTAGTCCTGCACGG
Organism: Rhodobacterales bacterium 32-66-7; assembly: GCA_002280315.1. Lineage (GTDB taxonomy): Bacteria > Pseudomonadota > Alphaproteobacteria > Rhodobacterales > Rhodobacteraceae > Tabrizicola. The sequence goes on along the minus strand of NCDS01000035.1, from coordinate 1,105 downwards.
TCAGCGCAAGGTGCTGCTCCACCGCCGCCGACCCCGCAAGCGCCGCCGCGTTCAACCAGGACGACATCGCGATGATCGCAAGCGAGCCAAGCGCCATGGTCGCGAGCATCCCAAGCTTCGCCCGCGCCGTGCGCATCGACGGGGTCAGGCGGAGCATGTAGCTCCAGAAGACGAAGATCGCGACCGAGACCGCCAGCGAATAGGCGACCGCCGCAAAGAAGGTCAGCGCGCCGGACCCGTCAAGCTGCGCGCGGACCCCAAGATAGGTATAGATCCCCGAGGCGACGGCGAGAACCCCAAGCGCCATCGGAGCAAAGCTGTCCAGCGCCGAAAGATGCCCCTCGATCTCGCGCGCCTGGGAAAGCCCGTGCTGCTTGGCGCGGGTCGTCTGCTGATCGTCATCCATCGTCACATGCTCCAGGGAACGGTCGGCAAGGTAAAGCCGAGCATGGCACAGAAACAGGGCGAAACCGTCGATTTCGGTCCTGATCGCACAAATGTCAGAACCAGCCGCTGACCCTTCCCCACGAGCCGGGGGCCAGCCCCCGGACCCCCGGGATATTTTTTGCAGAAAGGATGAGGCGGTGGAAGGCGTCAGGGCCGGTCGTCGATGTCGATGAAGCGGGCGGGCGGGTCGGGGAGTGCGCGCTGCGGTTGGCCGGGACCGGGGTGATGCGCGTCTTCGCTTGCCGCCAATACCCGCGCGCCCGGGCTGAAGCCGAGGTCTGGCAGACCTTAAGTCGGAGCCGTCTGTTGCCTGCGTGCCGGGCGAAGTGCGGGCGCCGCAACGGTCTTCCGGGTGGGGAAAGTGTCAGCGTGATCACGAAAGCTTTGGATGACAGACCTGCTCTCCGGGGCGCCGGAGAGGCGAGGCGAAGCGCCGGGGATCAGGCAATCGCCCCGGTACTTTGAGTAAAGGTCGGGATGGAAACGCAGGGGAGATTGAAGACCGCTATCAACCCAGAGGGCAAGTGGCGGAGGGAACGCGACTGGCGTCGAACCTTCTCTGGGCTCTTCGCCTCAGTCCAATTGTGGGAAGGTCTCGCGGTCACGATGCAAGCACAGCGCTCACGCCGCCTGTTTCGTTGAACGCGCTGTCTAACCC
>NCDS01000034.1 GCA_002280315.1 Rhodobacterales bacterium 32-66-7 | reverse complement strand
GGTTCTTCTAGCGCCAGAAGGTCCCGCACCCGCGCCTCCATCCGCGCCATCCAGGCCAGCTTGTACTCATACTTCGGACCCGGAGCCGGGTTGCCGTTCGGCAGGTACAGCCCGCAGATGCGCAAGGGCCGCGCGCCCTCCACCACCGCCTCGATCCAGCGCGCCTGCTCATCGGCGGGATCGCCGGGCAGGCCGCGCCGGATATCGCTCAACGGCAGTTTCGACAGGATCGCCACGCCGTTGAAACCCTTTTGCCCATGCGTCTCAACCCGGTAGCCCAAGGCTTCGAACACCGCGCGCGGGAAGGCGTCGTCGACCGACTTGATCTCTTGCAGGCAGACGACATCGGGCTCGGCTTCGACCAGCCAGGCCGGCAACGCATCGATCCGCGCCTTGATGCCGTTGATGTTGAACGTGGCGAGTTTCATCTGCGGCTCCCTGATCCCCGAGCCTTGGTATCTAGGGGTGGAGGGGTCGCGGGTTCAAGCGCTTTGCCGCAACGGCAGGCGTGCGGCCTCCAGCCAAAGCGCGTCCAGCCGGTCAAGTGCCAGGGGATCGAAACGCTCCGCCTCTTCCCAATACCGGCCTGAGGGGACGGTGTAACCCAGCGCCGCCTCACCGGCCAAAGCCTCAGCCGCGACGGCAACGGCATGGGGCAGGGGCCGCGCCTCGGCCGCCAGGGGACGGGCGACATGGGGAAAGATCAGGCGTGACGGACCCTGCGACAGGTTCACCATCGCGCAACCCTGCATCGCCGCGAGCACCATCAGCCGCGCCGACTTCGCCTCCAGCGACCGCAGGGTGATGTCCTTGCGCAACGGGTCGGGCGCGCCGTTGCCGTAGAAATGCGTCGTGCGGCCGATGGGATATTGCATGTCGCAGCCAAAGACCGCGATCACCCGGGGTTTCAGCGCATGAAGCGCCCAATAGGCGGTGGTGAAGGCCATCGTCGCGCCCGCATGGACAAACCCGCCATAAGCGTTCTGCGCCGGCACAAACTCCGTCTCGGTGACCAACCGCTGGCCGGGGCCTGCAACCGGATGGCGGTCAACCGGAAAATCATGCGGAAAGACCGAAATGTCCCAATCCGGCCGCACCCGCCAGGCGTTGTTGATCGCGACGATCCGGTCAAACGGCGCGCGGGGCCAAAGGGCAGCCTCGGTCACCATGGGCGCCGAGCCCAGCATCAATACAACCGTCATGGCCCGTCCCCTTAAGCTTTGGGGAAGTTAGAGCTCGCTTCGCTTTCGGCCAGCGGAAACTGGCGGTCAGATCGAAAAACTGGTGCCGCAGCCACAGCTTGAGGTGGCATTGGGGTTCTGCACCACAAAGCGCGCGCCGATCAGCTCATCGGTGAAATCGATCACGGCGTTGGTCAGGAACGGCAGGCTCACGCTGTCAACCAGCACACGCTGCCCGTCCTTTTCCAGCACCAGATCGTCGGCTGCCGCGTCATCCAGCCGGATGTCGTACTGGAACCCCGAACACCCGCCACCATCGACCGCCACCCGCAAGGGCCGCCGCTCACCGGTCAGCGTCGCAATCTCGGCCAGCCTGGCAAAGGCCCGGTCGGTCACCTTCGGCGGAAGCACAAGTTCCATGGCTGTTCCCGTATCCATCTGCGGCCTGGCGGAATATATGACACCGAAGCCCCCCTCACAAGGCACGCCCGTTATGCTCCAGCCCTTCGCCTGCCAGCCGGACAGAAGCAAGGGTCGGCTCTGGCCGGAACGCCTGTCCTCGTTCCGCTCGCCGTTCCAGCGCGACCGGGACCGGATCATCCATTCCTCGGCCTTCCGGCGGCTGAAGCACAAGACGCAAGTCTTCGTCGAGCATGAGGGGGATTACTACCGCACCCGCCTGACCCATACGATCGAGGTGGCGCAAGTGGCGCGCACCATCGCCGGGGTCCTTGGCCTCAACACCGATCTCGCCGAGGCGGTGGCGCTGGCGCATGACCTTGGCCACACCCCCTTCGGCCACACCGGCGAAGACGCGATGGAGCGGTTGATGGCCCCCTATGGCGGCTTTGACCACAACGCCCAGGCCTTGCGGATCGTGACCCGGCTCGAACGGCATTATGCCGATTTCGACGGGCTGAACCTGACCTGGGAAACCCTTGAAGGCATCGCCAAGCACAATGGTCCGGTCATCGGCCCCAACGCGGATGCGAAACACGCAGGCCCCTTGCCCTACGCCCTGGCCGAGGTGAACACCCAGTGGGACCTCGACCTCGCCACCCATGCCAGCGCCGAGGCGCAGGTGGCCGCCATCGCCGACGATATCGCCTATTCGCACCATGACCTGCACGACGGCCTCCGCTCCGGCCTCTTTGATGAAACGGATCTGATGGACCTCCCCGTCACCGGCCCCGCCTTCGCCGAGGTGGACCGCCTGTATCCGGACCTCGAAAAGATGCGTCGGCGGCACGAAGCGCTGCGCCGCGTCTTCGGCCGCATGGTCGAGGACGTGATCGCCGTCGCGCAGAACCGCCTCGCCAGCGCCCAGCCTAAATCGGTCGACGACATCCGGCACCTGGGCCTGACGGTCATCCGCTTCTCGAAACCGCTCTATCAGGATCTGAAGGCGGTCCGCAGCTTCCTCTTCACAAGGATGTACCGCGCGCCAAGCGTGATGGCAGTCCGGGCCGAGGTGACCGAGAAACTCGACGGCCTCTTCCCGCTCTACCTCGCCAAACCGCAGCTTCTACCCGCCGAATGGCAGGTCGATGTCGAGGCTGCCACGGACCAGACCGCGCTTGCCCGCGTGGTAGCCGACTACATCGCCGGCATGACCGACCGCTTCGCGATCCAGGAACACCAGCGCCTCTGCGGCTGACCCTGGCCCTTCCTTTCTGGTTAAATATCCTCAGGGGGTTTGGGGGCAGAATGCCCCCATCGTCCGAGCCGGTTGCGCGCTTGCGCGCAGAGGCGAGACAAGGGTGCGCGCCGCCCGGCGCTCCGTTTCAATGCCGCCGCTTGGCAAAGCCGCTCAGCCCCGCCGCAGCCCCGCCAGCCAAAGACCCGCCAGCCCGACCGACAGAAGGGCGTTCCACCCGGCCATCGAGATGCCGAACAGGGACCAGGCAATCGCATCGCAACGTACCGGGGCTGCGACATCGGCGGCGGGGTTCAAGAGGTCGGCGGTCGAGATCCCGGCGATGGACCCGGCGCTGCAGGTTCGCAGACCCTCCCACCAGCCCTGCTCGACGCCGACATGAAACCCGCCGATTCCGGCAGTGGCCAGCGCCGCCAGCGCGCCAAGGCCCAGAAGCCAACGCCAGCCGGTCGCCAGGAACAGCACCCCGATGACCACCGCCGCCGCATGTGGCCAGCGCTGCCAGAGGCAAAGCGTACAGGGGGCCAGACCGCCCAGGTACTGGAATGCGAAGGCCCCTGCCAGAAGCGCCGCCGAGCCAAGGGTGGCCGTCAGCGCGAAAGGCTGGGTCTTGCGGATTTCCATGTCGGCCCCTGCGAAAAATGTAGAATCGTCACGACCATAGCTCTAACTGCACGGCCGCGAAAGTGGGGCGGGGAAAGTGAGGCAGAGCGGCTTGCCTCCTGCCGGGGTATTGGCGCTTTCGCGGCGCTGGAATCCTGGCTAGACTTGCGTCGCGATATCGAGGTGGCACCAGCGAAGGGGGCAGCATCGCAGGCGGCGTCCCGACTGTGCCTGCGCAGCGGCTTTCAGGGAGACGTGGAATGGAATGGAAGGGCCGTCGGCAAAGCTCGAACATCGAGGATCGGCGCAGAGGCGGTCGCGGCGCGGTCGGTGGCGCGCGGGCGGGTGGCCTTGGCGGGGTGGGGCTGATCGCGGTCCTGCTGATCGGCTGGTTTCTCGGCATCGATGTGACGCCCCTCTTGCAGGACCAGACCGGTGCCAGCCCCGCGCCGACCGGCCAGACGGTTGACCTTACCGCCGCCGATCAGGCGGCCGGCGAATTCGTCGCGGTCGTCCTTGCCGATACCGAAGAGATCTGGGCCACGGTCTTCACCGACCAGTTGGGCGAGACCTACCGCAAGCCGACGCTCGTCCTTTTCAAGACCGCCACCCCCTCGCCCTGCGGTGGCGCGTCCGAGGCGACGGGTCCGTTCTTTTGCCCGGCGGACCGCAAGGTCTATCTCGACACCGCCTTCTTCACCACCCTGTCGCAGCGGCTGGGGGCGGGGGGCGACTTTGCCGCCGCCTATGTCGTGGCCCATGAGGTCGGCCACCACGTCCAGAACGAACTTGGCATCCTGGCCGAGGCGAACCGGGTCCGCCGCGAGGTCTCGGCCGAGGAAAGCAACGCCATCTCGGTCCGGATCGAACTGCAGGCTGATTGCCTGTCCGGTATCTGGGCCCGCGAAGCCGCCGACACGCTGGGTGTGGTCGACGCCGGTGATCTGGAAGAGGCGGTGAATGCCGCCCGGCAGATCGGCGACGACACCCTGCAGCGCAACGCCGGGCAGCGCCCGATGCCGCATACCTTCACCCACGGCACCTCCGAACAGCGGGCGCGCTGGTTCACGACCGGGCTGACCTCGGGCCAGCTTGCCGATTGCGACACCTTTTCCACCGACCGGTTGTGAGGCGGGCGGACCTGTCTGGTTGACGACCCCGTCAAGCTTGACTAAACGCATTCCCGTGCCCGAGTGGTGGAATGGTAGACGCAGGGGACTCAAAATCCTCCGCCGCAAGGCTTGCGAGTTCGAGTCTCGCCTCGGGCACCACCAACCGCGCTGATTCGTCCGGGTTTTGTCGCTCTGCTTCGCAGTCATCCGAATATTCCGGCTTCATTGCCGGGGCGGAAACACTTACGGGTTTCGCATTCACCATGTTGCGACTTTCTGCCAATGGCTGTGCTTTCTACCATAAGTTGCCGGTTGCCCCGGATCAGGCCCGCCATTCAGTTGTTGGCTGACTGTATCCATCTTGTCAGAATTGCTAACCATCGGAAATCAAACGGAAAGACCGCAACGCCCGGCCCATTGCCCCTGGCCGCCGGTGGGGGTGCATTGCGGCCGGGACTGGCCCGTACACGTAACGCGCGATTGGACGGGTGCTTTGGTTGCCATCAAGCCGGATTTTTCGCTTTTCACCGCGGCGCGCAACGAAGTATCAACATTTAGAGGCAAGTTATCCACAGTTTATGGTACAGGGTTCCCATGGTCAGCATCGCCGGTTCATCCTCCACCGCCACCTTGGCAGGCTTGCCCGGGCGGGCAAGTCCGCGCCCCGGACACGGGCGCCGGGCGACGCCCTGCTTCACGCCCGGCACGTTCATCACCACGCAACGCGGTCCCTGCCCGGTCGAAGAGGTTCGCCCCGGTGACCGCGTCATCACCCGCGACAATGGCCTGCAGCCGGTGGTGTGGACCGGCAAGTCCCAGTTTTTCCTGCATGATTTCCAGGCCGAGCCGCATCTTCTGCCGGTCATGATCCGCAAGGGCGCGTTCGGCAAGGACCTGCCGGAGCGGGACATGCAGGTCTCGCCGAACCACCGGATGCTGGTCGGAATCGGGCGCACCACGCTGCGCAAGACCGGCGGCGAGGCGCTGGTCGCGGCCAAGCACCTGACCTCGCAAGGGGTGCAGACCGTGCAGTCGCGCGGCACGACCTATGTGCATTTCATGTGCGATCGGCATGAGGTGGTGCTTGCCGACGGTATCTGGACGGAAACCTTTCAGCCCGATGATCAGAGCCTGAAGGGAATCGGCAATGCCCAACGGCTTGAGATACTGGAGATGTTCCCCGCCCTGCGCAGCGCCGAAGGGCTTGCGGGCTACACCTCTGCCCGACCCGTGGTGGTCGGCACCAACGGGCCGGGGGTCTAGGGTGGGGTACCCCGAATTATTTCGAGTGGCCGCGCAACCGGCAGCAGTGCTTTGCAACCAGCGGATGAAAGATGCCACAACGGCACAAAGAATGCCCGAAAGCTCCATGATTGTGACCGCAAAGGGACATGATCATCGGGTCAAGAAGGGCACAAAGGGACAGGACAAGACATAATGGCAACGATTACCGGCACGAGCGGCGCAGACATCCGCAACGATACCGTCGGAACCTCCGATTCCTATGACATGCTTGCCGGCAACGACACCGTCTTTGCCGGTGCCGGGAACGACACCGTCTTCGGCGGTGACGATAATGACATACTTGAAGGCGGCAGCGGCAATGACCGCCTGTTCGGCGGAAGTGGCGACGACTACCTTTATGCCGGAACTTTCATCGGTCCCGACTCGGACTCGCTTGACGGGGGTGGAGGCAATGACACCGTCGATTTCTCGCTTGGCGACGCTGCCGTCAACCTGACCCTGATCGGGGGCGCGGCTGTCTTCAACCCGCCTGATGAGGGTAACAGCGACCGGGACACCCTGACCGGCATCGAACATATCGTCGGCAGCAATTTTGCCGACAGCATCACCGGTGACACCGTCGCAAACCGGCTTTTCGGCGGAGCGGGGAGCGACAGCCTCTTCGGCGGCGACGGGGCTGACACGCTCTTTGGTGGCAACGATGGCGACTCGCTTTCCGGCGGCACCGGCGCGGATGTGCTTTTCGGCGGGGCTGGGGCCGACACGCTGTTCGGCGGCGATCAGAATGATACTCTCATCGGGGGCGCCGGGGCGGACATCATCGACGGCGACGGCGGGACGGGCGATACCGCAAGTTATGTCGATTCTGCATCGGGCGTTGTCGTCACGGTCAACAGCATCGGCACGGGGGGGGACGCTGCCGGGGACACTCTGGTCGACATCGAGAACCTGACAGGGTCGAATTTTTCCGACGCGCTGATCGGCAACGGCGGCAACAACGTCCTTGACGGCGGCGGTGGCAATGACCTGCTGATGGGCGGTCTGGGAAATGACACGCTGATCGGCGGGGGCGATACCGACACCGCGTCCTTTGCCGGCTCGACTACGGCGGTCAACGCCAGTCTTGCCACGAACATCGCCACCGGCGAAGGCACCGACTCGCTTTCAGGCATTGAGAACCTGGTCGGCACCCGTGGCAATGACACGTTGACCGGTGACGATACCGCCAACCGATTGACGGGCGGCCTTGGCAACGACACGATCAGCGCGGCCGGCGGCAACGACACCGTCCTTGGCGGCGCTGGGGACGACACGGTCGATGGCGGCTCGGGCAACGATCTCATCTATGGCGGCGGCACGGCGGAAACGAGCGCCAACTTCATCGTGAACGGCGGGTTCACCGGCCTTTCGGGCAGCAACGGTGGCGGCAACTGGACCGGTACGGATCTGGAGTTCAACCCGGAGACTGCCTATTTCACCGGTGGCGGTGGAACATCAAACACTGTCGCGGAAATCGACGGGAACGCCGGCCAGATCACGGTGATGAACCAAAGCTTCAGCGTCGGCGAGGCATCTTCAGCCCAGTTGACGTTCCGCGGGATCCTGCGAACCCAAGGGCAGGTCGGTCTGGACGGCTATCGCGTCGACATCGTGGATGCGTCCAACAATGTCATCTTTTCCCAGACGATCCTGCCGGGATCCAACGTTCTTCCGAACTGGACCAATTACACGCTCAATTTCGATTTCCCTGCCGCCGGCACCTATACGCTGCGCTTTACCGAGATTGGCGACGGCGACAGTTTGGGGGCACTTGTCGATGACGTGCAGATCACGTCGATCGTGGATGGTGCCGACCTGCTGAACGGCGGTGACGGCAACGACACCATCTACGGCGGCGCGGGCTCGGACGTTATCTCGGGCGATGCCAACGACGATCTTCTAAGCGGCGATACCGGCGCCGATTCGCTGTCGGGTGGCACTGGGAGGGACACGCTCTATGGTGGGGTCGGGCAGGACACACTTCTCGGTGATGGCGACAATGACGTTCTGTTCGGCGATGCCGGCAACGACAGCCTCGACGGCGGAAATGGTGACGACATCCTTCGCGGTGGCGAAGGGCCGGATACCATGCGGGGCGGCGCCGGGAACGATGTCTTCCTCGTCCAACTCGATGAGGTGCTGGGTGACGGCAATGACATCGTCGACGGCGGTGGCAATGCAGGCGAGCCGATCTCGACCGACAACGACACGATCGATTTCAGCGTCTACGGCTGGGACCGGGTAGAGATCGACTATACCAGCACCGATCCTTTGAACCTGGTCGGGACGATCACGATCTATGACGCCAACGGCAAGGCGGGCGGGGTGGTGATCGGCCGGATCGACTTCAACGAGATCGAGACGCTGATCTGCTTCACCCCCGGCACGCTGATCCTGACCGACCGGGGTGAGGTTGCGGTGGAAACGCTGGTGCCCGGCGACAGGGTGATGACCCGCGACCATGGGCTGCAAGCGCTGCGCTGGGTCGGAAAGCGGCGGCTTTCGATGCTTGACCTTGTCGCCCAGCCCGAACTGCGGCCGGTCCGCATCGCCAGGGGAGCCTTTGGGCCTGCCGGTCCGGACCGGGCGATGCTGGTGTCGCCGCAGCACCGGGTGCTGATCGAAGGCGCGAAAGCCGAACTTCTGTTCGGCGAGGCTGAGGTTCTGGTTCCGGCCAAACATCTCGTCGGCCAGATCGAGGCGACCCGTGCACTGCCCGAAGAGGGGGTGGTCTACATCCACATCCTCTTCGACAGCCATGAGATCGTGCAGTCGGACGGCATCTGGACCGAAAGCTTTCAGCCGGCGGAACGGACGCTCTCGGCCCTTGATGCCGATGTCCGGGCAGAGCTTTTTGCCCTGTTTCCCGAGCTTGCTGCCAATGCCGACGGTTATGACGGCGCACGGCTGTCGCTGAAGGCGCACGAGGCGCGGGTGCTGCTGGCGGGCTAAGGCCAGTCTTGCAATGATCAGGCCGGGGTGCACCACCGCACCCCGGCCTTCCGTATGACGGATCGCTCAGCGCCGGGTCACGGCTTAGGCCCGCATCCGGCCATTGTCATCCCACAGGGGCGCCAGATGCACCGTGGCGCGGCGACGTTCGCCCAGAATCTCGATCTCGCAGGCGAGGCCGTCTTCGACCCGGTCGGCGGGCAGGAACCCCATCGCGACCGACTTGGCCGTGGTGTGGCTGTAACCGCCGCTGGTGCAGAAGCCCACGACCGCGCCGTCCAGCCAGATCGGCTCCCACGCCACGACATCGGCGTCCTTGGCATCGACGACAAAGCTGACCAGCCGCCGCTTCGGACCGGAGGCCTTCTCGGCCGTCGCCGCCGCCTTGCCGATCCAGTCGGACGGCTTGTTCCAGCGGATAAAGCGGTCAAGCCCGGTTTCGGCGGGGGTATAGTCCGGACTGAACTCCCGCCCCCAGGAGCCGAACCATTTGTCCAGCCGCAGGGACATCATCGCGCGCATCCCGAAGGCGCGGAGGCCAAGGTCAGCCCCGGCGGCGGTGAGCGTGTCGCCATGCCGACGGTCATCGGGCGCACGTCCATGAACTTGAACGCCTCGGCCGAGACATCGCTGCGCGTGACCCGGGACAGCAACTCACGCGCCTTTGGCCCGGCGATCTGGAAGCCCGACCGCGCGTCGGAGACGTTCTCGACCGTGACGCCGTCCATCGCCTGCTGTTCGAACCAGCGGTAGTGCCAGCCCTGCGCGCCGTAGCTGGCGGTCAATTGGAACTCGGTCTCCGACAGGCAGGAGACGGTGAAATCGCCGATGATCTTGCCCGAATGGGCCAGCATCGGCGTGAGGCTCAGCCGGCCCGGTTTCGGGATATTGCCCGCCATGATCCGGTCGAGCCAGGCGCGGGCGTTCGGACCCTTGACCACATACTTGCCAAAATTCTGCAGCTCGTTGATGCCGACACCGCTTCGCACCGCCATCACCTCGGCCTTCGTCGCTTCCCACGCGTTGGAGCGTTTGAAGGTCGGCTCTTCATAGGTCGGATCACCCGGCAGGGCGTAGTAGTTGACCACCTCCAGCCCGTATTGCTGGCCCCAGACCGCGCGCATCGCGGTGTTGGTGTCATACATCGGCGTGGTGCGGAACGGGCGGGCGGCGGGGCGTTCCTCGTTCGGGTAGCCGACCGAAAACCGCATCTGGTAGTTTTCGATCACCTTCGGGACGGTATAGCCGGGGCTGGTCCAGGTGCCGAAGCGCGACACGTCGAAGCCGCGCGGGTCGCGCTCCACCTCGCCCTCGATCATCCATTGCGCCAGCGCCAGACCCATCCCGCCGCCTTGGGAAAAGCCCGCCATGACCGCGCAGGCCGACCAGTAGTTGCGCAGGCCCTGCACCGGACCGATCAGGGGGTTGCCGTCGGGGGCAAAGGTGAAGGGGCCGTGGATCACCCGCTTGACGCCCGCGCGCTGGAGGGCAGGGAAGCGTTTGTAGGCGAATTCGACGCTGTCAGCGATCTTGTCGAACTGTTCGGAGAGGAGCTCCTGCCCCCAGGTCCAGGGGGTGCCATCGATGCTCCACCCCTCGCAGGGCTTTTCATAAAAGCCGATGCAGAAGCCCCGGCCTTCCTGGCGCAGGTAGGACTCCCCGCCCGGGTCCATGACGTGGGGAAATTCGCGGCCGCCGCGGGCGACAATTTCGGGGATGTCATCGGTCACCAGATACTGGTGCGCCATCGGCAGGAGGGGGAGGTAGACCCCCGCCATCGCGCCAACCTCACGCGCCCAAAGACCGGCGGCGTTCACCAGATGCTCGCAGGTGACGGTGCCCTTGTCGGTGACCACTTCCCAGCCGCCCTTGGTGTGGTTGGTGGCGATGACCTTGGTGTGAAGGACAATCTCGGCCCCGCCCATCTTCGCGGCCTTGGCATAGGCATGGGTGGTGCCGTAGGGGTCAAGGTGGCCGTCAAGGGGGTCATAAAGCGCGCCGATGATGCCCTTGGTGTTGACCATGCCGTCGGTCATCGTCTCAACCTCAGCCGGAGACAGGATCGCGGTATCAAGGCCCATGTAGCGGTGTTTGGCGCGTTCGGCCTTCAGCTGGTCGAACCGCTGCTCGTTGTCGGCGAGTGTAATGCCGCCAACATGGTGGAGGCCGCAGGACATGCCGGTGATCGCCTCCAGCTCCTTGTAAAGCCGGATGGTGTAGCCTTGGAGGGCGGCCATGTTGGTGTCGCCGTTCAGCGTGTGAAACCCGCCCGCCGCGTGCCAGGTCGAACCCGCGGTCAGTTCCGCCCGCTCTACCAGCATGACATCCGACCAGCCAAGCTTGGTCAGGTGGTACAGCACCGAACAGCCGACGACGCCGCCGCCGATCACGACCACGCGCGCATGGGTTTTCATTGGACCGCTCCCTTGTTGCCCCGGGCCAATCTGGCCGGGGCGGAGCGGGCGATCATGCGGTTTTACGACAAAATTTGTCGCAGGCGGTCACTTCTCGGGGATCAGGCCGCGCGGGCTGAAGCGCATGACGAGAAGCAGGATCACCCCCATGGTCAGAAGCCGCATATGCTCGGCACTGCCCAGAAGATGGGCTTTCAGCGCGCCATCGGGGAAGGGCCAGGTCATCAGCCCCATGATGTTCGGCCCGATGTTTTCAACCACGAGCCAGAGCCAGCCGATCAGAAGGCCACCGAGCACCGTGCCCCAGTTGTTGCCCGACCCGCCGACGATCACCATCACCCAGACCAGGAAGGTGAACCGCAGGGGGTTGTAGGTCCCCGGCGTCAACTGCCCGTCCATCGAGGTCATCATCGCGCCGGCAAAGCCGATGACGGCAGAGCCAAGGATGAAGACCTGCAGATGCCGCCCGGTCACGTCCTTGCCCATCGCGGCTGCCGACACCTCATTGTCTCGGATCGCGCGCATCATCCGGCCCCAGGGGCTGTTCAGCGCACGCTCAAACGCCCAGATGATCGCGGCAAGGACAAGGCCGAACATGCCCGCATAAAGCAGTTTTACCCCGATGGTCGAGGCGAAGACGGGATCAAACCCCCAGCGCGACACGAGGTCAAGAAAACCGGGGTCCTGCTGCAGGTCCACCTCATAGGGCACCGGCCAGGGCCGGGGCAGGTCGATGATGTTCTTCACCCCCCGCGCGAGCCAGTCTTCGTTCTTGATCACCGAGACGGTGATCTCGGCGATGCCCAGCGTGGCGATGGCAAGGTAGTCCGACCGCAGGCCAAGGGCGGTCTTGCCGATGGCCCAGGCCGCCGCCGCCGCCAGAAGCCCGCCGACCGGCCAGGCGAAAAGCGAGGGCAGGCCAAGGCCACCGAGGTTTCCGGCAAACTCCGGGTTGATCGCCTCGGCCGCGGTGGTGTTGGGGTCAAAGACCGCGCGGAACAGGAAGAACCCGCCGATCAGGATCGCAAGGACGGCCAGGGATCGCCCCCGCCCGCGCGGCAGGGCGCGCCGCGCGATGACTGCCGCTGCGACCGACAGCGCGCCAAGGACCAGCGCAAGAAGGATACCCCAGCCCCCCGCCTGCCAGTTGTCGACATTCGGCCGGGCCGAGACGAGGACCACCGCCAGCCCCCCCAGCGCGGTAAAGCCCATCGTGCCGACGGAAAACAGCCCGGCATAGCCCCATTGCATGTTGACCCCAAGCGCCGCGATGGTGGCCAGAAGCGCGGCATTCAGGATCGACAGCGACAGGTTCCAGCTTTGGAACACCCCGGTCATGAGGTACAGGCTGGCGACCGCAGCGAAGAGGAGAAGGTTGCGCGCGGTCATAGGGATTTCCCCTTGAAAAGGCCGGTCGGCATGAACAGAAGCACGATGATCAGGATCGTGAAGCTGACCGCGAATTTGTAATCGGTCGACAGCAGCTGCACCAACCCGTCGACCTGCAAGTTGTCGGGCAGAAGGTAGTTCGCGACCTTCTTCCAGGCGTTGGTCACCATCACCTCGGAAAACGCGATGACGAAGCCACCGGCAATCGCGCCCAAGGGGTTGCCAAGCCCACCCACGATGGCAGCGGCGAACATCGGCAAAAGAAGCTGGAAATAGGTGAACGGCTTGAACGACTTGTCGAGGCCGTACAGCACCCCGGCAATCGTGGCGATCCCGGCGGCAAGGATCCAGGTCACCGCAACCACCCGGTCGGGGTTGATGCCGGACAGAAGCGCCAGATCCTCATTGTCCGAAAACGCCCGCATCGACTTGCCGGTGCGGGTCTTTTGCAGAAACCAGAACAGGAAGGCCACGACGATCACCGCCGTCACCAGCGTCACCGCCTGCGTGGTCTTGATCGCCAAAGGCTCCGCCAGGCCGGTGAAGGTCTTGAACTCCTGCGGGTTGACCAGAAACCGCGCGCCGTCGCTGAAGTTCTGCTCATCCACGCCGATCACAAAGCGGATGATGCCGTTCATCACGAACATCACGCCGAGGGAGACGATGACCACAATCGTGGATGATGCCTTCTGACGGCGGTAGAAGCGGTAGACCACCCGGTCGGTCGCAAGGACAAACCCCGCCGTCGCCGCGATGCCGAACGGCAGCGCCAGAAGCGCGGTGGGCAGGGGGCCGAAGCTGATGCCCATGCCCTGGAACCACCAGGTCATCAGGATCGTGACCATCGCGCCAAAGGCCATCGTGTCGCCATGGGCGAAGTTGGAAAACCGCAAAATCCCGTAGACCAGCGTGATCCCAAGCGCCCCAAGCGCCAGCTGCGCGCCATAGGCGGCCCCGGGGATGAAGACGAAGTTCAGAAAGGCGACAAGGGCGTTCAGCGCGTCCATCGGCTCAGGTTCCTGAGTGCAGGGCAGGGAGGGGGAAGTGGCTCATCAGCCGCCTTCACTAGCGCAATTGCCGAAGTAGGTGATTGCGCCCGCTTTGAAGATATTGGAATGCAAGGTAAAGACCAGCTCACCGGTCGAGTATACGTTGATGAGCCCGGTGAACCCGTCTTGTGTCGGCATGAGGATGGCAACCTCGCCGTCTGCGAAAGTGTCCGATTCCAGGGCCCAGGCCGAATAGCCCACCAACTGTCCGTCATTCATGGTTATGGTCCAGTTGTCACCCTCGTCCTTGATCAGCAGCGGGCCGCCGTCAACGGCCTCACAGCCGGAGTTGGAACATTCCTCGACCAAGACGCAATCAAAGGCGGCAAGGGCCGGGGTGGGCAGCAGGGCAATGGCTGCGATCAGACTGCGCATGTCATCCTCCCAGAAATGAACGGCGGACCTCGGGGTCGGCCATCAGGGCCTTGCCGGTGTCGGTGAAACGGTTGGCGCCCTGCACGAGGACATAGCCCTTGTCGGCAATCTCCAGCGCCTGGCGGGCGTTCTGTTCGACCATCAGGATGGAAATGCCGGTGCGGGCGACCTCGATGATGCGGTCGAAAAGTTCGTCCATCACGATCGGGCTGACCCCGGCGGTGGGTTCGTCCAGCATCAGGACCTTCGGCTGGGTCATGAGTGCCCGACCCACCGCGACCTGCTGGCGCTGACCGCCGGAAAGTTCACCCGCCGCCTGACGGCGCTTGGTCTTCAGGATCGGGAACAGGTGATAGACCTGATCGAGCGTGGTCTTGATGTCGTCACGGCGGAGGAACGCGCCCATTTCCAGGTTCTCCTCCACCGTCATCGAGGTGAAGATGTTCTGCGTTTGCGGCACGAAGGCCATGCCCTTGGCGACCCGGGCTTGCGGGGAAAGGGCCGTGATATCCTCACCGTCCAGCCGTACATGGCCGCCGCGCAAGGTGAGCATGCCGAAGACCGCCTTCATCGCAGTCGACTTGCCCGCCCCGTTCGGGCCGACGATGACCGCGATCTCGCCGGGTTCCACCGCAATGGTGCAGGCGTGGAGGATATCGACCGCACCATAGCCGCCGGTCATCGCCTCGCCGATGAGGAAGGGTTCAGCCATGCGCTGCACCCAGGCCTTGGGCGCCAAGAATTTTCGGCGAAAATTTTTGGGTGGGAGAGGTCGGGTCAGACATGGAGCCCCGCTTCCTTGGCCTTGTTCTTCAAGCCGGTGCCAAGATAGGCCTCGATCACCCGCTCATCGCTGCGGACCTGATCGGCGGTGCCTTCGGCCAGCACCTTGCCCTCGGCCATGACGATCACCGGGTCGCACAGCTTGCCGATGAAATCCATGTCATGTTCGATCACGCAGAAGGTATAGCCGCGTTCGCGGTTCAGCCGCACGATGGCATCGCCGATGGTGTTGAGAAGCGTGCGGTTCACGCCGGCCCCAACCTCATCCAGAAAGACGATCTTCGCGTCCACCATCATGGTGCGGCCAAGCTCCAGGAGCTTCTTCTGCCCGCCCGAGATCATGCTGGCCTTCTGGTCGGCAAGGTGGCTGATCGTCAGGAACTCCAGCACCTCATCGGCCTTGGCGCGGATGCGGGCCTCTTCGGCGGCGACGCGGCCACGGGCGAACCAGGTGTTCCAAAGCGTCTCACCCGCCTGGTGCTCGGGCACCATCATCAGGTTTTCCCGCACGGTCATCGACCCGAATTCATGCGCGATCTGAAAGGTCCGCAACAGGCCCTTGTGAAAGAGGACATGCGGCGGCAGACCGGTGATATCCTCGCCGTCCATCAGCACCCGGCCGGAGGTCGGTGGCAGACGCCCGGCGATCACGTTGAAGAGGGTGGTCTTGCCCGCGCCGTTCGGCCCGATCAGGCCGGTGATCGTGCCGGTCCTGATGGTCAGCGATGCACCGTCAACGGCGCGAAAGCCGCCGAAATGCCGGTGCAGGTCTTCGACTACGATCATCTGGTCCCCTTCTGCCCCGCCACAGGGTCCCCAACTGGCGGGCAGGTTCTCGTGCAACGGCCCGGGGACATGCCCGGGCCGTTGTTTTCTGTCAATCGGTATTCTGCGCCTAGCGGAAGGTCACCGTCTCGTAGACGCCGCCCTTGACCTCGAACTGCTTGTAGCGGCCGGCGCTTTCGCCCGGACCGATCAGCGCCACACCCGATGCGCCATCATAGTCGATGGCGGTGCCGGCCTTGATCAGCTCCAACCCCTTGGCAAGCTCGCCGGGCAGGATCTTGACGCCCGACCCGTCCGCCGGACCGTTCGCCACTTCAAGCACCTTGTCCTTGTAGACCTGCGGATCGGTCGACCCGGCAGCCTGCATCGCCAGGATGATCAGCGCGGCGGCGTCATAGGATTCAGGCGTGTAGGGCGAGGTTGCGTCGAACGGAACTGCGTTCGTCTTGCCCATCTCGACCAGGATCGCCGCACCAGCCGAGTCCGACTGGGCGACCTGACCGTACGAGCCGTCAAGCGCCGGGCCGATGGCTGCGGGCAGGCTGTCGCCCACCATGCCGCCGGGCAGACCGAACTGGCTGAACGCACCCGAGTCGAGCGAGGCCTGGATG
The DNA here is from genome assembly GCA_002280315.1 of Rhodobacterales bacterium 32-66-7. Classification (GTDB taxonomy): domain Bacteria; phylum Pseudomonadota; class Alphaproteobacteria; order Rhodobacterales; family Rhodobacteraceae; genus Tabrizicola. The sequence goes on along the minus strand of NCDS01000034.1, from coordinate 4,871 downwards.
ATGCCCTTGCCGCCCTGGTCCAGATAGCCCGCGACGACCAGCAGGTCCCCGCCAGCCGAGGCGAGCGCCGCGACTTCCGCCGCATAGTCGGCCTTGCCGTCCTCATGCGCTGCGTTGATCGTGATCGTGCCACCCTTGGCGGTGAAGGCCGAGGCGATAGCTTCGGCCAGACCCTTGCCGTAGTCGTTGTTGGTATAGGTCAGCGCGATCGACTTCACGCCCTTTTCGGTCAGGATGTCGGCCATGACCTCACCCTCACGCGCATCAGACGGTGCGGTGCGGAAGAAAAGGCCGTCATCTTCCGCCGTGGTCAGCGCGGGCGAGGTGGCCGAGGGCGAGATCATGACCATGCCGTTCGGGCGGGCCACGTTCTGCAGCACGGCGCCGGTGATGCCGGAGCAGTCGCCGCCGATGATGCCCTTGACGCCTTCGGCGGTGATCAGACGCTCAGCCGCGGCGGTGCCAGCAGCGGTATCGATGGCGCAGGTGCTGTCGGCGCGGACGCCCACAACGGTCGAGCCGTCCATGAACATCCCCGAATCCGACGCTTCCTTCATCGCAAGGTCGGCGGCCGCGGCCATGTGGCCGGTCAGGGATTCAATCGGGCCGGTAAAGCCGATGAAGATGCCCAGCTTGACTTCTTCAGCCACAGCAGCACCCGCAAGCGCCGTGACAGCCACGGTCGCGAGAAGCAGTTTTTTCATTGTTAACTCCCTAAATGGATCGCAATCCTGTGGGTAACCTAGAGGGGCGTCCGTGAAAAGAAAAGCAGTTTGACAAGGCGCCGAAACGGCGGGGTCAAGAGGCTTCTTGCGCCACAAACGGGGTTGTGAAGCGGTCCGGCTGGGACTGCGCCGTCACGATGCTATGTTGGCAAGGCAACGAAGGGGAAAGAAACCATGTCCTATGTCTCGGTCCTTGTCATCGCCTTCGGTCTTGCGGCCTTTGCCAGCATGGCCGAAACCACGGTCGAAACCTCGGCCGGACCGATGCGGATCGCGCCGGTGGCCGTCGGGCTGGAGGAGCCCTGGGCCATCGACTTTCTTCCAGAGGGAGGGTTTCTGATCACCGAACGCGACGGGCGGCTGAACCGTTATGCGGCACCCCTGACCGATCCGGTCCGCATCACCGGCCTGCCCGAATTGCAGGTCGAGGGGCAGGGTGGTCTTCTTGACGTGATGATCCCCGCCGATTTCGCCACCTCGCGTGAGGTGTGGCTGACCTTCGCCAAGCCGCAGGACGGCGGCTCGGGCACGGCTGTCGGCAAGGGGACCCTCTCGGCCGACGGCACCCGGCTGGAGGGTTTTGTCACCCTTTTCGAGATGCCGCCCGGGTCGTCTGGTGGCCGGCACTTCGGCGCGCGGCTGGTCGAGACGGCGGATGGCACGATCCTTGCCGCCTTCGGCGACCGTGGCACCGGCCCCGAGGGGATGGAGGCGCAGGACCCAAGCCGGGCTGAGGGCAAGGTGATCCATCTGGACCGGCAGGGCAATCCGGCGACCGAGCTTCCGGGTGCTTTGCCAGGGGTCTATTCGCTCGGTCACCGCAATCCGCAAGGTGCTGCGCTGGATCTGACCGGGCGGTTTTTGGTCATCGAGCATGGGGCGCAGGGCGGGGATGAGCTGAATGCCCCCGCAGCGGGGCGCAACTATGGCTGGCCGATCATCAGCTACGGCGTGAATTACGATGATCAGCCGATCGGGGTCGGCATCAGCGCCCCGGGGCTGGAGCAGCCCTTGCATTATTGGGACCCCTCCATCGCGCCCTCGGGCCTTATGGTCTATTCCGGCCGCCTGATCCCGTCCTGGCGCGGCGACATCTTCTATGGCTCGCTCAAGGCTGACTTTCTCGGGCGGCTCAACCCCGACACCCTGTCGGCGACTGGTTATGACGAAGAGCGGATCTCCAGCCGCGAAACCGGCCGAGTCCGCGATGTGGTGGAAGCACCGGATGGATCGATCTGGTTCCTGTCGGTCAACGATGGCGCGGCGTATCGGCTGGCTCCGGCTGGGGAATAGGGTGGCCTGCGGGTCACGTTTACCCGACGTCTACGCGGTCACAATCAGAAACAGCTTTGTGATCGCATGTGATTGCGCCAAGGTGACGCAGGGTCAAATCCCTGTCAACCTTTGGAGACGAAGATGAATTTTGTCGAAGCCGTGCAGAGCGTTTACCGCAACTTCGTGAACTTCTCGGACCGCGCGCCCCGGTCGGAGTATTGGTGGTACGTTCTGTTTTCAATCATCGCCGCCATTGTCATCGGGCTCATCGAATCCGCGCTTGGCCTTGGCCAAGGCACGGTGACCAGCGCTCCTGGCGAGTTTTCGGCAAACTTTGCCGGTGGACCGCTGTCGTTGATCTGGTCGCTTCTGAACGTTTTGCCCGGCATTGCCGTCACCATTCGCCGCCTGCATGACACCGACCGTTCGGGCTGGTGGCTCTTCATCGCGCTGGTTCCGATTGTCGGCTTCATCCTGCTGATCGTCTGGTACGCCACCAAAGGCACCGCCGGCGTGAACCGCTTCGGGGCTGACCCGCTCGCCAAGTCGGTGTTCTGAGCCTTGCGGCGGGGTGAAAGCCCCGCCGCCTCCCGCCTCAGATCGACAGCCGCACCTGCACTGCGCCGGGCATGCCCTGACTGCCACGTTCCCGATACGGCGTGGTGTTGTAGTGGCTGCGGTAGCATTTAGAGAAATGGCTGGGCGAGGCGAAGCCGCAGGCCAGGGCCACGTTGATCACGCTCATATCCGTCTGCATCAACAGGTTGCGCGCCTTTTGCAGCCGCAATTCCATGTAATAGCGCTTGGGGGAGCGGTTGAGGTAGCGGCGGAACAGGCGCTCCAACTGGCGGGTGGACATTCCCACCTCCTCCGCCAGGTCGGCGGGGGACATCGGGTCTTCGATGTTGCCCTCCATCATCTGGATGACCTGGGACAGCTTTGGATGCCGCACGCCGATCCGGGTCGGGATCGACAGGCGCTGGGTGTCCTGATCGGTGCGGATGGTGGAATAGATCAACTGGTCGGCGACGGTATTGGCCAGATCCTCACCATGATCCGCCGCGATGATCTTCAGCATCAGGTCGATGGAACTGATCCCCCCGGCGGTCGACCAGCGGTTGCCGTCCATCACGAAGACCGATTTCGTCAGCTTCACATCGTCGAATTCCTCGGCGAAACCATCCTGGTTTTCCCAGTGGATCGTCGCCTTCTTCCCGTCCAGCAGTCCCGCCTTGGCCAGGGTATGGGACGCGGTGCAAAGCCCGCCGATGGTGATCCCCCGCCGCGCCTCACGCCGCAGCCAGGCGATCACGGCTTTGGTGGTGGTCTTCTGGATATCGACCCCGCCGCAAACCAGGACGGTATCATCCCGCTCCATCTCATCCAGACCAAGATCAAGCCGGAACGTCGCGCCGTTGGAGCAGCTTTTCTCTACCCCCTCACCACAAAGCCGCCAGGAATAAAGCGTCTCACCCGCCGCGTGGTTGGCCAGGCGCAGGGGTTCGATGGCACCGGCGAAGTTGATCAGCGTGAAGCGGTCCAGAAGCAGAAAGACAAAGCGGCGCGGGGCTGCGGCCTTGGCGGTCTGGGTGGCTTTTTGGGGGGCGGTAGTCATGTCTGCGACCTTTGGGCGTCGTGTTTCTACCAGCGAACCTGAAATAATGCCCCTCCGCAAGGGGCGATCCGATCAGTTTCCGCCCAATCGCCCTTTGCAAAGGCGGAAACGGAAGGCTATACCGCTGCCCGATCTGCCCCGATGGCAGGCAACCGACGGCGGAGGCGACAATGACCAAGGGATGGACGAAATCGGCATGGCGCGGCAAGCCGCGGGTCCAGATGCCGGACTATCCCGACCAGTCGGCGTTGACCGGGGTCGAGGCGCAGCTTGCCAAATACCCGCCCCTGGTTTTCGCAGGTGAGGCGCGACGGCTGAAAAAGTCGCTCGCAGCGGCGGCGGAGGGGAAGGCGTTCCTTCTGCAAGGTGGCGATTGCGCCGAAAGCTTTGCCGAGTTTTCCGCCGACAACATCCGCGACACCTTCCGGGTCATGCTGCAGATGGCGGTCGTGCTGACCTATGCCGCCAAGGTTCCGGTGATCAAGGTCGGCCGGATGGCGGGCCAGTTCGCCAAGCCACGCTCTGCCCCGACCGAGGTGATCGATGGCGTGGAACTGCCCAGCTACAAGGGCGACATCATCAACGGGTTCGAACCGACGCTTGCCGCCCGCACGCCCGACCCGCAGCGGATGCTGCAGGCCTATACCCAGGCCGCAGCCTCGCTGAACCTTCTCCGCGCGTTCTCGACCGGCGGGTTTGCCGATATCCACCGGGTGCATTCCTGGACGCTTGGTTTTGCCGAACACGACAAGGCCGAACGCTACCGCGAGATGGCGAACCGGATCTCGGACGCCCTGGACTTCATGAACGCCGCCGGGGTGAATTCGGACACCGCGAACGAATTGTCCCGCGTCGATTTCTACACCAGCCATGAGGCTTTGCTCTTGGAGTATGAAGAGGCGCTTGCCCGGGTCGACAGCCTGACCGGGCAGAACGTGGCAGGCTCGGGTCACATGATCTGGATCGGCGACCGCACCCGGCAGCCCGACGGCGCGCATGTCGAATTCGCGCGGGGGGTGCTGAACCCGATCGGGCTGAAATGCGGCCCCTCGACCACGGTCGAGGATCTGAAAGTGTTGATGGCCAAGCTGAACCCGGAGAACGAGCCCGGCCGTCTGACCCTGATCGCCCGCTTCGGGGCCGGGAAGGTCGGCGACAACCTGCCGCGCCTGATCAAGACCGTGCGATCCGAGGGCGCGAATGTGCTTTGGTCCTGCGACCCGATGCATGGCAACACGATCAAGGCGGCCTCCGGT
>NCDS01000033.1 GCA_002280315.1 Rhodobacterales bacterium 32-66-7 | reverse complement strand
AACTGAGCTTTCCACCAGACTTCCAGGGGCCGCACTCGCGGCCCCTTCGGTTATTGTGGCGTGGCCGGAAACAGCCAGATGCTGGCTTTCCCCATCAGGAGCCCGCCACCAAGGGAGAAATCGTAAAATAGGGAGGTTCTTCAATGAAAAAGGCAATCATCGGCTTGGCGGCTGCCCTGCTTTCGACGTCGATTCTGGTTACCACCGTCTCGGCCGAAACCATCCGCTGGGCGCGGGCCTCGGACGCGCTGACACTGGATCCGCACGCGCAGAACCAGGGGGTCACGCACAACTTTGCCCATCACATCTATGAAACTCTGGTCGACCGCGATGTCGAGGGCACGCTGCAGCCGCGCCTTGCGCTGTCGTGGGAACTGAAGCCCGACGATCCGACCACCTGGGTGTTCAAGCTGCGCGACGGGGTGACCTTCCACGACGGCTCGGCCTTCACCGCCGAGGATGTGGTCTTCTCGCTCGACCGCGCGCGGTCGGAAAAGTCGAACATGCGCCAGTTGCATGTCGAGGTGGAAAGCGTCACCGCCGTTGACGATCTGACGGTCGAGGTCAAGATGGTCGGCCCTTCGCCGCTTTACATCGACAACCTGACCAACACCTTCATCATGGACAAGACCTGGTCCGAGGCGAACAACGTGGTCGAGGTGCAGGACTATGCCGCCGGCGAAGACAACTTTGCCGTCCGCAACACCAACGGCACCGGCCCCTACAAGCTGGTCTCGCGCGAGGTGGACGTGCAATCGGTGCTGGCGATCAACGAAGACCACTGGGCGGAAGAAAAGCCTGCGGTGACCGAGATCATCTATCTGCCGATCTCTGATGCCGCGACCCGGGTTGCGGCCTTGTTGTCGGGTGAGGTGGACATCGTCCAGGACGTGCCGGTGCAGGACATCGACCGGCTGGCCGGGACCGAGGGCATCAAGGTCGAGACCGGGCCGGAAAACCGGGTGATCTACTTTGGCTACAAGTTCGGCGATGCGCCGCTTGCGTCATCGAACATCACCGACCGCAACCCCTTCAACGACCCCCGTGTGCGCGAGGCGATGGAGCTTGCGGTGGACCGTGTCGCGATCCAGCAGGTGGTGATGCGTGGCCAGTCGCTGCCGACCGGCGTGGCAAATCCGCCCTTCGTCAACGGCTGGACGCCAGAGCTTGACGCCTTCCCCGCCGTCGATCTTGACCGCGCCCGTGCCCTGATGGCCGAAGCGGGCTATCCCGACGGGTTCAGCGTGACGCTTGACACGCCGAACAACCGCTATGTCAACGACGAGGCGATTGCCCAGGCCGTTGTCGGCATGCTGGGGCAGATCGAGATTGATGTGACGCTCGCCTCGCGCCCGATTGCCCAGCACTCACCGCTGGTCACGTCAAGCGAGACCGACTTCTACCTGTTGGGTTGGGGGGTGCCGACCTTTGACTCGGCTTACGTTTTCAACGACCTCATCCACACCAAGGACGGCAGCTACGGCGCCTATAACGCCGGGCTTTATTCCAACCCGGAGCTTGACGCGAAGATCAAGTCGCTGGGGACGGAAACCGATCTCGACGTGCGCAACGCCACCATCGCCGAGATCTGGGCTGTGGTGAAGGCGGAACGCGTCCTTCTGCCGATCCACAACCAGGTGCTGGCCTATGCGATGAATGATCGCTTCACCCTGCCGGTCCACCCGGAGAACCAGCCGCTGATGTCCTCGGTCACCATCAGCGAGTGACAAGGGCACCGTGACAGGCTGCCGCGGGGGTTTCCCTCGCGGCGGTTTTCTTTGCAAGGCGTGGGGGGGCGATGCTGGCTTTCATCATCAGGCGACTGGCGCAATCGGCGCTGGTGATGCTGTTCGTGGCGCTGATCGCCTTTGTGATCTTTCGCTACGTCGGCGACCCGATCAGCAGCATGGTGGGGGTCGAGACCCGGCTGGAAGACCGCGAAATCATGCGGGAGCGTCTGGGGCTGAACGACCCGGTGATCGTGCAGTTCGCGCGCTTCATCGGCAACGCGCTGCAGGGCGAATTCGGCATCTCGTACCGCCTGCAGCAACCGGTGACCGAACTGATCCTGTCGCGCCTGCCTGCCACGATCGAGCTTGCCTTCGCCTCGGCACTGATCGCCTTGGTGGTGGGGGTCGTGCTTGGGGTCTATACCGCGCTGAACCCGCGCGGCTATTTCTCTTCGGGGATCATGGCGGTGTCGCTGATCGGCGTGTCGCTGCCGACCTTCCTGATCGGGATCGGGCTGATCTATCTGTTCGCGGTAGAGCTTGGCTGGCTTCCCTCCAACGGGCGGGGCGAGGTGGTCGATCTTGGCTGGTGGCGGACCGGGCTTTTGACCGAAAGCGGCCTGCGGTCGCTGATCCTGCCCGCGATCACGCTGTCCCTGTTCCAACTGACGCTGATCATGCGCCTCGTCCGCGCCGAGATGCTGGAGGTGATGCGCACCGAATACATCCGCTTTGCCAAGGCGCGCGGGTTGACGCGGCGGGCGATCAACTTCGGCCATGCGCTGAAGAACACGATGATCCCGGTCATCACCATCACCGGGCTGCAACTCGGCTCGGTCATCGCCTTCGCCATCGTCACCGAAAGCGTGTTCCAGTGGCCCGGGGTCGGGTCGCTGTTCGTGACCTCGGTGCGGGACGTGGATGTGCCGGTGATGGCGGCGTATCTCATGTTCATCGCGCTCATCTTCGTGCTGATCAACTTGGTGGTGGACCTGTTGTATTTCGTCGTGGACCCGCGCCTGCGCGCCGGAAAAGGGCATTGAGCCAATGAGCACCCTGGACATCTCCCCCGCAAAGCCCCTGCCGCCGCCCCGCCCGCCCAGCCGCCTGCGCCGGATTCTGGACAGCGACATCTTCTGGTCCTGGACGCAATCGCCGGTGGCGGTCGGGGCGACCGTCGTGGCCCTTACCCTCATCCTTGTGGCCCTGTTTGCCCCGCTGATCGCCCCCTATGACCCGTTCAACCCGGCCACGCTGACCCTGATGGACGGCTTTACCCCACCCGCCAGCAAAAGCGCTTTCAGCGACAACTGGTTCCTGATGGGCGCGGATCATCAGGCGCGGGACGTGTTGTCGACCATCATGTACGGCAGCCGGGTGTCGCTGTTCGTAGGCGTCATGGCGACGCTTTTTGCCATCGTGCTGGGCATGGGTCTTGGCCTTGCTGCCGGGTATAGCGGCGGTATGGTGGATGCGGTGATCATGCGGATCGCGGACATCCAGCTCAGCTTTCCGGCCATCCTGATCGCCCTTCTGATCTTCGGGGTTGCGAAGGGTATTCTGCCGGCGAACCAGCAGGAAAGCCTGGCGATCTGGGTCCTGATCCTGGCCATCGGGCTGGCCAACTGGGCGCAGTTCGCGCGGACGGTGCGCGGGGCCACGATGGTCGAGCGGGAGAAGGACTATGTCGCCGCCGCGCGGATCATGGGGGTGCATCCGGTGCTGATCCTGTTTCGCCACATCCTGCCCAACGTCCTTGGCCCGGTGCTGGTCATCGGCACCATCGGCCTGGCGCTGGCGATCATCGAAGAGGCGACGCTGTCGTTTCTGGGCGTGGGCGTGCCCCCCACTCAGCCCAGCCTTGGGACGTTGATCCGGATCGGCCAGCAGTTCATGTTTTCCGGCGAATGGTGGATCCTGTTCTTTCCGGCGGTGACGCTGGTCCTTCTTGCGCTGTCGGTGAACCTGCTGGGCGACTGGCTGCGCGACGCCTTGAACCCGAAACTGCGGTAAGCGTCATGACCGAACCCCTGCTTTCCGTGCGCGGCCTGACCGTGGAGTTTCCGACCCGCCACGGCATCCTGACCGCGGTCGAGGATATCAGCTTTGACATCATGCCCGGTGAGGTTCTGGGCATGGTCGGCGAATCCGGTGCGGGCAAGTCGATGACCGGCAACGCCATCATCGGCCTGATCGAGGCCCCCGGCCGCATCGCGCGGGGTGAGGTCTGGCTCAATGGCCAGCGGATCGACAGCCTCCCGCCCGAGGCGATGCGCGCCATCCGGGGCCGCCGGATCGGGATGATCTTTCAGGACCCGCTCACCTCGCTCAACCCCCTTTACCGCATCTCGGACCAATTGATCGAGACGATCCGCACCCACCTGCCCCTGTCGCAGGATGCGGCGCGGAAACGGGCGATCGGGCTTCTGGATGACGTCGGCATCCCGGATGCCGCGCGGCGGATCGACGATTATCCGCACCAGTTTTCCGGCGGGATGCGGCAGCGGGTGGTCATCGCCCTTGCCTTGTGTGCCGAGCCCGATCTGGTGATTGCCGATGAGCCGACGACCGCGCTCGATGTCTCGGTGCAGGCGCAGATCATCGACGTGATGAAAGAGCTTTGCGCCGAACGCGGGGCGGCGATCCTGCTCGTCACGCATGACATGGGGGTCATCGCCGAAACCGCCGACCGGGTGGCGGTGATGTATGCCGGGCGGCTGGCCGAGGTGGGGCCGGTGCGCGACGTGATCCTGGCGGCGCGGCATCCCTATACCGCAGGGCTGATGGGCGCGATTCCCCGGCTTGGGGAGAACCTGGTGCGGCTGAACCAGATCCCCGGTGCGATGCCGCGCCTGTCGGCGATCCCGCCCGGCTGCCCCTTCAACCCGCGCTGCCCGCGTGTGATGGACCATTGCCGCAGCCACCGCCCGGCCCTGTCGCCGATCGAGCCTGCGCGCAAGGTGGCCTGCTGGCTTTACCCCGAGGTGACCGAAGCATGACCGCCCCGCTTTTGGACGTGCGCAACCTCTCGCGCGACTTCGACGTCTCGCGCCCCTGGCTGAACCGCAAGCTTGAGGGGCTGGAGAAGGTCTATCTGAAAGCGGTGCAGGACGTGAGTTTCAGCGTCAACCGGGGGGAGACCTTTGCCCTGGTCGGCGAAAGCGGCTCGGGCAAATCGACCATCGCGCGGTTGATCGTGGGCTTGCTGACACCTTCGGCGGGCGAGATTTTCTTTGACGGCCAATCGCTCGCACAAGGGCTGTCGGGGGCCGAGGCGCGGCGGTTGCGGCGGCGGTTCCAGATGATCTTTCAGGACCCCCTGGCCAGCCTCAACCCGCGCTGGCGGGTGACCGACATCATTGCCGAACCGCTCCGTGTCTTTGAAGGCGGCATGCCCGCCCCCGCCCGCCGCCAACGCGTGGGGGAGTTGCTGACGCTGGTCGGCATGGCGCCCGAGGATGGCGTGAAGTTCCCGCACCAGTTTTCCGGCGGCCAGCGGCAGCGCATCGCGATTGCCCGGGCCCTGGCTGCGAACCCCGACTTCATCGTCTGCGACGAGCCGACCTCGGCGCTGGATGTGTCGGTGCAGGCGCAGATCCTGAACCTGATGAAGAAATTGCAGCAGGAGTTCGGGCTGACCTATGTCTTCATCTCGCACAATCTGCAGGTCGTGCGGCATATGGCGAACCAGATCGGTGTCCTTTACCTTGGTCGGCTGGTCGAGGTTGGCACGCCTGCCCGCCTGTTCGAAGCCCCGCGCCACCCCTATACCCGCATGCTTCTGGACGCCGTGCCGGATATCGAGATGACCGGCCGCCGCCGCAAAAAGGTTGAGGGGGAGATCCCCTCCCCCCTGTCCCCGCCTTCGGGCTGCCCGTTTCACCCGCGGTGTCCGCTGGCCAACGACCGCGGCCGCCGCGAGATGCCGTTGTTGCTGGACGGTGTCGCCTGCCACGCGGTGGAGGAAGGTCGGACCCGCCCGTAAATTTCAGCCGGGCCGGGTCAGGACCGCAAGCTGGGCATAGCGGCGATAGTGGTAGCGAAACGTCAGGGTGGCGTTCAGCGAGGTGGCAACCTCTTGCAGCTTTCCCTCCAGATCGCTGCGCGGGGTGACGTGGAACCGCGCGAGCCAGCGCCGCAGCAGACGCTGGAACCAGCGCGGCAAATCAGCCTGATCGCCGAAGTCCACCACATGCAGGGACCCGCCGGGGCGCAGTTGGGCGGCGGCAAGGCGCAGGGCCGCCTCCCACTCCGGGATCATCGACAGGCTGTAGGACAGCAGGACGCGGTCGAACCCCTCCGCCCCGAACAGCGCGGCTCCGTCGAAACTGCTGGCATCGGCCTGCACCAGCTGCGCGTGCAGGCCAAGCTTGCCCCGGGCCGAGCGCAGCATTTCGTCCGAGATATCAAGGCCGAAGAGCGCACAGTCGGGATAAAGCGCCCTGACTCGCGCCAGGTTGCGCCCGGTGCCGCAAGCAACCTCGAGCACCCGCGCGCCCTTCGGCGGATCAAGGTCGAGGAGCAGCCGGTCGCGCCCCAGAAGATAATAGCGCCGGGTGATGTCATAGATCAGCCGCTGGTAGCGGTAGGTCCGGTCCATCAGATCGGCATGCGACAAAGTCTTGGTCATGATAGCCCTCCGAACCGGTAAAGATGGAAACCCCCATAGATCGCCGACCGGTCCCGTGCATGGCCAGTGGCTGAGGCTTCGGCGTCATGGCTCCATTGGTCGAGCAGGCCTGGTGCCAGCCGGCCCGGCAGGATGTCGGCCTTGCCCCCGGTGCGGAAGATGACCCGCGCGCCGGGACGGGCCGCGCGGGTGATCTGCAGCCAAAGCGCGTTCAGCTGCGCATCGGTCATCCAGTCCTGCGCATCGAGAAGGACGAAGGCGTCGACCGACCTGGCGGGCTTTTCAACCAGAAGGTCGGTCAGGGAACGGTTGTGCACGCTGACCCGGTCCGCATGCGCGGCGACCAGGTCGAAATTGCGCGGCTGCAGGTAGGGTGGCAAGGCGGCATCGGCCGCAGGCTGATAGCGCCGCGCCAAGGCCTGCCAGGCGAAGTAGTTCTCAGCGATGGGGAAATCGCAGACCAGCTTCCTGATCCGCTCCTTCAAGACCGGCAGAACATCGCCGCCCCCGTCGGCCGCAAGCTTGTCATATTGCGCGGGCGGGATGCCAAGGCCGAACAGCGACGCCCGGCGGCGGGCGAGCCAGCGGACCGGGCGCGACCCGAGCAGCGGGACAATGCGGGTGTCGAAGAACTGCCTTTGCTCCTCCAGGCTTTGCGCCTGCAGAAGCGGGCGGTAGTCGAGGCGGGCAAGCCAGGAGACCGCATGAATGGCCGCGAAGAACCGGCCGAGCACGCCAAAGCGGTAGAACCCCCGCGCGAACATGGTGATGCGGCGGCGGCCCAGCACCCGCCCCTCCCACCAGGTGCGGGACTCGGCGTCCAGATGCGGGGCCAGATGCTGGTCATAAAGCGCCACGTTGCCCTTGCGGTCGGCATGGCCGAACAGATCGAAGAACTGCGCCTGCGTCAGCCTTTGCGCGGCCACCAGCTTCAGCCGCCCAAGCGCCACATGCGCCGGTGACAGATCGACAGCGGTGATCCCCCCCGGCCGGGCGGTCAGATAAGAGAGGACGTTGCAACTGCCCGAGGCGATGCAGACCATATGCTCACCCGGCTGGATGCCAAGGGCCTGCATGTCGACGACCGGATCCTCCCAGATCTGCGGATAGACCAGACCTTCGAACAGATAGGCGAACACCCGTTCAAGAACGCCGGTCTTTTCCGTCGTGCCATGGCCGTGAACCGCTTCGCGGAGCTGTCCGGTGATGTTCGGCGCTTCTGTCATCATCTTCAGGCGTCCTCTTTCCTTCTGGCGCGGCTTTCGACCCGACGCCGCTTGAACCGCTCCTGCACCCTTGCATCATGCAGGCGCTGCTCGGCTGCCCAGTCGATCAGGCGGAGGGTGCCGTCCTGATCCTCGACCACCGCAGTGCAGCTTTCGACCCAGTCCCCGGTGTTCACATAGAGAAGACCGTCGATGCTGCGGATGCAGGCCTTGTGGATATGGCCGCAGACGATGCCGTCATAGCCGTTGCGCCGCGCCTCGTCCGACAGCACCTTTTCGTACTGGCCGATGAAATTCACCGCCTGCTTGACCTGCTGCTTGGCCCAGTTCGACAGCGACCAGTATTGCCCGCCCCACAGCCGTTTGGCGCGGTTGACGAAGGTGTTGGCCCAAAGCGCAAAGCCGTAGGCGCGGTCGCCGATATGGGCGAGCCATTTGGCATGAACCACGATCGAATCGAACTGGTCGCCATGGGTGATCAAGAGCCGCCGCCCGTCCGCCGTGACATGGGTCGCGGTCTGCACCACCTCCACCCCGCCGAAATGCGTGCCGAGGTATGCGCGCATCATCTCGTCATGGTTGCCGGGGATGTAATGGATCCGCGCGCCGTCATGCGCGCGGGCGAGCAGCACCTGCACCACGTCGTTGTGGCTTTGCGGCCAGAACCAGCCGCGCCGCAGCCGCCAGGCGTCGACGATATCGCCGATGAGATAGATCGTATCCGCCGGGTTCCGTTCCAGAAACGCCAGCAGCATCCGGGCCTGGCACCCCGGCGTCCCAAGATGGACATCGGAAAGAAAGAGCGTCCGATGCTTCATCGAGGGAACCCACACAGGGCGACGCGCCCGTTACAACCAAGGGCTGTGTATGTCGAGACTGTAACACCTGCAAGTCACCAAGGCCGCAGGGCCTGTCCCCGCAGGGCCCGGCTTCGGTTCGCCCTGACCCGGGCGCCGCCCCGCTCCGTCCGATCGATTTGTGCGCAATTTGCCGAAGGCCGGCCAAGCGGCTGGAAGATTCCCTTAATCATTGGCCGGTATCACGGAGCGTGAGGCGGGTTCCCGACAGCCGAAACCAAGGCCCCGAAGGGGGATGCATGAAAGGGTCCAAGAAGGTGTCGACACCCTATCCAGGATTCGCGTTGCCCTCTCGGGTGTCGCCGGACGATCTGCAGGCGCTGCACGCCAGCCTTTCCGCGCATGCGACATCGGCCTTCACCGTCTCTGCCGGGGAATGGCGCAGCTTTGACAGCCTGACGCTGCAACTCCTTTTGTCGGCGGCGCGCGACTGGGCCCTGCGCGGCCAGCGGTTCCTGGTCACCGACGTCTCGCCCGACATGGCCGCCACGTTCCACCTGATCGATGTGGTGATCACCGACATCAACATGCCCAACATGGACGGCTTCAGCGTGATCGCCACGATCCGCAGCGGGACCGCCAACCGCAACGTGCCGATCCTGGTCCTGACCACCGAAAGCGCCGACCACCTGAAAGAACGCGCGCGCAAGGCCGGGGCGACCGGCTGGATCGTCAAGCCGTTCGAGGATGCGGCGATCCTGTCGGTGATCCGCCGCGTGACCGGGACCAGACCCTGATGGCGGCCATGAACTCCATCCGCGACACGTTCTTCGAGGAATGCGAAGAACTGCTGGAAGCGCTCGCTGACGGTCTGGCGCTGATGCAGGCCGGCGAAAACGATGCCGAGACGATGAATGCCGTGTTCCGCGCGGTCCATTCGATCAAGGGCGGTGCCGGGGCGTTCGGGCTTGGCGATCTTGTCGCCTTCGCCCACCGGTTCGAGACTGTGCTGGACGAGGTGCGCAGTGGCCGGATCGAGCTTGACCCGGAGGCGTTCCGCGTCCTTTTTCGGTCCGCCGACCATCTGACCGACCTCGTCGCCGCAGCGAAAGGCGGCACGTCGGTCGACAAGGCCATCACCGACACCTTCATCACCGCGCTTGACGACTGCCTTGAGGCGCATGACATCGTCAGTGCCGCGCCAGAGGGCGACTTCAGCTTCTCGGCGGTTCCGCTTGACCTTTCGGCGGATTTCCTCGCGCCGGCGGACCCCGCTGCCGCGCAAGGGTTCGAGATCCGTCTGCGCCCGCTTGCGACGCTTTATGCCAGCGGCAACGAACCGGCCTGGCTGATCCGCGCCCTGGGCGAACTTGGCACGGTTGACGCAAAGCTTGACCTTTCCGCCTTGCCCGATTGGCAGACGATGGACCTTGCCAGCCCCGCTCTTGGCTGGGACCTGCAGCTTCTGACCGACGCGGGCGAGGCTGCGGTGCGTGACGTGTTCGAATTTGTCTCCGGCCACTGCGAGCTGAGGATCGCCGTAACTTTGCCGAAGGTGGCCGCGATGACCCTTGCCGTGCCGCCCCCGGCCGATGCTGCCGGCCCGGTCCTGCCGGTGCCGCCCCAAGGTGCGGCCCAAAGGCTTCCGCGTGAGGCGCCGGTCGCAGCCGATGTCGCCCCCGCCAATCCGACCTTGCGGGTCGACCTTGACCGGGTGGACCGGCTGATCAACGCCGTGGGGGAACTGATCACCAACCAGGCGGCCATCGCGCAACGCGTCGACGAGATGTCGCTTGCCACCGGGGCCGAGATCAAGGCCCATGTCGAGGATTACCGCCACCTCGCCCGCGATGTGCAAGAGGCGGTGATGGCGATCCGCGCCCAGCCGGTCAAGCCGCTGTTCCAGCGCATGGCGCGCATCGTGCGCGAAGCGGCGGATGCGACCGGCAAGTCGGCGCGCTTCGTGACCTCGGGCGACAATGTCGAGGTTGACAAGACCGTCATCGAACGCCTCGCCGATCCCTTGACCCACATGATCCGCAACTCGGTCGACCATGGGCTTGAACCGCCCGAAGATCGGCTTGCGGCCGGCAAGGACGCCACCGGCACGATCACGCTGGCCGCCTCGCACCGCTCGGGCCGGGTGCATATCACGATCCGCGACGACGGAGCCGGGCTCAACCGGCCGAAGATCCTGGCAATCGCGGTCAAAAAGGGGCTGGTGCCGCCCGATGCCGAGCTTTCGGATGCCGAGATCGACGCCCTCCTGTTCCTGCCCGGCTTTTCGACCGCGGCCACGATATCGAACCTGTCCGGGCGCGGCGTCGGTCTTGATGTGGTGCGCACCGCCGTCGCCGGTCTGGGCGGGCGGATTACCATCACCACGGTGCCGGGCCAGGGCAGCGAATTCACCATCTCGGTGCCGCTGACGCTGGCGGTGATGGATGGAATGGTGATCTCGGTCGCCGGGCAGACGATGGTGGTGCCGATCGCCTCGATATTGGAGACGATCCGCCCGGAACCCGACGACATCCACCACGTCGGACCGACGCAAAGCCTGCTTGCGATCCGCGGACGTTTCGTGCCGATCATCGATGTCGCGCGAGAGCTTGGCCTTGATCCGCGCGGCAAGCCGCAGACCACGCCGCTTCTTCTTCTGGTCGAGGCCGAGAATTTGTCGCAATGCGCGCTGGCCGTCGACGATGTGTTCGACCAGCGCCAGGTGGTGATCAAGGGCCTGGACAGCAATTACGGCTCGATCGCGGGCGTCTCGGCCGCGACGGTGCTTGGCAACGGGCAGATCGCCCTCATTCTTGACACCGATGCCGTGGCGACGGGGCGGGACCTTGCGCCGATCCGCCCCCGACCGATTTCGCATGCAATGGAGGGGACCCAGCATGGCACCGCTTGACAGCCAGACCCAGGCCGATCTTGAGTTCGTGACATTCTGGGCTGGCGGGCAAAGCTACTGCCTTGATATTGCCCGGGTCCGCGAGATCCGCCGCTGGGGCCCGATCACGCCGATCCCGAACGCGCCGCCCGGCGTGATGGGGGTGATGAACCTGCGGGGCTCGGTCATCCCGATCTATGATCTTGCGGCACGCCTCGGCCTGCCCCCCGCCACCGAGAACCCGCGCAACGTGATCGTGGTTGCGATGAACGGCGGCGAAACGGTTGGCCTGCTGGTCGAATCGGTGTCCAAGATCATCTCGGTCGTCCGCGACTCCATCCAGGATGTGCCGGAGCTGCGCCTCGACACCTCGCGGCAAAGCATCACCGGGCTGATCTCGCTTGATGACGGCATGACGCGGGTGGTCGATCTTGGCGGCGTGACGCACAGGCAGGCCGCTGCCACCGCATGAACATGAAGGTACAGTCCGCGCCGGGCCTCGCCGTGGTCAGCCCCCTGCACCTCGAAGACGAGGATTTTCTGGTCATCGCCCGGCTGGTGCGAGAGGATTTCGGTCTGAACCTGCCGCTTTCCAAGAAGGACATGGTCATCTCCCGGCTTGGTCGCCGGGTGCGCGACCTTGGCCTGCCCGACTTTGCCAGTTACGTCCAACGGCTTTCGGGGCGCGGCAAGGCCGAGGAATTGCGCTTTCTGCGCTCAAACCTGACGACGAATGTCACCCGCTTCTTCCGCGAGGATCATCATTTCACCCTGATGCGGGACATCGCCTTTCCCGGTTTCATCGCCCAGGCCCGCGCCGGTGGCCGGATCCGCCTCTGGTCCGCCGGCTGCTCCGCCGGGCAGGAACCCTATTCGCTGGCGCTGACCCTTCTCGATCTGGCCCCCGATGCGCCGGACCTCGATATCCTGATCCTGGCCACGGACATCGACCCGGTCATTCTGAACACCGCCGCCCGGGGCAGTTATCCGCAAAGCGAGATGCTGGCGATTCCGCCCCCGATGCGCGCGCATCTTGATGCCTGCGATCCCCCTTCGCCGACTGAGTTCACGATGAACCGCGCCGCCCGCGCGCTGGTGCGCTTCGCCGAGTTGAATCTGGTGGCCGACTGGCCGATGCAGGGGCCGATGGATGTCATATTCTGTCGCAATGTGGTGATCTATTTTGACGCGGACATCCAATCCACCCTTTGGTGCCGTTTCAGCCAAAGTCTGGACATCGGCGGGTATCTCGTCATCGGTCATTCCGAAAGGCTGATCGGCCCGGCCAATGCCTGTTTCGAGCGCATCGGAAACAACGTCTACCGCAAGGTCGCCGATCTCGCGGCGGCCGAAATGACCGCCCTTTAGGAGCACCGTCGATGGGATTGAAGGAAAACCTGAAGATCATGGTCGTGGACGACATGGCCATCAGCCGCGCGCTGATTGCCCAATCTCTGGACGAGATCGGCATCAAGAACTACACGGCCGAAGCCGATAGCCGGGCCGCCCTGGGCAAACTGGTCGCCAATCCGGTGCATCTGGTCATTTCCGACATGAACATGCCGGGGATCAGCGGCCTGCAGCTTCTTGAAAGCCTGCGGCAATCCCGGACGACCCAGCGCATCGGCTTCATCCTGATCACCGGATCCCCGACGCCCGAGGTCATCAAGGCCGGTCACGGACTTGGGCTGAACAACATGGTGCGCAAGCCCTTCACCACGGTGACGCTGCGCTCGGCAATCGAGACCGTCGTCGGCCGGCTTTGATCGCGATGGAGGACCGGGATCTGCTCTGCTCCGCCCAGCTGCTCCGCCGCGCAGCAACGGTCCTTTCCGGCTGCGAAGCGGCGGTCGTGCGGATCGAGGATCTGGTGATGACCCTGATCGAATCCCGAACCGAAACCGGGGCCAATACTGCGGGCGAAACCGGGTCCACCGGCCCAGATCTGCTTGCCTTGCAGGAAATCGATCTGGTGCGGCAAAGCCTGGCCGACATTGCGGTCTGCCTGACCCGGCTTGCCGATAGCCAGGCCAGGAACGAGCCCGTCGATCTTCCGGCGCTGCTTGCGCCCCTGCATCTTGCGGGCCTCAAGACCCGGTTGATGGGCCACATCCCGGAGGAGCCGCAACCACAGACGGCCTGCGTGCTTTTCTGATGCGGCACATGCGGCGCGCATCCGGCGATGTCGCTTCAATTCTAGGCAATATTCCCGCTGCAAGACCTTGGAAACCCGCAATCGGCAGCACTTCGTTCACCACTTCGCGGCCAAGCTGGCAAAAGTTGCAACCGGAGCCCCCACATGAAAGTCTTCCAGACAATTCGCATTCGCCTGCTGATCGTTCCTGCGGCGGCAATCATTGCGGTTCTCGTGACGGCAGGCATCGGCCTTTACGGCCTTTCGCTCAGCCGCCAGGCGCTTGAAGCGGCTTCGACCGCCACCAGGGCGGTTCTTCACTTCAAGCAGGCCGACATGATGCATGACGCGCTGCGCGGCGATGCCTTGTCGGCACTGCTCGCCGGTCCGGCCGCACCGCAAGCCGAACGGACAGAGATTCTGCAGAACCTGAACGAACATGTCGTCAGTTTTGAAGACTCCGTGCAGAATCTGCTGCAGTTGCCCCTTTCGCCCGCTGCCCGGGAAGTCGTGATGGGCGTCTCGACGCCACTGACGGATTACATCGACCAGACGCGCGCGCTTGTCCAGAAGGCCTTCCTGTCCCGAGAGGACGCCAATCTGAAACTGCCGGATTTCTACTCGACTTTCGAAAAACTTGAACAGGGGATGGAGGATGTCGGTCTGCAGCTTGAGGAGTTGGGCGGCACTGCCTCGGACGCTCAGGCCGGGACCGCCAGTTTTCTGGTGACCGCGCTTTCGGTCTGGGTCGTGCTGTCCACCGCTGCCTTCAGCCTTTTGACCTGGCTGGTGTCGCGCGGCATCACCAGACCGATCGCCCGGATTTCGGATGCGATGAAGGATGTGGGCGACGCCAAGTATGACCTGACCATCGTCGATGTGAACGATCAGGGCGAGATCGGCGAAATCGCCCGCAGTCTTGACGGTCTGCGCGACAAGCTGTCCCAGATGGCCGCAATGTCCGAGGAACGGCTCAAACGCCAGATCGAACAGCAGAACCTGACCGAAGCGCTCAGCCTAGGGTTGGTCGACCTTGCTGCAGGCAACTTCACGCGTCCGATCCTCGTCCCGTTCGCCGAGGAATACGAAATGCTCCGCCGCGATTTCAATCTGACGGTCGAAAAGCTGAGCACCGCAATTTCCCGCGTTGCCAATGCGGCCGAAAGCATCCGGACGCGGGCGACCGAGGTGGACCGCGCGACGGATGATCTTGCGCGGCGGACCGAAACCCAGGCGGCCACGCTGGAGCAGACCGCAGCCGCGATGGACGAAATGACCAACAGCGTGAAGTCGTCGGCGGCCAGCACCAAGGAGGTCGAGGCGATCGTCAGCCGCGCCCGCAAGGAGGCCGAGGCCAGCGGAACCGTGGTGAAGGGTGCCGTCGCGGCGATGGTCGAGATCGAGAAATCCTCCAACCAGATTTCGCAGATCATCGGGGTCATCGACGACATCGCCTTCCAGACCAACCTCCTGGCACTCAACGCCGGGGTGGAGGCGGCCCGGGCCGGCGACGCCGGGCGCGGGTTTGCCGTGGTTGCCTCGGAAGTCGGGGCGCTGGCGCAGCGGTCTTCGGTGGCGGCAAAGGAAATCAAGTCCTTGATCAGCGCCAGCACCCAGCATGTCGGCATCGGGGTCGATCAGGTCGGCCAGGCCGGCAATGCGCTGAACAGCATCGTCGACCGCGTGGCACAGATCTCGACGCTTGTGTCCAACATCGCTTCCGGCTCGGAAGAGCAGTCCACCGGACTGGGTGAGATCAACATCGGCGTCAACCAGCTTGACCTTGCGACGCAGCAAAACGCCGCGATGGTGGAAGAGACCACGGCAGCCAGCCAGCTCCTCAGCCTGAACGCGAATGACCTGATCGAGCTGATGTCGGTGTTCGCGGTGTCGCGACCCACGGAGACGGCGGCCAGCAATGTCGTGGAGATGGCGCGCGCAACCGAAGGCCAGACGACGCCAGCGCCAAGGGTCGCCAAGGCAAAACCGCCGCGGAAAACCGAAGCCTTCGCGTCGAATGGCACCTCGGTCTGGGCTGATTTCTAGGCACCGCGACCGGGACGACAATGACCTTACCTTGCCAGGGGAAACCGGATGGAGGATCTGCGGATCATCGTCGTCTCGCCAAGTGCGGTTGAATGTTCGCGGATCAAGCGGGCGCTGGCCGGACGCTCGGCCCGCCTGGTCGCGATGTCCGGCGACCCGCACGAGGCGTTCACGCTTATCGAAGGGACCGAGCCTGATCTGGTGCTCTTTTCTCAGGTCGTCTTTGACCGGCCGGAGTTTGACGGCATGCTGGACCTTGTCCGTGCGATCAACGCCGACTGGATCAGCCTGCACGGCCCGGGTGCCTGCTGCCCGCGCGACGCGACCAGCCAGGCGCGGTGGGACAAGGCGGCACCGCCCTACGCCGTGCAATGCCTCGAAGATCTGCTGGACCGCATCGACAAAGGTGTCCGCAAACGCCCGGTGTCGGCGCGGCCGTTCGCGAAACCGGCGTTGGCCCCGTCCTTGTCCGACAAGATCGTGCTGATCGGCGCGTCCACCGGCGGGATCGACGCCCTTCTGACCGTCCTCGCGGAATTTCCGCCGAACTGCCCGCCGACGGCCATCGTGCAACACACCGCCAGGGGATTTTCGCAAAGCCTGGTGCGGCTCCTTGACCGGCGCTGCGCCGCGAAGGTTGTCATTGCGGAAGACGGGTTGCGCCTTGAGCATGGCATGGTCTGTGTCGCGGCCGGTGTTCCCGGTCATCTTCGCCTCCAACGTGGCGAGGGGCTGAGCTGTTCGCTGCGCGAGGGGCCCGAGGTCGGCGGCCAACTACCGGCGATTGACGAGCTGTTCCGCTCGGCCGTGCCGTTTGCCAACCGCTGCATCGCCGTCCTCTTGACGGGCATGGGCAGCGACGGTGCCGCCGGGCTTTTGGACCTGCGCCGTGCCGGCAGCGCGACCATCGGCCAGGATGAGGCGACGTCGGTGGTCTACGGCATGCCCCGCATCGCCCAGGAACTGGGTGCCGTTTGCCAGCAGCTTCCGCTCTCACGGATCGGCGGCACCATCCTGCAGCTGGCTCGCACCGGCCAATGCGCGATCAGCGGGTCGGAAACATGAAGACCACCCCCGTCATCTACATCACGCAGGGCCAGTGCCAGATCTCGCTCGATCCGGATACGGAGATTTCGACCATTCTCGGCTCTTGCGTGGCGGCGTGTCTTTGGGATGTCGAAGCCCGGGTCGGCGGCATGAACCACTTCCTCTTGCCCTTCGGAGCCAAGGCCGGCGTCGGCGGATCGCTGCGCTACGGGGTCCACAGCATGGAGACGCTGATCAACGGCCTCCTCGGCAAGGGTGCGACGCGCCGGAACCTGCGGGCGAAACTGTTCGGCGGGGCAACCATGTCTGCCAACCTTGGCAACATCGGCAGCGACAACGCGAAGTTCGCGCAAGAGTACCTTGCGAACGAGGATATCATCTGCGTCGCAGCCGACCTTGAAGGCCCCTATGCGCGGCGGGTTCTGTTTCGCCCCACCACCGGCCACGCCCGGGTGATGACGGTCCGGATGACCGATGTCGGCGTGCCGATCGATATCGATGCCGTGCTCCCCGAACACCGGACAAATGACTGCGTGCTGTTCTGAGGCGCGGTGACGAAGTCTTAAACTCTGCCCGCCAGACTGACACCCAACCGGCAAGGAAAGCTGACATGAACGCCTTGACAGGGACGCTGCAACCCGCCGACGCCGACGAAGCCGCCTTCGGTCTGGGGGAGTTGTTCTATTCCCGGACCGACCTGCGCGGCGTCATCAGGACCGGCAATACGGTGTTCCAACGGGTAAGCGGTTTCACCTGGGCCGAATTGCTCAGCGCCCCGCATCGCCTTGTCCGCCATCCCGACACGCCACGGGCGGTGTTCAACATCCTGTGGCAGACAATCCAGCGCGGCGAACCCGTGGTGGCCTATATCAAGAACAAATGTGCGAACGGCGCCCATTATTGGGTGCTGGCCACCGTCCTGCCGCTGAAGGACGGCTATCTGTCGATCCGGATCAAGCCGACCAGCCCGATGTTCGCGACCATGATGGCCGAATATGCCGCCCTCGTGGCCGAAGAACGCAGCGAGGCGTTGACCCCCGACGTGTCGGCCGCCCGACTGGTCGGTCGCGTCCAAAGCCTTGGTTTTGCGGACTATCGTCGCTTCATGACGCATGCCTTGACGCAGGAATACGCGGCGCGCGATCGGGCGGCCAAGCATGTGAACGGTGCCGTCCTCGCGGAAATCGACAAGGTGCAGGCCAGTCTTGCCACCATCACCACCGAACAGGACGCGCTGTTGCAGGAATTCGACCGTCTGCGCGACCTGCCGACCAACATGCGCATCATCGCGTCGCGGCTGGAGCCTTCGGGCGGTCCGGTCAGCGCGATTTCTGAGAACTACAAGATCACGTCCACCGAATTGTCCAGCGCGATCAAGACCTTCGCTGTGGGTGAGGCGAGCCTTCTGAAACAGATGGTGGCAAGCTTCCAGCAGGCCGTGATCATGATCCTCTGCGCGCGGCTGCAAGCCGAGGTGCTGCACGAATTCAACCAGGAACGCGCGATGGAGGCGACCTTCGACCGCGCCGCCGAAGAGACGACGCTGTCCGACCTTTCGCGTTCCTATGATGCGAATGCCGGTGCCGCCCTGGCCCGGGCCGAACAGATGGCCCGTGCCCTGGCGGGCGACTGCTCCGACATTCGCCGGGCCATGCTCGGGCTCGATTCGATCCGGGTCATGGGTCGGGTGGAAAGCGGGCGGCTCGGAACGGCGGGCGCGCATCTGTCGGCGACCATCGACCAGCTGGATGTGCGCCACGCAGCCATCATCCGACGGCTTGAACTGATCATGGAGCTTTCAAAGACCATCGACGCAGGGGTGCACCGGATCAGGGTGCAATATCAGCCAAAACCGCTGCAGCAGGATCGGTAGCGGGGCCGCCGGCTGGTCCCGGGCAAAGGCTTTGCCGCCTCGCACGGGGGGTGGCCGTTACGGCAGGTTCAGGGGCTGCAGCACTGCCGGGACAAGGCCCGTCTACTTCCCTGCGCCTGCCGTCTCGGACCCGCCTCGGGTCAGGAAATAGGCGATCAGGATCGGCAGGACCGTGGCGATGAAGACGACGATGGCGACGACATTGGTCACAGGGCGCTGGCGGGGGCGCACCAGCTCTTCCAGCATCCAGATCGGCAGGGTGGCTTGCTGGCCGGCGGTGAAGGTGGTCACGATCACCTCATCAAAGGACAGCGCGAAGGCGAGCATTCCCCCGGCCAGCAGGGCCGAGCCGAGATTCGGCAGCAGGACGTGGCGGAAGGTCTGGAAGCTGTTCGCGCCAAGGTCGGCCGAGGCTTCGAGGATGCCGCCCGACAGACGGCGAAACCGGGCGACGACGTTGTTGTAGACGATGACGATGCAGAAGGTGGCATGACCGAGCACGATGGTCAGCGTCGAAAACGGGATATCCAAGATCGAAAACGCCGAGCGCATCGAGATGCCGGTGATCACCCCCGGCAGCGCGATGGGCAGCAGGATGAGGAGCGAGATCTGCTCGCGACCGAAGAACCTCGTCCCGGCCATGGCAGCGGCGATGAGGGTTCCAAGGATCAGCGCCAGCACGGTGGAAAGGGACGCCACCTTCAGCGACAGCATCAACGCTGGCCAGATGTCGGGGCGGTTCCAGGCGACGGCGAACCACTCGGTCGTGAGACCAGGGGGCGGGAAGGTGAACGACCGCTCCTCGGTCGTGAAGGCGTAAAGGAAGATCAGAAGGATCGGCAGATGCAGGAACAAAAGCCCGCCGATGGCCGCCAGTTTCAACGGAAAGGACGCCTCAGAGCGCATCGAAGGCCCCCGCACGTTTGGCCAGGGCCAGATAGACCAGCATGATCACGATCGGCACCACGGCAAAGGCGGCGGCCAAGGGGAGGTTCCCCGCGGTGCCTTGCAACTGATAGACCGCCATGCCGATGAAGGCGGCCGAAGTGCCGATGATCTGCGGGATGATGTAATCGCCCAGCGTCAGCGAAAAGGTGAAGATCGACCCGGCCACGATGCCCGGCATGGCCAGGGGCAGCACGACGGTCCGGAAGGTCTGGCGGGCGGTGGCCCCAAGGTCGGCCGACGCCTCCAGCATCGAGGTCGGCACCCGCTCCAGCGCGGCCTGCATCGGCAGTATCATGAACGGCAGCCAGACATAGGTGAACGTAAGGAACGTGCCGATATACGAGGTGGAGAGCGAATTCCCGCCAACCCCCGGCAGGCTGAGGGCTGCGTCCAGAAGCCAGCCGGTATGGGTCACCTCGGTTGCCCAGGTCAGGATACCCTCTTTCGCAAGGATCAGTTTCCAGGCGTAAACCTTGACCAGGTAGGACGACCAGAGGGGTAGCATGATCCCAAGGTAGAACACCGCCTTCCAGCCGCCCTTGGCATGACGGGCGGCGAAATAGGCGATGGGAAAGGCGATGATGGCCGAGGCGATGGTGACCGCGATGGCCATCCCAAGCGTGCGGAAGATGATATCCGCGTTGGAGGGGCGGAAAAGCTCCCCATAGGTTTTCAGGGTGAATTCCGGCACGATCAGGCCGGAAAACTCATCGATCGAATAGAACGACTGCAGGAGCAGCGCCGCGAGGGAGCCAAGATAGACGACCCCCAGCCAGACCAGCGGCGGGGTAAGGAGAAGCGTCAGGAGGAGGCGCGGATGCCGCCAGAAGAGGGTGGTCAGACGGTCGGCAAGACCGCGCGGGGGGAGGATCGCGTCAGACATCCGGATCACACGGAAAGCCCCTGGCGGGGAAGCGTCCTGGCAGGCGGGCGGCCATCACCCGCCCTCCATCACGTGAAGGGCGGCGGGGTCGAAGGTCAAGGTCAGCGCCTCACCGATCGCGGGCGTCAGGGTGCCGGTGGGCAGAAGGGCCGTGACGTCGTGGCCTTGCATGCTGACCGTGACCCGGTTGCCGGCACCGAGATAGCGGAGCGCGGTCACGGTGCCGGTGATCGGGCCAGAGGTGGCGGGGCGCAACGCCTCGGGGCGCAAGGACGACCATTTGGCCGGGCCACCAAGGATTTGGGTCAGCGCGGGCGGCAGGACATTGGACGAGCCGACGAAATCGGCCACGAAGCGGGTCTTCGGGTGGGCGTAGATCTCGGACGGGGTGCCGATCTGGGCAATCCGGCCGTCGTTGAACACCGCCAGACTGTCGGCCATCGACAGCGCCTCGGACTGGTCATGGGTGACGAAGACAAAGGTGATGGTCCAGCGCGCCCAGGGGTTCATCCAGCAGAAGAACGCGCGGTTCGTTGACCAGCGCGCGGGCAAGCGCCACCCGCTGGCGCTGACCGCCGGACAATTGCGCGGGCTTCCGGTCGCCAAAGCCGTCAAGGTGGACCAGCGCCAGCATCTCTTCGGCCTTGGCATGGCGGGCGACGCGGGGCTTGCCCTTGACCATCAGCCCGTAGGCCACGTTGTCGCGCACGTTCATGTGGGGAAACAGGGCGTAATCCTGAAACACCGTGTTCACATTGCGCAGATGCGGCGGGACGGCCGACACATCCTCACCAAAGATGCGGATCTGGCCGGAGCCGGGTTTTTCAAACCCCGAGATCAGCCGCAGGCAGGTCGTCTTGCCCGAGCCTGAGGGGCCCAGCATGGCAAAGAACGCGCCTTCGGCAATGGTCAGGTCAACAGCATCGACGGCTTTGGTGGCACCGAAATGGCGCGACACCGCCCGGAATTCAACGGCAGAGGTCATGGGATCATTTCTTGCAAGGACGCCCGGGCGGCATCAATCCGCCCGGGCAGGATCGCAGTCGGCACGTTTTGCCGACGCAAGGCGCCGTTCTGCCCCGGTTACCGCCCGCCGATCACGGCGATGTAATCGCTGACCCAGCGGTAATAGGGCACGCAAGCCCCCTCCCCTTGCGAGCAGTTCGCGGTCGGCGTGGTCCAGAACCGGATCTCTTCGAAGTTGTCCATGCCGTTGGCGGTGCAGCCTTCGGCGGTCTGCATGCCGCGCCCGTCGGTGCAGGCTGCCGGAACCGCAGGGTTGGCACCGAACCAGACCGACAGGTCGGATTGCAGATTCGAGGCCAGCGAATGCTCCATCCACTTGTAGGCGCAGTTCGGGTTGGCGGCATCGACATGCATCATCGTGGTGTCGGCCCAGCCCGTTGCCCCCTCTTGCGGGATGGTCGAGGCGACGGGCGAGTCAGCCGCCAAGAGGCCAACCTGGAACGGCCACGAGCCCGAGGCGACGACGCCTTCGTTCTTGAAATCGTCGATCTGGATGAAGGCGTCGTGCCAGTAGCGGCCAACGATGGTGCGCTGCACGCGCAGAAGGTCGAGCGCGGCCTTGTACTGCTCCTCGTTCAGCTCATAGGGCGAGGTGATGCCGAGTTCGGGCTTGTGGAACATCAGGTACTGCGCGGCATCGGCGATGTGGATCGGGCCGTCATAGGCCTGGACGCGCCCGGCGTTTGGCTGGCCGTCGGGCAGGGTCATCGGTTCGAACACCACGTTCCACGAGGTCGGCGGCTCGGGGAACACGTCGGTGTTGTACATCAGGACGTTCGGCCCCCACATGTAGGGCACGCCGTAATGAACGCCGTCGACGGTGTGCCAGGCGGCGTTCTTCAGCCGTTCATCCACGGTGGACCAGGACGGGATCAGGTCGATGTTGATCGGCTGCACCCGCTTGCCCGCGATCAGCCGCAGGCTTGCGTCCCCCGAGGCGGTGACAAGATCGAAGCCGCCCTCGTTCATCAGCGCGACCATTTCGTCGCTGGTGTTTGCGGTCTTCACATTGACCTTGCAGCCCGAGGCCGCCTCGAAACTTGTGACCCAGTCGAACGCCTTGTCGGTCTCGCCGCGTTCGATATAGCCGGCCCAGGCCACGATATTGACCTGGCCTTCACTTTCGCCGATTTCGGTAACCTGCGCCACAATCGGGCCCGTTGCGACGGCAAGCCCAAGGATCGCCGTTCCCATCAGTCTGATCTTTTGCATCATTCGTCTCCCTGAGAGTGCATCTTGCGCACGGTATAGTGTTTTTGGGCATATCAGGCCTATCTGATCAAATTACCGAGAGTGCTGCGTTATTCAACCGATTTCGTCACCCCCACCCCCGGCAATCCGCGACGGGGCTGAGGGTCGAGGCCACACCCAGGTCCGCGCGCCCAACGCGTGAGTCTGCGTGCGCTGTCGGATCGTGAACGGAATTGTCCAGCACCTGGCGAAGATTCTTCTGCTGCGCGGTCGGAACCGAAAAACATTTCGGCCAGATGACCGGCGCGGCAGGTCCCGTCCGCCGTGGCAGAAGCCAGCGGATGCAGGGGTTTGCACGACCCTTGGCCCTGCACCCTGAGGGCAACCGGGCGTCCCAGGCAACGCCCGGCTGCCGCCGTCTGTTGCCCAATGGCCACAGTACTGGCGGCAACGGTTAATCTGCCTTTAATCCAGCCAATGCCCGGCGAATGCCTTTATGGAGTTACGAGAACTGACCGAGTCGGGGTAAAACGTGAAGTCCAGCATTCTGATGCGCGCAAAGGGTCTGCTGACGGCATTCTCATTTCGTCGGCCCCGGACAAGCGCGATCCGCCTGATAAGCGCGGCGTTGCTGGGAGCCGTCCTGACGCTCGGCGCGGCGTCGGGACAGGTGCAGGCGCAGGCCGTCGACTGGGTCCTGAACCTGAATGATGACGGATCGGACCCGATCGCCGCCGGGGGCACCGTCGTCTACAACCTTCGGGTCACCAACAACGGCGATGCGACCACACCCGTGACGACGCTGACGCTCGACATCCCGGCGACGGCGGTCTTCACCGGGGCGACGGGCACGATCACGGGCTGTCTGCCGGCCACGGCAATCGGCCTCGCTGCGGTGATCTGCGACGTGCCGACGCTCGCACCGGGCGCGGTGGTGACCCTGACCGCAAGCGTCATGACCACGACCTCGGGCGATATCACCTTGCGCGCGTCGGTGCCGGCGGCGGGCGACAATGTCCCCCTCAACAACGTGCAAAGCGAACGGACGACGGTGACGGCCGGTGCCGACCTTGCGCTGACCCTGTCCGGCCCGGCAACGGCGGCAGCGGGCTCCGGCGTGACGCTGAGCCTGACCGCGACGAACAACGGGCCTGATCCGGTCACGACCGCGGTGGTGCAATTCGACATTCCCAGCGGCCTTGCCAATGTCGTGCCGCCCCCCGGCTGCGCGCTGACCGGTTCGACCTATTTCTGCACGATTGCCGGGCCGATTGCGCTTGGCGCTTCGGTTACGCTCGACTTCGATGCGCAGATCGCGGCGGCCTCGAACTCGACCATCACCGCCGTCGGCAGCGTTGAGGATGTCTCCCCCGAGGATCCGGTCGTCAGCAACAACACCGACACGCTTGACATCGAGGACACCGAAGGGAGCGACGTCTTCATCGTGAAGGACCGCGTGCCCGCATCGGGGACGGTTCTGGTGGGCGATCCGGTCGCCTTCAGGCTTTCGGCGGGCTATACCGGCGATGATCCGTCGGGGCTTGTCATCACCGACACGCTGCCCGCCAACTATACCTTCGTTTCGACCGATGTCTCGGACGCGCCCGGCTGGGACTGCGCGGTGCTGGGGCAGACCGTCACCTGCACCCGCGCAACCGGCAGCGGACCCGGCGCGAACGTAAGTCTCGGGACCATCGTCATCAACACGACCGCGACGGATGCGGGGTCGGCGACGAACGAAGCCACGATCACCTCGACCGGGCCGCTTGATCCGGACCTCGCGAACAACACCGATAGCGACGGCGGCGCGGTGATCGAAGTGCCCAACGTCGATCTTGAGGCGCGGAAGTCCGGGCCGTCACCCGCACTGGTGGTGGTCGGCAACAGCTACGACTTTGCCATCAGCGTGGCGAACCGCGGCAACACCGCGTTCTTCGGCACGGTGGTGATGACCGACAGCCTGCCCGCCGGGCTTGAGGTTACGGGCTACACCCAGAACGGCTGGACCTGCCTGCCCGCCGCATCCCCTGCGGTGCCGGTCGTGGGCGCCGATACGATCACCTGCACGCGCATCTATACCGAAGCCTCCCCCCTTGGTGCCGGGCAGGCAACGCCGCCGGTCATCCTTCAGACCACCGCCACGGCCGAGGGGGTGATCGTCAACAGCCTGACCGTGACGACGCCGTTTACGAACCTTGAGGATCTGAACCTCGCCAACAACATCGTCACCTACGGCGTGACCGGCAGCACCGGCGACAATTCCGCCGACATCGCGACGATCAAGACCGCCGATCTGGCCACCCTGCCGGTGGGTGAGGTCCAGACCTTCACGATCGAGGTGACCAATACCGGGCCGCAGCCGTCGACCGCGATCACGCTGACCGACAATCTCGTGCGGCTCATCAACAACGCCGAGGGGCCGGACGGGGCCGGACTTGTCAGCATCGCCGTCGCCGCCAACGCGGCAAGCGGCGTGGCCTGCACCGCCCCCGTCACCGGCGGGACCAGCCGCCGGCTGGAATGTACCATCGACACCCTGCCGATCTGCACGCCCGGCGTGGACTGCCCGGTCATCACCATCGCGGTCCGCCCCGGGGGTGAGGGTGGCGAGCGGACGAACACCGCCCGCGCAATCTCCTCCGCGGTGGCGGACCGGGACCTTGACAACAATGCCGACAGCGCGACTTTCGATGTCGAGGCGCGGGCCGATGTCACCGTCACCAAGGCCGACAGCCCCGACCCGGTCGCGGCAGGCCAGAACCTGACCTATGTGATCACGGCGCAGAATCCGGCGAGCGGGCTTTCCTCGGCGGAAGATGTCACGATTGTCGACACGCTGCCGGCGGATGTGACCTTCCTGTCGGCGACGCCGTCCACCGGCAGCTGCTCCACCCTTCTGGTCGCGGGACAGACCACCGTTGCGGGCGACCAGGTGAGTTGCGCCGTTGGCACGCTGTCGAACGGCGGCCAGCAGACCGTGACCATCGTGGTCCGCCCGAACTTTCTGACGCGCAGCACGTCGCTGACCAACAGCGTCACCGTCTCGACCACCACGGTCGAGACCGACACCACCAACAACGCGGCATCCGCCACGACCGAGGTCAGGCGTCCCGCCTTCGACCTTCTGA
>NCDS01000217.1 GCA_002280315.1 Rhodobacterales bacterium 32-66-7 | reverse complement strand
AGCGGCGCGGCTCTCGGCGCGGGGGGCTTTGCGGATCGGGGCGGGGGTGGTCACGGTGGGGTGTCCCTCGGACGCGATCCCCGAACACGCAGCACGTCTGGACGCGGTGATGCTGCGGGGGGTGGCGGATGGGGCGGCCCTCGCCGGGGTGCTGGAGGATCAGCGGATCAACGCGCTGTGCCTTGGGCCGGGGATGGGTGTTGGCGCGCGGGAGGCGGGGTTGTTGGCGGTGGCGTTGGGTTTACCCAACCCTGTCCCGGGCTTGACCCGGGACCTCTCGTCTTACGGCGGTGACCCTGGACAGGGAGGCCCCGGATCAAGTCCGGGGCGTGGTTGGGAAACCGCCGGAAGCCCCCCACCCCCAACCCCTCCCCACGAGGGGGAGGGGAGGCTCTTGGGGCCGGGCTCCGCACCAGACGAGTCAGAGCTTCCCCTCCCCCTCGTGGGGAGGGGAGAGGGGCGGGGGGCTTCGTCGGGGAACCGCCGTCCCCTCGTCCTCGATGCCGACGCGCTGACCATCCTGTCGCAGCACCCCGACCTCTTCGCCGCCCTCCATCCCAAATGCGTCCTTACCCCCCATGCCGGAGAGTTCGCCCGCCTCTTCCCCGACATCGCCGAGAAACTCGCGGAACCCGCCACCAAAGGCCCCGCCTATTCCAAGGTCGACGCCACGAGGGAGGCCGCCCAGCGGGCAGGCTGCGTTGTGCTTTACAAAGGTCCCGACACGGTCATTGCCGACCCCTTAGGCCGCTGCGCGATCAACTCCGCCCATTACGACCGCGCCGCACCTTGGCTGGCCACCGCAGGGTCCGGCGACGTGCTGGCCGGGTTCATCACCGGCCTGCTGGCACGGGGGTTCCGCCCGTTCGACGCTGCCTGCACCGGGGCCTGGCTGCATGTCGAATGCGCCCTCAGCTTCGGCCCGGGATTGATCGCCGAGGACCTGCCCGAGGAACTCCCGAAGGTGTTCCGCGCGCTGGGCCTTTAGCGCCGCCCGCGCCAGGCGCTGACTTGCGCGGCAAGATTGGCCAGCCGCCCGACCGCCCCTGCAGGGGCTGGTGGTTCGGGTTGAGGCCGGGCAGCCTCCGGCTGCGCCCGCAGGGCAGGCTCGGGCGGCGCAACCTCACCCGGTTTGCGAATGCGGATCATCTCGGCCCAGACACTCGCGCTTTGCAGCCGGTCGCGCTGCAAGACCTTCAACGACGCGTCGATCGAGGCGAGAAAGCCGTCCGGATAGCCCCGGTAGCGCCCGACCAGCGGCCGGTACGGGTCGGGGGAGCCTTCGGCGACCATCGCCAGCCGCTTCTGGCTTTCGACCGGCGGACCCCCGGTGATCACGTGATAGAAGGTCGCCCCCAGGGAATAAAGATCGCTCGCCGGGCTTTGTTCGGCCCCGGTCAGGTAAAACTCCTGCGGCGAATAGCCGTCCTTGACCACCCGCCGCCCGGTCAACACGCGCGTCGGCACAAGCGTCGCCTGGCTTGCCGCGCCAAAGTCGATCAGCACCGGGTTGCGGTTCTGGTCGATCAGGATGTTGTCCGGGGAGATATCGCGGTGCAGGATCCCCGCCTGATGGATGAAATCCACCGCGCTGAGCATCTTTTGCAGCAGCACAACAATCTCGGCCGGACCAAAGGCCTGATCGGTGGAGGAGAGGATATCCTCCAGATCCTTTCCATCGATGAAATCGATTGCCATGTAGGCGGTGTCGTTATCCTCGAACACCTGATGGACGCCGACGATGTTGGGGTGGACCAGCTTGGCCAGATTGCGCGCCTCGGCGATGAAATTCTCGACGATGCTGCGCAGGTCGTGGGTGTGCTTGCGTGACCGGGGCCGGACGGCGCTGGTACTGCGACGGCAGAGAGCGTTCGGAAAACACTCCTTGATCACCACTTTCCGGTCGAGCGAATCCTGCGCCAGATAGGTGATCCCGAACCCGCCCGAGTTCAGGAAGCCAAGGATGGTATACTGCCCGTCCAGAAGCACCGTGCCCGGCTTCAGATCATCGGCAAAGCTTTCCGCAAGGTCCGCGGCAAAGGCTTCGGCGGTCGGGTCGGGGTCTGACGGGTCGGGCGTTTGCATCGCGGCGGAAATCCGTTTTTGTCTGGCGGCGGCCATGCTGTGGTCAAAACAATCGCGCGCGCCAAGGAAAAAGCTTTCCCTGTCAGGGGTTAAGGAGTTTTCCCATGATCCCGCCACCAGCGCAAGGCACCTGTTGACGGCACCCCGGGGCGGCCATCCGAGCTTACCCATCGGTTAATTCGCGGAAATTGTTTCATTATTCGCAACCGGGCAGGGGCGGGCGGGCGGGACTCCCGATGTCGCCGCGCTGCGACCGGGGCAACTATTTCGCAGCCGAGCCCTGTTTTGCCGTCTGATCGCAGCGAACCTGAAGATCTGGTGCCGGGCCAGGCAAGCGCATCCGGCAGAAGGCCCGCGTCCGGCGCGATTCGGCTCGGCCCTCAGCCCGGTTGCCAGCCCTCGGGGTCCGCGCCGGGGCGCAGGATCTGGAAGCTTCGGCCGGGCAGGCGCAGCCAGTCGCCGGTGCTGCCATCGGGCCAGATGACGCGCAGCTCTGCCTCGGTGGCGTCGCCGAGGCCATAGTGCAGCCAGCCGGTCGACCCGCTGGCATGCCCGCCGCCGACGGTGATCTCGTGCCGTTCGACAAGATCGCCGCGCTTGATCTCGACCACCGCGCCGATGGCATCAGGGTTGGCCCCCGGCTGGTTCAGGCGCAGTTGCAGCCAGCCGCCCGGAAGGTCGCCGGTGTTGCGCCAGACCTCCACCGGGGTCCAGCGGTTGACGACGACAAGGTCAAGCTTGCCGTCAAGGTTGAAATCCACCATCTGCGCCCCGCGCCCGATGCCCATGCTGGCCACCCCGGCACGGTCGCCCGCCTCGACAAAGGTGCCGTCTTCGGTCTGCAAAAGAAGGTTGTTCGGGTCACGCAGGGCGAAATCCGGCATCTCGGCGACGTTGCCCTTGGCGATGAAGAGATCCAGCCGACCGTCGTTGTTGGCATCGGCAAACTGCGTGTGCCAGGCGGTGGAGGGGTTGAGATCCTCGCCCGTATAGGGCCGGTGCGCGGTGGCACCGAGTTTGAAGGCGATATCGGCGTAATCGGGTTGGCCCAGGGCGGGGTCTTTCAACACTTGCAACTTGTTGTCGGCCATCGAGGTCAGGAAATAGTCCGGATAGCCGTCCAGCGTGATATCGGCCGAGGCAATCCCCATCCCCCAGATGCGCAGGCGCTTCCACCCCTCAGCCTCGGTGTAAAGTCTTGGGTCGGTGCCCGGCTCCAGATGCCACATCTGTTCCTGACCGCCCTTGTAATACTCCCGGTCGTTCGACACCCGCAGGCTGGGCCGACCGGAGCGGTTCCAGTCGGTGAAGAGCATCGAAAGCGCGCAAAAGGACGGGGTAAGGGGGATCGGCGGGGCGAAGCCGTCACCCTGCGGGCGGTGGAGCCAGTTGTCGGTGCAAGAGCCCCAGGGAAACGCCTCCTCCGCCCGGTCAAGGTAGTTGCCGACGGCAAGGGTGGGCCAGGTCTGCCCCGCCTCCCAGATCGCGGCGAGGGCGGTGGACCAGGCCTTGCCGCCGTCAAACCCCCAATCGGCGTTCGCCTCCTGAAACCGGCAGTCGCCTAGCCCGCGCAGGACCTTGTTCTCGCCCTGGCGCAGGACCACAAGGTCCATGAGACCGTCGCTGTCGATATCCAGGGGATAGGCCCCAAGGACCGCATCCAGGCTGATCGCATCGGTCGCCTCGAACGCAAGCGGGCCGCCTGCCGTGCTGCGATTGATGTAAAGACCCGATGGCCCCGCGCCGCCCGACAGGAACAGGTCCGGGAAGCGGTCGCCGGAGCAGTCGAAACTCGCGACCCCGCCGCCGACCATGTAGTCCCAATCGCCGTCATAGACTGTGGTCAGCCCGGCGGTTGCGGTCTCGTCGGTGAAGGTGGGGATGATCGGTTCGGCAAGCGCCGGGGTCGCGGCCAGAGCCGCCAGAAGGGCGTATCGCATGCGGTCAGGCCTTTGTCTGAAGGGCAGCAGCATAAGCCCCGATGCAGCGGCCAAGGGCGGTGCCGCCCTCATTGCCAAAGCGGAAATGGATGCCGCCATAAAGCCGCGACATCGCCGCATCCTCGGCCGCTTCGGCGAAGCTTGCAAAGCGGCGGATCGGCAGGTCTTCATCCGCATGCGTCGGGTCGTCGAAGGCGAACCCCGCGCCAAACACCGCCGTCAGCGCAATGGCTGCCGCCGCCGAGACGGTGGAATGGCCCGAGGGATACTCCGGGAACGGGGGGGTGGTCAGCAAAGGCTCCCACTTCGGGTCGATGTGGCGGCGGATATAGGTGACCGGGCGCAGGGTGTTGTATTGAAACTTGACCGCCCAGCAGCCGATGAAGGCATCGGCCATCGCCACCCCCAGAACCGCCATCATCGGCGCAATCTCGGACGCAGGCATGGCGCGCTGGTCGGCCAGTTCGATGGCGATGGCAATCCAGTGCCCCGGCGGGGTCCGCGGCAAGGTAGAGGGGCGAGGTCGGCGCTTCGCTATAGGCGGGCGGCGGCGGTAAAGTGCAGGTGTCGCCTGCGGGCATCGCGAAGGGGCGGTTCTGCCCCCACTCCGGCAACAGGGGGGCCTGCTGCTGGCGGACCTGGCTGGTCGGCACCCAGTCCATCGGATTGGTACCGGGGGTATAGTCGCGGGGAAAGCCCATGTTGTCGATCACCGCGCCGCCATCGGTCAGCGACAAGGCATGGATATGCGCCGCCACCGCCTGGCCATGCGCGATGCTGCGCCGGGCGATCTCCTCGGCGATCCCGGCCATCGCCTGCTTGCCAAGCGCCTCACCCAGTTTTGCCATCGCGCGCTGGCCGGTCGGTCCGGTGTTGGCAAAGAAATTCCGGGCCGAGGCTTCCAGCACCGCTTGCAGCACGCAAGCCGCATCATGCGCCCCCGCCTGCCGCGCGGGGGCTGGGGTCAGCCCGGTCACCTGCCCCGCTAACGACCGAAGCGCGGGGTCACCGGAGGCAAGGGCCTCATGCGCGGCGAGACCGATATAGGCAAAGGCGCGGGCGGCGACGGGGGGGGAGTAGGTGGCGGTATGGCGCACCAGTTCCAGCACCAGCCGGTACCAGGTGATGA
>NCDS01000032.1 GCA_002280315.1 Rhodobacterales bacterium 32-66-7 | reverse complement strand
ACCACCGCCTCGATCAGCGTCAGCGCCAGATCAAGGTCGCGAAGGAGCGCCGAGCCGCAGAGGCCCGTCGTCACCCGCTTTGACGGGCAGCCCATGTTGATGTCAATGATCCTTGCCCCCTGCCCTTCGACAAAGCGCGCGCCTTCGGCCATCCAGTGCGGGTCGCGCCCGGCAAGCTGCACCGAGGTCGCCTGCTCTCCCAGCCCAAGTTCTGCCCTTGCGCGGGCTTCGGGGCGGGCGCGGACGACCTCTTCACTCGCCACCATCTCGCTGACCACAAGCCCCGCGCCAAAGCGCGCGACAAGGCGCCGGAACGGCAGGTCGGTGATCCCGGCCAGCGGGGCCAAGAGCACCGGAGGGGTCAGCGTGTGGGGGCCAAGCGTGATCGGCAACTGCCTTTTCCTTGTGCATCTGCCATGGTCGTAGCGCCGTGCCAGCCGGGCACCAAGCCGTCAGGCCCGCAATACTGAACGAAAAACGTGCTTTGCACAATTTTTGATCAGAAGCGCCCGCTCCCGCGCCGTCACGCACCGATTGTCAGGCGCGGCGCAACCGACTAGACCAAGACACATGGACACCGCCGTCATCATCGTGGCCGCAGGCCGGGGCAGCCGCATGGGGGGCGAGGTGCCCAAACAGTGGCAATCCTTGCGCGGCAAGCCGGTGCTGGCCCATACGCTTGCTGCTTTCGCGGGGTTCCCGGTGGTGCTGGTGATCCACCCCGATGACCGCGCGCGTGCGGACACTTTGGCCGCAGGGGTGACGCTGGTCGAAGGCGGGGCCACGCGCGACGCCTCGGTCCTGGCGGGATTGCAGGCGCTGGCGGGAACCGGGGTGACGCGGGTCCTGATCCACGACGGCGCGCGGCCTTTGGTGTCGTCCCGGCTGGTCGAACGGCTCATTGCGGCGCTGGACACCCATGACGGGGCCGCCCCGGCGCTTCCCGTGACCGATGCGCTTTGGCGCGGGGACGCAGGCCTCGTCACCGGCACGCAAGACCGCAGCGGGCTTTACCGGGCGCAGACACCGCAGGCGTTTCGCTTCGATGCCATCCTTGCCGCGCATCTTGCCCACCCGGGCGGCGCTGCCGATGATGTCGAGGTCGCGCGCGCCGCCGGGCTTGACGTCCTGATCGTCGAGGGGGAGGAGTCCAACATCAAGCTCACCTACCCCGGCGATTTCGCCCGGGCCGAGGCAAGCCTGCGGGGGGATGCGATGGATGTTCGGCTCGGCAATGGTTATGACGTGCATGCCTTCTGCGACGGCGACCATGTCTGGCTTTGCGGGGTGAAAGTGCCGCATCGGCGCGGGCTGCTGGGCCATTCCGATGCCGATGTGGGGATGCATGCGCTGACAGATGCGATCTATGGCGCGCTGGCCCTCGGTGATATCGGCCGGCATTTCCCGCCCAGCGACCCGCAATGGAAGGGGGCTGCCAGCCACATCTTCCTCGCCCATGCCATCGGTCTTGCCGATGCGCAGGGGTACCGGCTGGCCAATTGCGATGTCACGCTGGTCTGCGAACAGCCAAAGATCGGCCCGCATGCGGCAGCCATGCAGACGGCCCTTGCCCGGATCATGGCGGTCGAGGTTGGCCGCGTCTCGGTCAAGGCCACCACCTCGGAACGGCTGGGCTTCACCGGACGCGAGGAAGGCATCGCCGCCATCGCCACCGCAACGCTGGTGCGGGGATGAGCGTGGGAATGATCCGGGCCGTCACCACCTTCGGCTATGTCGGCCTGATGCGCCCTGCCCCCGGCACCTGGGCATCTGCGGTGGCGCTGGTCCTGGGCATGGGAATCGACCGATACCTTGGCACGCCGGTTCTGGTGCTGGCCACGTTGGGCGTGATCGCCACCGGGTTCTGGGCCTGTGGGCAGGCTTTGCGGGACCGGGCGGGCGAGGACCCCGCTGAAATCGTCATCGACGAGGTGGCCGGCCAATGGATCGCGCTGTTGTTCCCCACGCTCGCCTTCTGGGCACGGGGAGGGGAAGTTGACTGGCTGCCCTGGCCCGCCTGGGTCGCGCCGTTCCTGTTCTTTCGCCTGTTTGACATCTGGAAGCCCTGGATCATCGGCCGCGCCGACCGGCGCAGCGACCCGGCGGGCGTGATGCTGGACGACCTTTGGGCGGGCCTTTTCGCCGGGGTCGCCACGATCCTCGCAGCCGTCGCCTATCACCTTCCGTTGATCCTGTGAGTGTCGCCGACCTCCTCGCTGCCGCCCGCGCCAAGGGCATGCGCATTGCCACCGCCGAAAGCTGCACCGGCGGCATGGTCGCGGCGGCGCTGACCGATGTTGCGGGGTCGTCCGACGTGTTCGACCGGGGGCTTGTCACCTATTCCAACGCAGCCAAAGTGGCGATGCTCGGGGTCAGTCCGGCAACGCTGGCCGACCACGGCGCGGTGTCGGAGGCGGTGGCGGCAGAGATGGCCGAAGGCGCGCTGCAGCGGTCCGATGCCGGACTCGCGGTCGCCATCACCGGCATCGCCGGGCCGGGTGGGTCAGAGTTCAAGCCCGAAGGCCGGGTGTGTTTCGGCCTTGCCCGGACGGGCACCCCGACCATGACCGAAACGGTGGAGTTCGGCGCATTGGGGCGGGCGGCGGTCCGGGCAGCGGCGACCGACCATGCGCTGGCGCTTCTGCGCTCGGCGCTGGACTGACAGGCAGGCCTTGAGGGTCCCCCCCCCACCCCGACCCTCCCCCACAGGGGGGGAGGGAGGCACCCGATCCCGGCGGGTGGTCCGGCATGTCAGCTCAGGGATACAGCGCGAAGAACCGCAGGATTTCGGCGCTTGCGTCGATCTCCTGGCTTTCGCCCGCCCCTGGACGCGCGCGCCCGCCGGGCCAGGCATGCCCGCCCCCCGTGATCGTCACAAGCCGCAGGACCACCCTGCCGTCCTGCCGATGATCCGTCACCAGAACCGAGGTGCCGTCACCCCGGCGGTCAATGGTCGCGTGGTCTTGGCTCACCCCCCGCCCCCCAGGGCGCGAGAAAGGCCCCGACCACCGCGGCGACCGAGGCGTAGCGCGTCCCGGACCGCGACGCCTCTCCCTGGCCGCCCTCATAAGGCACGTTCCGGTCGGCGGTCCCGTGGATGATCAGCGCCGGCACCTTGCCTGCCACCCGTACGGCGCCGGTATCCATCGGACCCGAGACACCTGCGACCGCGCGCACCAGCCCGGGGTTTCGGGCGGCAAAGGTCTCTGCCAGCATCGAGCCGTTGGACATGCCGGTCAGGTAGACCCGCGCCGGATCGATCCCGAACCGCGCCTCGGCATCCGCGATCACCTGCCGCAGGAACGTCTCGTCATCGGTTCCCTTGCGCGCAGCAAGGCCGCAGCAGTAGCCTGCGTTCCAGGTCAGCCGGTCCCGCCGCCCGGTTCCGGCCGGAAAGATCACCACATACCCCGCCTGAGCAGCCATCCGCCCCAGACCGGTGGATCTGGCGAACTTGCCCGGCGAGCCGCCGCCGCCATGCAGCGCCACGATCAACGGCGCACCGTCGGGGTTCGCAGGCAGGACCACCTCGTAACTGCGCCCGCCCAGAGGAATGGTGTCCGCTTCCGCCGACAGGACAGACAGCAGCAGCGGAAGAATGAACAGAAGACAGCGCGCCATGAAACCCTCCGGACGTCGGTTCATGCCGCATACGCGCCAACCCGGCGCTTCCGTCGCGTCACAGCGGCGGCGGGCCGTAAAGCTCGGCCGCCCGACGCTCGAACGCGCGGACCACGCGCTGCATCGCATCGGTGAAGACGACCCCGATGATCCCCTGCAGGATCGGATTGCGAAACTCGAAATCCACATGGAAATCAACCTCACACCCCCCCGCGATATCGCGGAATTTCCAGGTGGAGCGCATGTGGCGGAACGGGCCATCGAGATATTCGCTGTCGATCTTCTGCTCTGCAGGCCAAAGCAGGACCCGGCTGGTGAAGCGTTCGCGGAACACCTTGAACGAGATCACCAGATCGGCCTCCAGCACCTCACCCCCGGGGTCCATCGGCTTGCGGCTGCGAATGCGCGCGGCGGAGTTCCACGGCAGGAACTTCGGATAGGATGCGACATCGGCCACCAGATCGTACATCTGGCGGGCAGAGTAGGGCAGACGTTTGGTTTCACTGTGACTGGTCATCGGGGACGCGCGGCATGGTTCGTCCATCCATGTCGCGCGTCAGGCGGCGGGGGTCAAGCCGCGAGAGGTCGCAGCCTACAGCGCTGCGGCGGCCTTACGCGCGGCGGTGATCTCTTCCGGGGTGTAGTCCGCGAGGGCCGGGTCGCACATTCCGTCATACTCGCTGCCGTCCCACTGCGGTGGCTGGGCCTCGGCAAAAAAGCACATCGTCAACGCCTCGGCCTTGGTATCGGGCAGGGCGGCGCTGTTGGCGCGGTACATCTCGAAGATGTCGAATGCCGCAATGCCATAACCCTGTACTGCCGACCGCCGATAGTATTCCAGCGCCTGCGTCAGATCGATCGGACCGCCCTCGCCAAGCTCCAGCATCTCGCCATAGTCCCGCTCGGCCCAGTCGATGGCTTGTGCTGCGGCAATTTCGTAAAGCCCCCGCGCGCGGGGCAGATCGACGGTCACGCCCGTTCCGGTCGCCAGCATGAAGGCGTATTCCGCCGTTCCAACCGGATCGCCGACCGCGACCGAGCGTTCGAACAGCGCCACGGCCATCGGCATGTCGACCGGACCGCCCTCGCCTTCGCGCAGCATCAGGGCCAGTTCGGACAGCGAGGGGCCAAAGTCCGTCGCAGCCGCCTGCGCCAGCAGCTCACGCGCCTTGGCGTCGTCCTCGACCAGGCCAAGCTCGCCGAAGCGGTAGCTGACGGCGAGGTTCTGAATGGCCTGCGGATAGCCCTGGTCTGCCGCCTTCTGATAGTATTCCAACGCTTTAGCCGGATCGGCGGTCACGCCACGCCCATTTTCGTACATCACCCCAAGCAGGGTCAGCGCGCGCGGCTGCCCGGCGTCTGCCAGCGGTTGAGCTTTGGCGATTGCCGCCGCATAGTCACCGGCAACATAATCCATGCGGGCCATAAGCGCCTTGAAATCGTCGGAGGGTTCGGCGAAGGCGGCGGACCCGATCAGGACGGCGATGGTGGAAAGAATGCAAAGGCTGCGGTTCATGGCGGAAATCCCTTGGAAAAGACGGATGTCAAACAGGTGCAGGTTACGCAGCGCCCAATGTCGATCAAGTGACAATCGCCGTCATCCCGATGTCTGACCGCCCCTACGCCATCGACCAGTTGATCAGCGCCAAGGAAATCGCCGCCCGGGTCGAGGCTTTGGCGCGCGAGATTACCATGCACTTCGCGGGAACCGACAAGCTGGTGGTCGTGGGGCTTCTGCGCGGGTCGTTCGTCTTCATCGCCGATCTGGTGCGTGAGATCGACCTGCCGGTCGAGGTGGATTTCCTTGAAGCCTCCTCGTACGGCGATGCGATGCAATCCAGCCGCGAGGTGCGGATCCTGAAGGACCTGCGGGGCGAGATTGCCGGTCGTGATGTGCTGGTGGTCGAGGATATCGTCGACACCGGCTTTACCCTGTCCCATGTCCTTCACCTGTTGCAGGCGCGGGGGCCACGGCAGCTGAAGGTCTGCGCGCTTCTGGACAAACCCTCGCGGCGCGAGGTGGCGGTGAAGGCCGACTGGACCGGCTTTGCCATCCCGGACGAATTCGTCGTCGGCTACGGCATCGACTTTGCCCAGCGCAACCGGAACCTGCCCTATATCGGCAAGGTGCGGTTTACCGAAGGGATGGGCGCTTGAACATCCTGCACTGGCTGATCCGCGCCAAGGGCTGGGCGCGCAATCCGCCGTCGGAAGGCCGGGTGAAGCTCGTGTTCGGCGTCATCGCCGTATGCCTTTTGCTCGCGGGCTGGGAATGGGCCTTCGGCTTTCCCGACTGGCTGGTCCCGACCCGCCTTGACGCAAAACCGTGACTGGACAACCGGCCGCGCATCCCGGACCCTGCGGCTGACGGTGGCGGGGGACGGGGTGAGGGACGGGTGATGCGACTTTTCGGCTGGGTGGTGGTTCTGGGGCTGATCGCGGCGGGCGGGACCTGGGTGCTGGCGCGGCCGAACCCCCTCGATCCCGCGGATGTGGCGGGCCTGACCGGCGACGCGGCCAAAGGTGAGATGGTGTTCTGGGCCGCTGGCTGCGCCTCATGCCACATGGCGGCGGGGGCCAAGGGCGAGGCGCAGCTTGTCCTCTCTGGCGGTCAGCGGTTTCCGTCGCCCTTTGGCACCTTCGTCGCCCCCAACATCAGCCAGGACCCCCAGGCGGGGATCGGCAACTGGTCGCTTCTGAACCTCGCCTCAGCCCTGAAGCGCGGCGTCAGCCCGGAGGAACAGCATTACTTCCCCGCCCTGCCCTATGCGTCCTATGCGAAGATGGAGCTTCAGGACGTGGCCGACCTTCACGCCTACTTGCAAACCCTGCCCGCCGACGCGACACCCAGCCAGCCGCATGAGCTGTCCTTTCCCTTCTCGCGGCGTGAGGCGGTCGGCCTGTGGAAGCTTCTCTACCTGTCCGACGATTGGGCGGTCCCCGGCAACATGACCCCGACCGCCACCCGGGGCCGCTATGTCGCCGAGGCGCTGGCGCATTGCGCGGAATGCCACACCCCCCGCACCCGGCTTGGCGGGCTTGACACCTCGCGCTGGCTGCAGGGGGCCGCGAACCCCTCCGGTCAGGGGCGCATCCCCGACATAACCCCGGCGACCCTGCAATGGACCGAGGCGGATATCGTGGCCTACCTTACCACCGGCTTCACCCCCGACTTCGACGTGGTCGGCGGCAAAATGGCGCATGTGGTCGAAAACCTTTCCCGCCTGCCCGAGGCAGACCGTCAGGCAATCGCCCGCTATCTGCTGGAATTGCCCCCGGGCGGGTGACGCAACTCAGCCCTGCCCTGCCAGCCGCGCCGCCCGCATCCGGGCAAAGTCATCGCCCGCGTGGTAGGACGACCGGGTCAGCGGCGTGGCGGACACCATCAGGAAGCCCTTGCCCCAGGCTGCCGCCGCATAGGCCGCAAACTCCTCCGGCGGGATGAAGCGCGCCACGGCATGGTGCTTTGGCGTCGGCTGCAGGTACTGGCCCACGGTCAGGAAATCGACATCGGCGGAGCGCATGTCATCCATCACCTGCAACACCCCTTGCCGATCCTCACCCAAACCGACCATGATGCCCGACTTGGTGAACATGGTCGGATCAAGCTCTTTGACCCGCTGCAACAGGCGAAGCGAGTGGAAATACCGCGCACCGGGGCGCACCTCGTGGTAAAGGCCGGGAACGGTTTCAAGGTTGTGGTTGAAGACATCGGGGCGGGCCGCGACCACGGTTTCCAGCGCGTCGGGACCGCAGCGCAGGAAGTCGGGCACCAGCACCTCGATCGTCGTCGCGGGGCTGCGGTGGCGGATCGCGCGGATCGTCTGGGCAAAGTGATCCGCGCCACCATCGGCCAGGTCATCACGGTCAACGCTGGTCACGACCACATGCGAAAGACCCAGTTCGGCCACCGCATGGGCAACCCTTCCCGGCTCGAACGCATCCAGGGTCTGGGGCTTGCCGGTCGCCACGTTGCAGAAGGTGCAGCCGCGCGTACAGATCTCGCCCATGATCATCATCGTGGCGTGACCCTGGCTCCAGCACTCGCCCACGTTGGGGCAGCCCGCCTCCTCACACACCGTCACCAGCTTCTTTTCCCGCAGGATGTCGCGGGTGCGCTTGTAGCCGTCCGAGGTCGGGGCCTTCACCCGGATCCAGTCCGGCTTCTTCGGCTGCGGATTGTCGACGCGGTGCGCCTTTTCCGGGTGACGCTCGTCGGGAAGTTTCAGATCGCGCAAGCTCTGTTCCTTCTGTCCGGTTCCCCTCTTACGTAGGCGTCTTTGCGCAAATTGGCAACGACTCGGGCCGTGCCGCCGGGCTTTGTCCCGGACCTGCCCCATGGTATTCTTATCCCCAAGGCTGTGGAGGACAGAATGCACCGCTTTGCCAGGTACGCCCTCACGGGGTTGGGACTTGTCCTGACACTTGCACCCCTGCCCGCCCATGCCTTTGGCGATTGCAGCGACCCGGCCTATGTCGCCACCCTGGACGGGGCGACCCCCACCTCCACCTGCGAGGAGCGGGAGACGTTTTCACTGGTCCATGGCCGGGGCACTTCAGCCGTGCGGGTGGTGTCGTTGACCTCGGCCACCCATGGCGAAGATGGCGAATGGATCGCGCGGGTCGAACGCAACCTCGCCGGCATCGGTGCGGCGATGCAGTCGATGGGGGCGGTCGGCACCGGCGAGATCACCATCGTTCTGGTCGGGAAGGAAGACGCCGAAGGCAATGAGGGCGAGGCGGGCATCATCGCCTCTGCCCCAGATAGTGCCCGGTCGGAATGCGCGGTGTCGATCTACAAGGAGCCGGAGGGTTACACCGAACGGCATTTCGACTTCCTGCTGGCGCATGAGATCTTTCACTGTGCGCAGTTCGTCACCTTTGGCCTGATCTCTGCGAATGAATTGTGGTGGGCGGAAGGCTCGGCCGAGCATTTTGCCCATATGGCCGTGCCGGATGCTGGCGACTTCGACTGGTATGCGGACTTTGACCGGCGCTCGACCACCGAGCCTTTGACCGCGATGCAATATGAAAACGTCGTCTTCTTCCACTGGCTCAACCAGCAAGTCGGCCCGGACGGCGTGGCAAGATTTCTTGCTGCCCTCGCAGCTCAGGGCGATGCCGCCCTGCGAACCTGGGTTGATACCCAAGCCTGGGCCGCCTTTACCGAGGCGCTGGTCGAGGGGCGGATCCGGTCGCCCGGCGGTGTCACGGTTCCGGCCGCAACCACCTTTACCGGCGACTACATCGTCGATGACACGGTTGATCTGCCGATCGATATCGCGCCCTATGTGGCAAGCCGCTACAAGCTGCGCTTCGACAAGGAAAAGCATTTCGAGGTCAGGCTTGGGACAGCGGATGGGGCTTTGGTGCGGCTGCAGGATGACGCCGCAACCTGGTCCGACCTGCCGCTGTTCGTCTCCACCTGCCCGGACGCGGTGACGCGTATCGCCTATGGCGTCACCGCCGATGCGCCGACCGCTGCGACGATCAGCTTCGTCAAGCTTGGCACCGGCGGGGCAGCCGCCTGTTGCCTCGAGGGCGCATGGACCGCGA
Source organism: Rhodobacterales bacterium 32-66-7 (assembly GCA_002280315.1). GTDB lineage: Bacteria > Pseudomonadota > Alphaproteobacteria > Rhodobacterales > Rhodobacteraceae > Tabrizicola. Next base: position 2,619 of record NCDS01000032.1, on the reverse strand, counting down.
CGCCGGAAACCCTTGCCGGCCTCGCATCCTTCGGGGCCGAGCAAGGCGGTCCGGCGGCGGCGATGGCGGGTGGCGAGATGAGTTGCAGCTACAGCGGGGGTGCCGTCCGCCTGACCTTCGCGGGAGACGGCTACGGTGCCTTGACCTTTGACGGCCACGCCACCGCCTGCACCGCCCGCATGCATGGCCAGTCGATCACCACCACCGGCACCCGCAGCGGCAGCTTCGACTTTACCTGGACCGTTGCGGACGGCGAGGCTGGCCGGGCCAGCTATACCGGCAACTCGGTGGTGTGGACCATGGCGATCAAGCTTGGCCCGGTGGTGCAGACGATGTCGAACCCCGATGCCGGACCCTCCACCCGGACGAACGGCTTTGCCTTCGCCTGTACCGAGACCACGCTGGATATCCTCGGGCTATACGGGCTCAGCACGTTCGAGAACCGCTTCACCCGCCCGCCGCGCGCGCCCTAGCCGATCAGCGGACCCGAGCGGCCATAGGTTTCGTCATAATGCCGCCGCAGGCGCATCAGCGCGATCCGAAGGACGATCTTGCCCGACCGCGCCGCCCAGCCCATGCGCCTTTCGGCCACCTCCAGCCCCTCCAGAAAGCAGCAGCAGCGCAGGGCCACGTCGCCCAGGCCCGGGCCAAGGTCGCGCAGCGCCGCCGCCACCCGGGCGCGGGCCGAGGTCGGGCCTTCGCCAATGCCGCTGTCGGCCTGAAACCCGCCCCGGTCGCCGCCGGTCAGGAACCGGTCCCAGTTCTGCGCGACGCGCGGGCCCATCTGCGCGAGTTCGAAATCCTCGCGCAGGCGTTCGGCAGCCTCGACCAGGTCGGATTCCAGAAACGGCTTCCCATCCCGGTCACGACGGCGGCCAAGGACGCCGACCGGGCTTTCGGCCATGTTGTAGCGCACCCGGCGCGGGCCGTCGTCATCCATCAACTGCCGCTCCCCCCAGACGCGGTGCTGGTCGGCAAAGGCCGGGGCCACATCGTCCGGGGTCTGGCGGCGACGATCTTCTTCCTCCACCAGCCGACGAAGTGCTGCACGCCCGGCCGAGGTGATCTCATAGGTGGAGATCCGGCCCGGCTTGCGACAGGTGATCCAGTCCTGCAACGTGAAGGCCTGCGCCACCGCGCGTTCCAGCACCGCCGTGCGCAGGCTGCGGCCATCGGGCATGTCGCGGACCACCACCGCCTTCTCCATCTCGGGTGCGATGGCCATCACCGCCCCCGGCTCGGCCAGCCGCCGCAGCACCCGGCGACCTTCGCTGGCCAGAGACTGTTCATCGAAAAGCGCCTGGCTGGCCTGGGTCGAGGCGCGGGGATGCACGGACATGGGCTGGTCTTCCTTTCGGGCTGAAGCATCGATGGGGCGGCAGGCATGGCGCGACATCGCCGACAGCGCCTCGTCCATCAGGGGGTCGTCGCGGCGGCTTTCAAAGCGCCGCACCTGGCGCAGGATGGTCGAGGCATGCAACCCCTCACGCCGGGCCAGCGCCCGAAGCGAGGTTCCGTCCTCGATGTGATGAAGGTAGTGGCGCACCGCGGCAGGAAGCCATTTCGGCAGGCTGGCGTCAGTCGGTTCTGGCACTTTTCGATCGTCCTGTCCTTGCCCACTCCCAGAGCGATGCGTCCAGCCTTGGACAATCGCAACCTTGGGTGGAATTGGTTACCTGATGGTTAAACTCTCGGTCTGTCCCGACAATTGCGCGGAATTCCTAAAGCTTTCGGTAACCTGCGAACGCTGAAGACGGCTTTCGGCAACGCTGGGTTGTCCTCTGCCATCATGCGATCTCCCGTTTACAGGAGAAGCTGATGTCCGATTTTTGTATGTCCCTGTCGAACCTGCGCCGCCCGCGCCTGCTGATGCATGCGGCGCGCTTCGGTCTGGGCGACTACCGCCGCGACCGCGACCTGCGCCGGCTGGTCAACGGCAGCCTGTCACCGGACAAGACGGTGCCGTCCCTGATGATTCTCGAAGCGGATATCGAAGCCAGCCGCACCGCCGGTGAGACCAGCTATTCCGCCGCGCGCCATATCGACGTGCTGGTGGCGCTTCTGGCCGAGGCGCGGCTCTTGCGCCGGGGTCCGGCCTGAGCCCTTAGACGAAGGCGTCGGGCATCCCGGCCTTGCGGGTGGCGACGTAGGCCTCCAGCGCCTCACGCGTGGCCTCGTCCAGGGGTGGCGGCTGGTAGTCGGCCAGCTGTTTCTTCACCCGTTCGGCGGCAAGGGTCTCGGTGTCGCGCGCGCCCTCTTCGGCCCAGGTCTCGAACGGCTTGTAGTCAAAGAGGTCCGACCGCCAGAACGCCGACTTGAAATTCGCCTGCGTGTGCTCGCAGCCCAGGAAATGCCCGCCCGGCCCGACTTCCCGCAGCGCTTCCATCGCTTGGCCGTTCGTGTCCATCATCACGCCCTGCGCAAGGTGGTGAAGCGTGCCAAGCTGGTCCGCGTCCATCACGAATTTCTCGTAGGAGGACACGAGGCCCCCCTCAAGCCAGCCGCAGGCGTGGAGCATGAAGTTGACCCCGGCGAGGAGCGCCATGTTGAGGGAGTTTGCCGTTTCATACGCCGCCTGCGCATCGGGCAGCTTTGATCCGCAGAAACTGCCGCCCGACC
>NCDS01000031.1 GCA_002280315.1 Rhodobacterales bacterium 32-66-7 | reverse complement strand
GGATGCGACCGGTGTGGAAGTTTTGGCGGTTGACGGCGGTTGGGCCCTGGTGAACAGCGGCGAGGGGGCGGGTTACGCCGCCGTGCGCTATCTTCGGCTGGATGATGGCGCACCCTGGTATGCGCTGACGGCCCCGCTCGCCTGTTCGGGGACCGAGCCGTTCTGGGGCCTTGACGCCAATCCGGCATCGGTAACGGCCGAATTCTGGGCGGCGGACCCCGCCGAGACGCAGGTCAATCCGATCGGCACCCTCTGGCCCGGCGAGGCTTGGGCAGAACGTGCGGCCTTCGCCATGTCTGGGGGGACGGTCGTGCTAAGCCCCGGCCTCTGCAGCGACGGCATGTCGGACCGCGCCTACGGCATCTCGGTGGATATCTTCCTGAGCGATCCTGCAGGTGGGCGCTATTCCGGCTGCTGCAGCCTTGTCCAGCGCTAGGCCAGCAGAGCGGATTTTGACGTGAAAAATTCGCCGCAGACTCCGCAAGGCAACCGTTGCAGGGGCTGGGGGGCCTGACTATATACGCCAAGCACGATGGCGGACCGTAGGGTCGCCAGTTCAATCCGTGGTGCGCATGCCGAATGATACGGGTCCGCACCGCCACATCGCCTGAAGCAAAGGGATAGCCACATGGCCAAAGTCATCGGAATTGACCTCGGAACCACCAACTCCTGCGTCGCGATCATGGACGGCGCGCAGCCCCGGGTGATCGAGAACTCGGAAGGCGCGCGCACCACGCCGTCGATCGTGGGCTTCACCGACAGTGAACGTCTGGTCGGCCAATCGGCCAAGCGCCAGGCTGTCACCAACGCCTCCAACACCATCTTCGCGGTCAAGCGTCTGATCGGTCGCCGGTTCGATGATCCGGTGATCCTGAAGGATCAGAAGAACATGCCGTACAAGATCGTCAACGGCGGCAACGGCGACGCCTGGGTTGAAGCGCGCGGTGAGAAGTACTCGCCGAGCCAAGTTTCGGCTTTCATCTTGCAGAAGATGAAGGAAACCGCTGAATCCTATCTGGGTGAGACCGTGACCCAAGCCGTCATCACCGTCCCCGCCTATTTCAACGATGCCCAGCGTCAGGCGACCAAGGACGCCGGCAAGATCGCGGGGTTGGAGGTGCTGCGCATCATCAACGAACCGACGGCGGCGGCACTCGCCTACGGCCTTGACAAGAAAGAGACCAAGACGATCGCGGTCTATGACCTTGGCGGCGGGACCTTCGACATCACCATCCTTGAGATTGACGATGGGTTGTTTGAGGTGAAATCCACCAACGGCGACACCTTCCTTGGTGGCGAAGACTTCGACATGCGGATCGTCAACTACCTTGCGGATGAGTTCAAGAAAGAGCATGGCGTCGATCTGTCGAACGACAAGATGGCTCTCCAGCGCCTGAAGGAAGCGGCCGAAAAGGCGAAGATCGAGCTTTCGTCGGCCAACCAGACCGAAATCAACCAGCCCTTCATCTCGATGGACCGCAATACCGGCCAGCCCCTCCACATGGTGATGAAGCTGACCCGCGCCAAGCTGGAGAACCTGGTCGAGGATCTGATCAAGAAGTCGATCAAGCCCTGCCAGGCCGCGTTGAAGGATGCCGGAGTCTCGAAAGAGGATATCGATGAGGTTGTTCTCGTCGGCGGCATGACCCGCATGCCCCGCGTGATCGAGGAAGTGACCAAGTTCTTCGGCAAGGAGCCGCACAAGGGCGTCAATCCGGATGAGGTCGTGGCTTTGGGTGCCGCGATTCAGGCCGGCGTGCTGCAAGGCGACGTCAAGGACGTGGTGCTGCTGGACGTGACCCCGCTTTCGCTGGGCATCGAAACGCTGGGCGGTGTCTTCACCCGCCTGATCGACCGCAACACCACGATCCCGACCAAGAAGTCCCAGGTCTTCTCTACCGCCGACGACAACCAGAACGCGGTCACCATCCGGGTCTTCCAGGGTGAGCGTGAGATGGCCCAGGACAACAAGATGCTGGGCCAGTTCAATCTGGAACAGATCCCGCCCGCCCCGCGTGGCGTCCCGCAGATCGAGGTGACCTTCGACATCGACGCCAACGGCATCGTGTCGGTGAAAGCCAAGGACAAGGGCACCAACAAGGAGCAGGCGATCACGATCCAGGCCTCGGGTGGTCTTTCGGATGACGAGATCGAGAAGATGGTCCGTGACGCCGAGGCCAACGCCGAAGCCGACAAGGAACGCCGCGAGCTGGTGGAAACGAAGAACCAGGGCGAATCGCTCCTCCACTCCACCCGGAAGTCGCTGACCGAACATGGCGACAAGGTCGACCCCTCGACCGTCGAGGCGATCGAGTTTGCGATGGCCCCGCTGGAAGAGGCGCTGAAAGGCGAAGATGCCGGCAAGATCAAGGGCGCGGTCCAGAACCTGACCGAAGCCGCGATGCGGCTGGGTGAGGCGATCTACAAGGCCAGCCAATCCGAAGGCGGCTCGGACGACGAACCGCGGCCGGTCGATGGCGATGACATCGTCGACGCCGACTTCGAAGACCTTGGCAACAGCAAGCGGAAGTAACGCGGCATGACCCTGTGACGGCGGCCCTGCAACGGGCCGCCGCCTCAGGTTCGGTTTGGGAGTTTTGCCGTGGCGAAACGCGATTACTACGAAGTGCTGGGCGCCAGGAAGGGTGCTTCGGCCGAAGAATTGAAGAAGGCTTATCGCCAGAAGGCGAAAGAGCTGCATCCCGACCGCAACTCGGACAACCCGCAGGCCGAAGCCCAGTTCAAGGAAGTGAACGAGGCGTATGAGGTTCTGAAGGATGACCAGAAGAAAGCCGCCTATGACCGGTTTGGTCATGCAGCTTTCGAAGGCGGCATGGGGGGCGGTCCGCGACCGGGGCAGGGATATGGCCAGCAGGGCGATTTCGCCTCGGCCTTCTCCGACGTGTTCGAGGATCTGTTCGGCGATTTCATGGGTGGGCGTCCCGGCCAGGGGGGCGGTGGCCGGGCCCGGGCACAGCGCGGCTCGGACCTGCGCTACAACCTTCGCGTGACGCTGGAAGAGGCGTATTCCGGGATCCAGAAAACGATCTCTGTCCCCACATCGGTCGCCTGCGACGTCTGTTCCGGCACCGGGGCCGAAGGCGGTGCGGAGCCGGTGACCTGCCCGACCTGCAACGGCATGGGCAAGGTCCGCGCGCAGCAGGGCTTCTTCACCGTCGAGCGGACCTGCCCGCAATGCAGCGGCATGGGCCAGATCATCAAGAACCCCTGCCGCACCTGCGGCGGTCATGGCCGGGTAGAGCGGGAGCGGACGCTGTCGGTAAACATCCCGCAAGGGGTCGAAACCGGCACCCGCATCCGCCTCGCCGGTGAGGGTGAGGCTGGGCTGAGGGGCGGGCCGCAGGGCGATCTTTACATCTTCATCGAGGTCAAGGAACACGCCATTTTCCAGCGCGACGGCGTGCATCTTTACTGCCGCGTCCCGGTCTCCATGCCGACCGCAGCCTTGGGGGGCGAGGTTGAGGTGCCGACAATCGACGGCGGCAAAGCGCGCGTGAAGGTGCCGACCGGTGCCCAGACCGGCAAGCAGATGCGGCTTCGGATGAAGGGGATGCCCGCCCTGCGCGGCGGCGGCTCTGGCGACATGGTGATCGAGCTTGCGGTCGAGACTCCGGTGAACCTGACCTCGCGCCAACGCGAAATCCTCCGCGAGTTCGAGGCTTTGTCGGAAGAAAACAACCCCGAGGGCTATTCGTTTTTCGCCAAGGTCAAGGGCTTCTGGGACGGGATGAAGGGCTAGCCACGTCGGCCGGATAGAAAGATCGCGCGACCCTTCAGCGGGACTTCATCGGGCAGCCTCGTGAAACGCCAGCGCTGCGCCGACAATCCCGCCATCCGGGCCAAGCATTGCCGTCCGGATCTGAACCTTCGTGGGCATACCGACCCAGCGGGCGCGCCTGATCGCTTGGCGCAACTCGTCAGCATAAAGACCTGGCGCGCAGCCAAGGCCGCCGCCCAGAACGATCACCTCGGGATCGGTGCAATTCGCGAGATGGCCGATCGCAGCCCCAGCCCGGCAAGCCGCGCGCCGGACCACCTCCACCGCCCGGGCCTCGCCGGTTTCGGCGCGGTCGATGATGGTCCGGGCGGTGGTCTGAAGCGTGCTGTCATAGCTGCGTTCGATGCCGCGTCCGGCGGCGAAATCCTCAAGACTTTCGCCGCTTGCCGTGCCGCAATTGCCGCAAACCGTTTCGACCTTTGCGGTGCCGATCACCAGGGCAGCGCCATTCGCGCCGGGATAGGGCTGTCCGTCGATGATCAGGGCCGTGCTGATGCCGGTGCCGATCGAGACGTAAAGACCATCCTTGACCCCCCGCGCAGCCCCGAACCGCAGTTCGGCGGTCGCGGCGGCCCGCACATCGGCCGCAATGACCAGCGGCAGGTCAAGACCGGGAAGGGACGCAAGGTCCCGGCCTTGCCAATCCAGAAGCGAGGCCGAGCGAAGCCGTCCCTGCCGATCCACGATCTCGCACAATCCCAGCCCGGCGCCGCGAACCCGCACTCCGGCGGCATCGGCCAGGCGCAGAAGCGCCGTCGCCTGCGCCGCTACACGCCCGATGAGATCGGCAGCTCCGGCCCCGGCCAGGGTCGGGATCTCTGACCGGAACAGGATGGCCCCATCCGCCGGATCGACAATCCCCGCGGCGATCTTCGTGCCGCCAAGATCGATGCCCAGCACGGCAAGGCGAGGCGCTGCCATCGTCAGCCACCGGCACCAAAGTCGGGCGCGACGCCGACAAAGGCCTGAACCGGGTCGGTTCCCATGTTGTAAAGCTGGTAGACCGACCCTTCCGGCACGAAAAATCCGTCGCCGACCGACAGCTCGAACCAGTCCGGACCGCTTTCGATCTGGGGGAGCATCAGGTTCAGCCGCCCTTCCCCGACATAAAGCACGGCGTCGCCCTTGTGCCGCAACGCGGCGGTGCGCCCACCCGGGGCCAGGAGCATCTCGGCAGCGGTAAGTTGCGGGGTCGAGGAAATGATCCCCGTCAGCGCGCGGGGATCGCCCGATGACATCGACCAAAGCCGGTCCTGCTTGTCAAGCACGGTGAAATGGCTGGCCGTCTCGGCCTCTGTCCGGGCGATGGGCCAGCGGCCAAGGTATTCATCCCGCGCAAACCGTGGGGTGGCGACATAGGGCTTCGTCGCCGCATATTTGCCCGACGTGCCGGTTGACGGCGGCGGGGCGAAGTATTCCAGCACGCGCAACTCCTCGCCCGGCAAGGCAAAGGCGTTGTGCCAGGTGTCCTTGCCGAACACGACCGACTGCCCGGTCTCGACGATCCGCACCTCGCCGGTTTCGGGATTGGCCAGGACCATCCGGCCCTGCAGCACGATCAGGACCTCGTCGGCGCCAAAAACGGTACGGAACGATTCCGAATGCCGAAAGCCGCCGCCAGCCGGAAACCCGAACACCAGTTGGTGGATCTTGCCGCTTGAGGCATAGATCCAGTCATTCACCCGGCCCGAGTCGTCATCGCCCCAAAGATAGCGGGTCACGTCGCGATAGGGAATGGCGGTGGGCGCCGTGAAATTCGGGCGGGGTGAACTGCGATAGGCCATGAAGGTTCCTCATTTTCGGTTTGGAAGGCTACTTGTGTTTCCGGTGCGGGGCTGTCTGGACCGGCGTCGCATCAGGCGAGGGTGGCGCGAAATCTCGCATCGTCGTCCGGATGTCACCATTTGCCTGTGCCGCAAGTGCCGCATCGACGATCTCAAGCACGTGCAGCGTGTGTTCCAGCGCAAGCCGAGGCGGGCGGTTGGTCAGAACGGCGGTGCAGAAATCGGCCAGCCCGGCGGTCCAGCGCCATGCCCCGGGGGCTTCGAACTGCCGCCAGCACGCGGCCTCGTTCGTCCAGAGGTCGTATCCGCCCGGGTCCCAGTCCTGGCCGGTCAGCTGCAGCGAGCCGCGCGTCCCGTAGATCTCGATGCCCGCCCCGCGCTGCTTTTGCAGCGAGAAGCTGGTCAGGAGCGTGCCGATGGCCCCGCTCTGAAACCCAAGCGTCAGGGCCATCGTGTCCGGCTCGTCGAAGGCGCAGGGCTGACCTGCAATCATCCGGACCGGCTCGGCCAGCCGTCCGTGGCAGGCAACGGTGCTGACCGGACCCAGAAGCCCGGTAAGCGTGGTCAGCGCATAAATCCCCAGATCGCGCAGTGGACCGGCATCCGGGCGGTAGAACCAGCCGTCCCAATCCGGCCCTGCCCAGCCATAGATCGCCCGTGCGGCCACCACCGCGCCGATCTCACCCCGCACGATCCGGCCCTGAACCTCGGCGAAAACCGGGCTGAGCGGCGTGGCAGGCGCGGCAACCAGCACCCGGCCGCGCGTGGCGGCTGCGGCAACCAGCGCATCGGCAACCCTGGCCGACGGAGCAAGGGCCTTTTCCACAAAGACATGCTTGCCGGCCACAAGCGCCGCAAGGGCAAGGTCGGCATGCGTCTGCATCGGAGTCAGGATCACCACGGCATCGATGTCGGTCGCCTGGAACACCCGGTCGGGGTCGGTCTCGACCCGGCCGGCCTGGTGGCGAGCGGCGAAGGCCTGTGCGGTCGTGGCGGTTCGGGCGCAGACCGCCGACAGGTCCACCGGCAAGCCGGAGCGCGCCAGATGCCGAAGCTCTGTCGCGTAGCTTTCCGCGACGTTTCCCGTTCCGATGAAGGCAAGGCGCAGCCGATCCATATCCGACTCCTGGCTGGCCGGGCGCGCGGACGCCCGGCCCTGCGGTTCACTTCAGACCGGCAAGCCACTGGCCTTCCACGATCGCAGGATTTGCCGCGATCCAGGCGCTGGCGACCTCTTCGACCGGGACCTGTTCCACTTCGGTGGCATAGATCCAGGCGTTCACGGTGTCAGCGTCGAACGTGACCTGCTTGAGGAACTGCGACACCTCGGGCGCGCGGTCGGCCAAAGCGCGGGAGTGGGCGACGTGGACCCGGGTCGGCGGCTGACCGCAGGAGATGGTCGAGGCTTCCAGCCAATCGTCCCGCTCGCCGGGCTGGTAGAAGGTGTAGCAGCCGTCCGCCTTGTAGCGCTCGCTGCCTTTGGCGCTTTCGGCGGCATAGCCGTCGAATTCGGGCTCTTCCAGGCGGTACAGCTTGTAGGCGGCATGAACCCACTCGGGTGTCCAGTAGTAGAACGCAATGGGCTTTTTCGCCGCGATGGCATCGGCGATCTGGCCCAGCACCACCGCCTGGTCGACGGTGGTGTATTCCATCGTCTGGTCAAAGCCGTAGGTCTTGCCCCGCACTGCGGTGTGGTTGGTCGATTCCCAGCCGACCGCCCCTGCCCACATTTCGCCCAGGCCGTTGCCGTCGGTATCAAACAGCGCCGCGACCTCGGGTTTGGCGAGGTCGGCAAGCTTCGTCACGCCCATCGCGGCGACGTAATCGGGCACGAAGATGCCTTCGGTGCCAAGGTACGGCGTTTCGTTCAGCAGGATCGTCTCGCGGCTGCCGGGGACGACATAGGCGGCCATCTGCTGCGGCAGGTGATCGACCCACATGTCGGCGACCACATCGACCGATCCGTCGCCCTTGTCGAGCGCCTCGTAAAGCGCCTCTTGCGCGGCCGAGATCGTCTCGACGGTGACATCAAGATGCGTCTCCATCACCTGACGCAGCACTTCCTCGATCGCCCTCGCCCCGGGCCAGTCAAGTTCGCCGATGGTGACAACGGTCTCGGCCCGTGCGCCTGTCGTCAGTGCCAGCAGTATCGCCGTGGCGGTTGCGAGGTTTCTTGCTACAGACATCGTCTTCTCCCTTGCGCTTGTTGGGTGTGTCATGGTCCGGGCAGACTTGACCGCGTGTCCGACCGGCCCCGAACCATCCGGTCGAGCGCCATCGCACAAAGGACGATGGCCATTCCGGCCAGGAAGCCCTGACCGGTCTTGAGATGCTGAAGCGAGCGGATGACATCCAGCCCAAGGCCCCCGGCCCCGATCATCGCCGCGACGACGACCATCGACAGCGACATCATGATGGTCTGGTTGATCCCCAGGCGGATCGAAGGCAGGGCAAGCGGCAATTCGACCTTGACCAGCTTCTGCCAGGGCGTGGCCCCGAAAGCATCCGCCGCCTCGCGCGCCGACACCGGCACCTGGTCAAGCCCAAGCGCGGTCAGCCGGACCATGGCAGGCATCGCGAAGATCACCGTGGCAATCACGCCCGGCGGCTTGCCGATGGAAAAGAACGCGACCGCCGGGATCAGGTAAACAAAGGTCGGCAGCGTCTGCATCACATCCAGCACCGGCGCAATGATCCGGGCGAAGCGCGGGCTTTTTGCGGCCAGGATGCCTGTCGGCAAGCCAAAGAGCATGCAGATCAGCACCGCCGCCGCGACCAGGGCCAGCGTCGACATGCTCTTTTCCCAAAAGCCGAAAAGGCCAAGGTAGGCCAGGCTTGCCGCCATGAAGACCGCCGCCCGTGACCCCGACAGGAGCCAGCTTAGCGCCACAAAGAGCCCGCCGATCAGCGGCCAGGGGGTTTCGACCAGAAAAGCCTCGATCAGGTTCAGCACGAACCGCATCCAGGCGGTGAACACGTCAAAGAAGCCGACCCATTCCGCCTTCATCCAGGCCACGCGGGTGTCGATGGCCTTGGCCGTGCGGTTGTCGAGGCCGTCGATGTCGGGAAACGCTGCAAGCCAGTCGGGCAGGGACAGCGGCAAAAGCCACCAGAGCGCCGCCAGAAAAAGCAGAAGGGCAATCACCGCCACCACCGACCGCCGGATGAGGAAATTACGCATCATGACTCCTTTCATCACCGGCAAGCGCGCGCAGGATGTCGGCCACCCGGGCCACGCCGATCACCCGCCCGTCATGCGAGGTCACGGCAAGGTCGCCACCGGCCTCCGCCGCAGCCCGCGCGACTGCGGCAAGGGTCATCCCCTCGGGCACGCGACCCGGCGGGGCAGGCTGCGACCCATTGACCGGGGCGGGCGTCATCACATCGCAGGCCCGCAACGTGTCCCGCGTCGACACCCCGTGCACGAAGGCCGCGACATGGGCGTTGGCCGGACGCAGCAGGATGTCTTGCGGTGTGCCGATCTGCTCGATCCGGCCCTCTGCCATGATGGCGATGCGCGATCCCAGGCGCATCGCCTCGTCCAGATCATGGGTGATGAAGACCACGGTCTTCTGCAAACGGCGCGAAAGTTCCAGGAACTGGTCCTGCAACTCGCGCCGGATCAGCGGGTCAAGCGCGCTGAACGGCTCGTCCATGAGAAGGATGCCCGGATCACCCGCAAGCGCCCGGGCGATGCCGACACGCTGCTGCATGCCGCCGGAAAGCTGGTCGATCCGCGCGTCGGCCCAGTCGCCAAGGCGCATGGCCTCCAGCGCCTGCTGGGCACGGTCATGCCGTTCGGCCCGGGGCAGGCCCCGCAGTTCCAGCCCGAGCGCCACGTTGTCCCTCACGTTGCGGTGCGGCAGAAGACCGAAGCCCTGAAAGACCATGCCGACCTTCTTCGCCCGGAGCGCCCGGACCCTTGCCGTCGGCAGCCGGGTCAACGATTCGCCGTCGATCAGCATCTCGCCGGCGGTGGCCGGAACCAGGCCGTTGATCTGGCGGACCAGCGTGGACTTGCCGCTGCCCGACAGCCCCATGATGCAGAAGATCTCGCCCGGCATGACGGTGAAGCTTGCGTCGGCAACCCCGATCACAGAGCCGAAGCGCTTCTGGATCTCGGCCCGGGTCAGGCTGCCGGAGCGGAACGCCTCCATCGCCTGCAGCGGGCGGACGCCGAACACCTTCCACATCCCCCGGCAGTCGATGGTCGGCGTCGTCATCACCATCGCCCCCCCAGGGCCACCGTGACCGCTTCGCCGTTCACCCCACTCGCGGCGTCCGAGATCAGAAAGCTGATGACCTCGCCCACCTCCTGCGGATCAAGAACCCGACCGCGCGGATAGCTTGCGTCATGCGCGCGCCAGACCTCGGCCGGGGTCAGGCCCCGGCGCGTGGCATCGGCGCGGACGTCAGCCTCGGCCATGTCGGTCCTGACCCAGCCCGGGCAGACCGCATTCGCCGTGGCGCCGAAACTGCCGATGTCGCAGGCCACCGCGCGCATCAGGCCGATGACCCCATGCTTGGAGGCGCAATAGGCCGCCATTTCCGAAGCGCCCGCCTGCCCCGCAGTCGAGGCGACATAGACGATCCGTCCCCAGCCGACCAGGCGCATGTGGACCGACATCGCCCGGCTAAGAAGGAACGGCGCGTCAAGATTGACCGCCAGGGTGGCGCGCCAGGCGGCAGGCTCCTGATCCCAGATCGCGCGGTCGATATGGCCGGGAAGACCCGCCGCCGCGACCAGGATGACCGGGGGACCGATCCGCTCGGCTGCGGCGACGATGGCCCCCGGCGCGTCGGGGTCGGCAAGATCGGCGACCAGCGTGGCGATGTCCGGCACCTCGTCCCGCAAGGCGTCCAGCCGACGCCTGTCGCGCCCCGTTGCCAGCACCCTGGCCCCCCGGGCCGCAAGACGCCTGACAGAGACGCGCCCGATGCCGCCGCTGGCCCCGGTGACCACCGCAACCCGACCAGTGAGGTCGTCATGCGGGCGGTCTTCGGTCATCCCGCGCTGCCCCCGCCATGGACCAGCCGCACGAAGCGCCGGATCGCGGCTGCCGGATCGGTGGCCCCCCAGGCGTTGCGGCCAATGGCGATGCCCGACGCCCCATGGTCAAGCGCGGCGGCAATCGTGGCATCATAGGCCACCGGGTCCGCTGCCGGTGCGCCGCCCGCAAGGATGACCGGAATGCCTGAGGCCGCGACCGCCGCTGCCACATCGCCCACCGGCACCGGAATCGTGGTCTTGACCGCATGCGCACCGATCTCCTGTCCGGTCCGGCAGGCCGCAACGATGGCTTCGCCCGCTTCGGCATCGGGGAACATGCGGCTTTCAACCGGCATGATCTCGCACAGATAACCCAGCCCGCGCCGGTCGCATTCAGCCGCGAGCCTCGCGGCCTGGCGGAGCGCCTCAAGCTCGAACGGCGCGCCAAGCTGGATGAAGGTCAGCACCGTCTGCACGCCAAGCCGAGCGGCATCATCCAGCGTGTAGGCCAGGACGTATTCGGTCAGCGGATAATGGCTGCCGACGGTCAGCGTGGTGAGATCCAGCTTCAGGACCGGCTTCACCCGACCGAACCGCGCCCGAAGGTCGCGGATCGTGCCGTAGCTGGCGATGACACCATCCACCCCAGAGGCCGCGCAGGCATCGAGGATCGCCCCGCGATCGGCAAGGCCACGGCAGGGGCAGGAATAAAGACCGTGGTCGATGGCAATGATCACCGCACGGCCGTCGGATGCCAGGATGTCGAGGGCGGTCATGCGTCCTCTCCGGGTTCGAACATGATCTTCAGCCCGCCATAGCCCTGACGCGCCACCAGGGCCGCCTCAAGCGTCGCAAAGCCGCAGCTTCCGGTGACCAGCGCCTCGAACGGGACGTTGGGGTCCAGGAGCATCTCCAGCGCCTCGTCATAGCGGTGCCTGCGCTGGTTCGGCGGCGTGCCGATCCATTCGCTGCCGATGATCGCGATCTCGCGGTAGTGGATGTCGTTCAGATCAAGCGTCGCCATCGGGCGGTTGCCGAAGCCGGCAAACAGCACCAGCCGCCCGCCCGGAGCAAGAACCTGCACCGCAGGCATCACCAGATCGGGGTTGCCGATGGTCAGGATCACCGCATCGATGCCATCGGGTCCGGCCCAGTCACGCGCGGCCGCAGCCCAGCCGTCGGGCGGCAGGGCAAGCTCGGCCCCGAAACGGCGCGCCATCGCCTGCCGCTCGGCCAGGGGTTCGACCACCAGCACCCGGCAGCCCAACCGGCGCGCGTCCGCCACGATCTTCAGTCCCATCACGCCGGCCGCAATCACCACCA
>NCDS01000030.1:15000-19298 GCA_002280315.1 Rhodobacterales bacterium 32-66-7 | reverse complement strand
CATCCTCATCGGTCATATCGTCCAGAAAGATGCGGCGTCTTTCCGTATCCACCCAAGCCGTACCAGGCAATGTGTGCATTCGGAACATCTCGATATAATGTCTCGCCTGGGCGACATCCGGCTGAAAGCTTGTCGCCATGCCGTGGATCTTCTTGGTTTCGTCGGTCCAGGTCAGGACCATCGTCTCAAGGTCCAGGTTCCAGCCGCCAACGCCCGCAACCTCGCCCATCTTGCTGAGCAAGCGTTCGCTCTGATGGATCTTCTCTTCGGTCAGGCGGCGCTCGGATACATCGACCTGGCTGGCAAACACCCACTCCGGCTTGCCCTCGGCCGTGCGGGTGACGATGCGGGCCCGCATCAGGACCCAGATCCACCGCCCCGCCGCATGTTTCTTGCGAAATTCGACCGAAAACTCGCCGGAGGGCAGCAAACTGGCGCGGCCGCGCGACTCGAGCACGCGTTGGCGGTCATCCGGATGCACCCAGTCGATCAGCTGGTCAGAGGTCATGCCTTCGAAATCGGCCATGGTCTGCCCGGTCATCGCGGCCCATTCGAGGCTCGGGTGCAGCTCCTTGGTGGCTTCGTTCCATTCGATCGTGGCGACGCCCGTTGCCTGGGTGATCAGGTTCAGCCGGTCGCGTTTGGCCTCCAGCCTGCGGGCCTGATCGCGCAGCTGGGTCACATCCTCGGCAACCCCGAACAGGCCTGTGACTTGTCCGGCACCGTCTTCGACCCGCCGCGCGACCGAGCGGACGATACGGGCGCTGCCATCGGGGCGAAGCACGCGAAACTCCTGGTCAAAGGGCGTGCCGGTTGCAACGGTCTCGTTCCAGGACTGCCAGACGCGCGCGCGGTCAGACGGGTCAAGGCAGTTGGTCCAGCCGTCGCCAAGGCTTTCTTCGATGGTCTGGCCGTAAATCTCCATCCAGCGGGTGTTCACCCTGATGCACTGCCCCGCGGCGTTCGTTGCATAAAGCCCCATCGGTGCCGAGTCGTTCAGAACCGCATGTTCGGCCGCCAGACGCGCATGGTCCCGCGCGGCCCGGTTGGTTTCAAGGATATGCGAGGCCACCCGCGCAAGGTCCAACAGAACCTGCTTCTGCGTTTCGGTCAGCAGCCCCGGCTTTCTGTCGATCACGCACAGGGATCCGACATTCGTCCTGCAGGATGGTGTGGGCGCAGAAGGCGACATCGCGCGGCGTTTCATGCATCCCGTCAAGGCCAAGTTGCGCCTGAAACCATTGCGCCTCGGTGCCGACGAGCGTGACCAGCGAAATCGGTGTGCCGCAGACCATCGCGGCCACGCGCACCAGGGCCGTCAGGTCGGGGTCGCCCGGAGATGACGTCTCATGCAGGTCGGTGGCGGCCACGCGGCGGGCAGCCTCGTTTTCCGGGAAACCATCGGCCACAAGAGACTTTGTCATGCGGAAACCTTGATGAAATGGCAGGCGATGGACCTGCATATGGCAGGTTGGTTATCTTCTCCTACGTGAATGTCGATGAAAATCGCGCAGAACCGGATTTTGCCAGCGTGGCCTGTGCGTTTCGCGGCGAACCCGGCGTGCAGCGATGGAGCCTGGATTTGCGGTGCGTTTGCGCGCAACAGGGCTGCGTCTGACGGCCATCTGCAACGGCGCGCCGCTGCCGATCAGACCAGTCCGATCCGCGATCCTGCCGTCTTCATTCTGGACACGGCATCATCGGTCAGCCCGGCGAAGGCGTCGGCGAACTTTGTCATCGAGTAGTGCTGGTCAAGGTTGCGCACCCGGGACAGCAGGCTCCGCGCCGCGCCCTCCTGCCCGGCGGCGGCGAGCGCAACCGCCGCAACGGCAAGGATGTGCTTGTGAGCGTTAGGCTGTCGCGCCGCCATCAGGGACATCGCCGCCGCCTCTTCGGTCCGGCCCGACCGCAACAGGGCAATCGCGTTCGACCCATAGATCGCGCACATGAACGGGTCATGCGGGCTGAGCGCACTGGCCCGTTCGGCATAGGCGAGCGACTCGTCGGGATTGCCCGACTGCGACAGCATGAAGGCCAGCGTCTGGTGACCCATCGCAAAGCTCGGGCTCAGTTTGATGGCTGTCTGCAGATGCTTGAGCCCGCCGTCCACGTCGCCCATCAGCCACAGCACCCGACCATAAGCCCACCACGAGGATGGCCCTTGCTCGTCCAGTTCAATGGCGCGGCTGGCGCTTCTCAGGGCCAGATCGATGTCGGCGCGGCGCTCACCCCGAGGCTGGAGGAACGCTTCGAGGAAATAGCAGTAGGACAGACCGGCATCCGCCCGCGCAAAGCCCAGGTCCTGTTGGACGGCCTGATCGAACAGGGTCCGCGCAAGGGAAGACTGCGTCGGGCTGAACTGCAGCATGTGGAACAGCCCCCGGTGATAGGACTGCCAGGCGTCGAGCGAACCTTGCGGCGACAGCATGGCGCGGTTCCGCTCCCGGCTGGTCACTTCGCGAAAGATCGCCTGCGTCAGGCGATCCGCCAGGCTGTCCGTCAGATCGGCGTGGGCAACCCGCGGTTCGGCAACCTCGTCCGTCCAGACGATCCTGCCGTCGGACGCATCGACCAGATCGACCTGCAACCGGACCAGACCGTGGTCAATCTTCGCGGCCCCGACAAAGACATAGGCAACGCCAAGCGCCCGCCCCGCCGCCTGCGGATCCGCCGCAAGGTGACGCAGCGCGAAGGTGCTGCCTCGCGCTATGACGTGAAAGCTGCGGAGGCGGGCGAGGCGGCTGATCACGTCATGAGCCAGCCCGTCCAATAGAGTTGCGTCGTTCGGCCCGCCTGATGTCAGGACGAACGGCATGACGGCGATCCCTTCGCGCCGCAGCGGCTGGGTGCCTTCCGGGGGCGGCGGATCGGCGGTGACAGCGACCGACCCAGGGTCCGCACCCGCCCAGGGCCGTGCCGGCACCGCGCCATCCCCGGCCTGGAACAGATAGCCCCGCCGCTGCACCGTGCGCAGAAACCTGGCTGCCCCCGGTCCAAGCGCCTGGCGCACCTCGTGTACGCAGCGGGTCAGCGAATCCTCCGTGACGGTCACATCCGGCCAAAGCGCCGACATCAGTTCATCCTTGGAGACGACCCTGCCGTTCGCCCGCACAAGATAGGAGAGGAGGGCAAAGGACTTTGCCCGCAGCACCACGTCTGCGCCGCCGTGAAACAGCCGCCCCTTGCCAAGGTCCAGCGTCAAGTCCGCAATCTGGAATGTCGACTGCACATCGCCTCGCAGGAATGACAGACCGATCAACGTTTGGTCCAGGCCGGTGGACATTACCATCCGGCAGGAGGCCGACAAACACGAATTTCGATCGCCGCGCGAATTTGGATCGGACCGCGATCCGGCCCTGCTGCAAAAAAAGGTTCACGAACACTTCAGGCAAGTATCAGGACTCCGGCCGGTTCTGGCCGCAATCTTGACGTCGGGGCGACCTGACGGGCCCCCCTGATCAAGGGGAGAGACGCATGCGGACCAAGGTTATCCCCAGTCATCTGCGGCGCGGACGGACGCGTGACGCCCGGTGCGGGGTGGCATCCATGGCAGTCCTCGCGATGCTGTCGCTTGCCGGAATGGCCGAGGCGCGCTGCGCCGATCTGGCGCTCGTCCTTGCGATCGATGCGTCGGGCAGCATCAATCCGGGTGAGTTCGCACTCCAGCAGCAGGGCTATGCGGCGGCCTTCCGCAGCGCCCCTGTCCAGTCGGCTTTGGCGGCGGCCGGAACGGTGGACATCGGCGTGGTGGTCTGGGGCGACACGGCAATGGCGCTCCAGATCCTGGGTTTTCAGCGCGTCGACACCCCCGCTGATGCCGAGGCGCTTGCGCTGCGCATCGCCGATCTGCCGCGCACGACCCATGGCAACACCGGCATCGGGCGCGGGGTGGCGGCGGCAGTCGACCTGCTTGCCGGTTCGGAGGGTTGCGCCAGCCGAAGCGTCGTGAACGTCTCGGGCGACGGGCCGGAGTCTCTGGCACCGCGCCCGCGCTTTCACATGCCTCTCGCCACGGCCCGTCAGCGCGCGGCTGACCTTGGCATCACGATCAACGCCCTTGCGATCGAAACCGAGGCGGCTGACCTTGCCGACTGGTACCGCGACAACCTGATCACCGGCCCCGGTGCCTTCGTGATGGAGGTGGACGGGTTCGAAGACTTTGCCGAGGCCATCGAAGCCAAGCTCGTACGCGAGATCACGCCCCTGGCGCTGGCCGCATGGGAGGCGGATCTTCAGTCCCTGACCTTCACGACGGCCACCTACCAAGCGCCGGACCGCAGGATGTCGCCATGAAGCAG
>NCDS01000030.1:0-14959 GCA_002280315.1 Rhodobacterales bacterium 32-66-7 | reverse complement strand
CGCGATGGACCCGGGCGACCCGACCTCTGCCGGTTCCGAATCGCCATGGTGCCGCCGCGCGTCGGGGCAAGGCGCGATGGTCCGGCGGCTGATGGCCCGGGGGGGCCTGCGCCCAGTCGCCTGATCGGGCGGCAACCGGACGCGATCAGTGCCACTTGAACCGGCCGAGGTCGCTTTTCGGGCAACATTCGTAAAAGGACATGGGTGTTGACTTGACTCTACATTGCCTGCCCAAACGGAACCGGCTAGCGTCCGGTGCATATTGTCAGTCAGGATGGTCCGATGTCGCATTCACGCCTTTTGTCAGGATCGGGGTCCTTGGTGCGGGCTGTCTTTCTGACCGCCGCCCTTGGTCTTGCAGCGCCGGTTCTGGCGCAGGACACCGCGGTTGTCGCCGAACGTCAGGCGATCCTGACCCAGATGCTGGCAGCCCCGACCGACCGTGAGTTGATGCGCCGCTACGCGGCACTGTCGGTCCAGTTGCGCGATTTCGAGGCTGCGGCCGCCACGCTTGAACGGCTCGTCGCGCTTGAGCCCGGGAATTCCTCGGCCCGGCTGGAACTGGCGGTCGCCTACTTTGCCCTGGGGAACTATGACCTTGCCGAGTACCATCTGCAGGCGGCGCAGGCGTCCGGCGCGCTGACCGAAGCCGAGCTTGCCGATGTGGTCCGTTACCGGAACGAGGCTGCCGCCCTTGACCAGCCCAGCCGGTTTTCCGGACGGTTGGCGCTTGGCCAGGCCTTCACCCGCAACGTCGACGAACAGGGCCCCCTGGCCAGCGGCGCGCTGGAGTGGCGGCTTGACATGGGCGGGGCAAATGCCGACGACTTTCTGGTCGAACTGGCCTTCTCGTCCTTCGAGCCGGGCAATGACAGCGTGAACAGCCGGCTCTCCGGCCGTCTGCGCGCCGGGCCGGAGTTTCGGCTGACCGGTGATGCTTACGGCCTTCGGCTGCAGCCCTATGTCGAAGTCCGCGCGATCCGCTACGACGACGACGTGTTCGGCGACTACAACAGCTGGGAGGTTGGCCTCGCCTTGCAGAACCCGATCAGCGCCAGCCTGACGGTCTATGCCGACCTGTCCTCGGGCCAGGCAACCGAGGTCGAGGATTTCGGTCAGAAGATCGACTTTTCCGAAGCCGAGATTGGCGCGACCTGGCGACCCTCCCGCGATACCCGGTTTCGCGCGACCTACGCGCTGACCCGCCAGGAGGGTGAGAACGGCACCGTGCAGGACGTGAAGACCGTGCGGCTGTCCGCGCAGCAGGCCTTCGATCCCGGCATCAAGGCCCTGCCGCGCCGCTGGGTCGTGGGCGGCTTCGGTCAGATCGAAAGCTCGATGATCGATTACGGCGGCTTTTTCGACGAGGATCTGACCGATCGGGCGCTTGGCCTGTGGCTGACCGCCTTCGTGACCGACGAGATCTTCATCGAAACCCGGGCGACACGGATCAGCAGCACGAGCGAGGTGTTCTTCGGCACCTTCAAGGAAGAGGAAACGATCATGTCGATCCAGCTTGGGTGGGAGTTCTGAGATGACCCACCGGATCCTTTCCCGCCTGATGCTTGCAGCCCTTGGCTGCGCCCTCGCACTGCCGGTCGCGGCCGAGATGATCGGCACCGTGGCCACCAACGAACCCACGATGACCGGCACCCCCCCGGGCGCCGCCGCGCGCAACCTGGTCATCGGCACCGGTGTCGTCCAGGACGAAACCATCGCCTCTTCCGCGACCGGGCGGGGGCAACTTTTGTTTCTGGACCAGACCACGCTCAGCCTGGCACCCAGCACGGTGATCGTTCTTGACCGCTTCGTCTATGATCCCGCGACCGGTGGCGGCGAGATGGGTCTGCAACTGACCAAGGGCGCGCTGCGGTTCATCGGCGGCACCCTCAGCGAGGATCAGGCCGCGACCGTCACCACACCCACCGCGACGATCGGCATTCGCGGCTCTTCGGCCCTGGTGATCTATTTCAACGGTGAGACGATCGCGATCTTCCTTGCGGGTGAGCGGCTCTGCATCACTTCGGGCGGGCGGCAGGTCTGCACCAGCCGCAAGGGCGGTGTGCTGACCGAAGACGGCTATATCGGGCGGGTCAATCCGGCGTTTCTGGCGGGTATCCTGCGGATCCTCGACGGCGTGCCGCAGGGGGGCTCGGGGGCGGCCCCGGGAACGGGCGTGAACGATCCCAACCCGGCGGATCGTGGCCCGGTCTCCACCTCGGGGGAGGAGTTCGATCCGGACATCTTCGACGACGATTTCACCTTCAACGACCTGTTCGAGTACTTTCCCGGGTCGGATACCAACTGCGGCGATTGCGGCGACTGACGACCGGCGTCTTACCACCAGCTTCCGGGGATCGGCTTCAGCGTTTGGCCGTGGCCACATGTTCCCCGGCCCAGCCTGCGGGCGGGGGTGACGCCCGCAAATCGGCGATCCGGTCAAGAAAGGTTTGGGCCAGCCGCCGCGTGTCGCAAAGCGGCAGGCTGGTTTCGGCAAGCCGGCCAAAGGCCTGTTCCGCGTCGGACCAGCGCTGGGCGGCATAGGCGCTGCGGGCTTCGCCCAGGATGGCCGCAAAATCCTCCAGCCCTGCCGTATCCCGCGCCATGACGGTCGATACCGCGACCGCGCGCTTGAACCCCGGCGGCGAGTGTGACGCTGTCGCCGATGCAGGTATAGCTCAGCCGGTCGCGCGAGCCCATCAACCCGACCGAGGCGGGCCCGGTGTTGAGCCCGACCCCCAATGCCACCTTCGGCAAGCCCTCTGACGTGAGGACGGCGTTCGCCCGCTCTGCAGCGGCGTTGAGATCGTCGAGCGCCAACAGCGCCGCCGATGCGTGGTCCGGGCGCAGGATCGGCGCGTTCCAGAACGCCATCACCGCATCGCCCATGAACTTGTCGATGGTGGCGCCGTGATCGACCAGCGTTTCGGCCACCGCCGACAGGAAGGTGTTGACCAGCGTCACCACCCGGTCCGGCGGCATGCCTTCGGTCACGGTCGAAAAGCCGCGCATGTCGACGAAGACCACCGTCAGGTCCCGCTCCGCCCCCTTTGGGGTCAGGGTGGAGCCTGGATCGGCCTCGATCTGGGCGATGACGGCGGGCGCGAGGAACCAGGCGAACTGGCGGCGGATGGCACGGCGCGCGCGCTCCTTGGCAAAGTAGCCAAGGGTGGTGCCGGGCAGATAGACCAGCACGGCGGTCAGGATCGGCATCAAGGGGTTGACCAAAAGTCCAAGATGCATGAACGCCAACAGGCCGCCCCCCACGGCAGCACCCGCGACGCCAATGGCCCCGACCGCCCCGACAACCGGACGCTCCGCCCGGTTGAGAAGCGTCAGCGCAAGACCGGTGAGGGCCACGATCAGCAACTCCAGCCCGCGCATCCAGTCGGGGCGGTTGATGAAGGCCCCGGCGACGATCTGCTCGATGATCTCGGCATGAAGGGTGACCCCGGCGATCTGGTCGTCCAGCGGGGTAGAGCGGATGTCGAACAGCCCCTGCGCCGACGAGCCGACGAGGATGATCCGCCCCGCGATCAGCGCCTGCAACTCCGGGTCGATCCCCTCCACCTCCAGCACCCGGCGGACCGAGGTGATGCGCTCCGGCTGGTAGCCGGCGAAATAGACCCGAAAGCGGCCCGACCCTTCGACCGGGTAGATCAGCGCGCCGGTCTGGACCGCGACGGCGGCATTGCTGCCGCCCGCCCCTTCGCCCGAGCCCTGGCTGGTCTTCAGGACATGCCCCCCCGCGCCCTGGGCCACGCGCAAAAGCTCGGCCGAAAGCGCGGGCATCAGGACGCCGCCAACCTCGCTGACAATCGGGACAGAGCGGGTCACCCCGTCGACCGTCCGGCCAAGGCTGATCGTGCCAAGACCCGCAGCGGCCTCGGTCAGTTCGGGCAGGTTGGTGATGGCAAGGGGATAGCGCGTAAGGTCGCCCGGAACATCGCCGGTGACCGCAACCCCGGCCTTCGGCACCGGCACCGCGCCCGCCGTCCCGCCCGCAACCGACAGCACGACCGGACGCCCCCGGATTGCGTCGGCAAAGCGGGTATCATGCGGCGTAAGCCCAAGATCGGGCAGCGTCGGCGGTGGGCCTTCGGCAAACCTTGCCCAGCTTTCGGCGATACGCTCGGGGCTGGTGCGGTCGGGTTCGGGGAAAAGCACGTCAAAGCCGACCGCCGCCGCGCCATGGTCGAACAGCCGGTCGGTCAGCGCCGCCATGTAGCTGCGCGGCCAGGGCCATTGCCCGTAGGCCGCCAGCGCCGCCTCGTCTATGTCGACGATATGGACCGGCGCGCCAGGGTCATAGGGGCGCGGGCGGATGCGCTGGTAGCCGTCAAACACCGCCTCTTCCGCCCGGGTCAGGATCGGCGGCGGGAACGCGGTCAGGACCACCATCAGCGCCGTGGCCACAAGCCCGAGGAAGAGGGTAAGCCGCCGCATCAGCGGCAGCCTGACAGAATGCGCATCATCACCAATCTACCCGTTCCAAGCCGTCCAATCGGCCCGAAAGGTGGTCTAATCCGGCGTCAGGCGCAAGCCTACAGTCCCAACTCGGTCAGCCCCGGATGCCCGTTCGGGCGGATGTCCGACCGGTCCCAGTGAAACAGCCGGTCGCTTTCGGCGATCTTCACATCGTTGATGCTGGCGTGACGCTGGGCCATCAGACCGTCCGGGGCGAACTGCCAGTTCTCGTTCCCGTGCGAGCGCATCCATTGCCCGGCGTCATCGTGCCATTCATAGACGAAGCGCACCGCGATCCGGTCCCCCGTGGTGGCCCAAAGCTCTTTCACCAGGCGGTATTCATGCTCTTTCGCCCATTTCCCGGTCAGGAAAACCTCGATCGCGGCGCGGCCGGTCAGGAAGGTGCTGCGATTGCGCCAGCGGCTGTCCTCGGTATAGGCAAGCGCCACTTTCGCCGGGTCGCGCCGGTTCCAGGCGTTTTCGGCGACACGGACCTTCAGCGCGGCGTCTTCCAGGCTGAACGGCGGCAGGGGCGGGCGGGTCATCAGGCGGTTCCTTCCAGTTGGGCAATCTTGGCGGTCAGGGCGGCATTCTCGGCCTCAAGCGCCGCAAGCCGTGCGGCGACGGGGGCAAGGTCGGCTTCGGTGAAGCGGGGGGTGATGTGCTGCGGGCAGTTCCAGTCGAACGCCTCGACCTTGATCAGCATCAGCCGCTCGACCCGGGCCGGATTGGCCGGGTCGATCAGCCGGGCGGCAAGGTCGGGGTCGGCGTCAGGGGCAAGGGCACGCATCCGGCCCACGAGCTTCAGGCGGCTGCGGTTGGGGTAATCGGTCAGGAACAGCGCCACCCGGTCGTCGGTGGCGATGTTGCCGACCGTGAGATACTGCTTGTTGCCGCGATAATCGGCAAAGCCGATGTGATGGACATCCAGCAGGCGCAGAAACCCCTTCGGCCCGCCCCGATGCTGGATATAGGGCCAGCCATCCGGGTTGACCGAGGCAAGGTAAAAGCTGTCGCGCGCGGCGATAAACCCGGCCTCGTCGCCGGTCAGCCGGTTGTTGCGGTCGGCACCGTCCTCGGCCCTGGCATAGGCGTCACGGCTGCCGCGCCGGGTCTGTTCGTCCCGCGCGGCGGGCGAGGTGACGAGGTTCAGGAAACGGTTGCCCATAGGGTCCTCACGTCGCGTTGGGCGGACGCTGTGCGCGTCCGCCCGGTTGCATCAGGCAGCTTCGGCGGCGCGGACCACCGGAAAGTCGATGTCGGTTTCGGCCACGTTGTTGATCAGGTTGGTCAGCACGTTCAGCGCCACATTCGCCACGATCTCGACGATCTGCGCATCGGTATGGCCGGCCATCCGCACCGCGGCGAGGTCTTGTGCCGACACCTTGCCGCGCGCCTCGGCGACCTTGCGGGCAAAGACCAGCGCCGCATCGGCGCGCGGGTCGGCGGAGTGGCCCTGGCGGTTGGCAGCAATCTCGGCATCGTCAAGCTTGGCGAGGTTGGTGCCAAGATAGCTGTGCGCCGACAGGCAATAGTCGCAACCGTTCACCTGCGCCGTGGTAAGGGCGATGCGGTTGCGGGTCTTCATGTCCAGCGTGCGGCCAAGCGCGCCGGACAGCGAGAGAAACCCCTCAAGCGCTGCGGGGCTGCTGCCGACCAGGCGGAACAAGTTCGGAACCGAGCCAAGCTGCGCCTTCACCGCGTCCAGCAGCGGCTGGGCGGCGGGCAGGGTGGCGTCGGCGGCGGGGATGGTCAGGCGGGACATGGGAAATCCTTTCGGGTTGGGTGGGGTCGATGCCTGCAAGATGCACCCGCCGCCCGGCAATGATAATCCGCCCGTTTGACACTTCACCCTTGCATGTGGTGAAATGATGGGGTGGACCAGCTTGACGCAATGCGCACCTATCTGGCGGTGGTCGACCTTGGCAGCTTTGCCGAGGCCGCCCGCCGCCTGCGCCTGTCGGCCCCCGCCGTCACCCGGGCCGTGGCGATGCTGGAGGATGACCTTGGCACCGCGCTTCTGACCCGCACCACCCGCGCGCTGCGGCTGACGGAACGGGGCGCGCTTTATGCCGACCGCTGTCGCGCGCTGCTGGCCGATCTGGACGACCTGCGCAGTCAGGTTCGCGGGGAGGATGCCACCCCGCGCGGCGTGCTTTCGGTGACCGCCCCGGTGGTGTTCGGCCGGCTCCATATCCTGCCCGTGGCCGAGGCGCTGATGGCGCAGCACCCCGATCTTGATATCCGCCTGACCTTCGTCGACCGGGTGACCCATCTGGTCGAGGAGGGCTTCGATCTTGCCGTCCGCATCGGCAGCCTCAGCGACAGCGCCCTGATCGCCGTCCGCCTGGCCGAGGTGCGGCGGGTGGTGGTCGGAAGTCCCGCCTATCTTGCCGCGCAGGGCAGCCCTGTCATCCCGGCCGATCTGCGCCAGCACCGGATCGTGTCCTTCGACGGCGTGGGGGCTACAGACGACTGGCGGTTCGAGCCGAACGGGCTTTCCGTCCGCGTCCAGCCCCGGCTGCGGGTCAACCTGGCCGAGGCGGCGATCGACGCCGTGACGCGGGGCGCGGGCCTGACCCGGGTCCTGTCCTATCAGGTCGCAACAGCGATCCGCGCGGGTAAGCTTCAGATCGTCCTTGCGGGCCATGAGCCGCCGCCGATGCCGGTAAGCCTCGTCTACGCGGCCAGCCGTCGGGCATCGGCCAATGTGCAGGCCTTCGTCCGTGCCGCCCGTGCGCGGCTGGTCGGGCCCGGGGGTCAGGCCTGACCTGCATTGCCCAAGCGCGGGTCGGTTCGGAACCCGGCCTGCAGATAATCGACGAATGCCCGCACCCGGGGCGGCACCAGGCGGCGTGACGGGTAGACCGCCTGGATCGGCAGGGCTGCCGGTTCATAGGCTTCCAGCACCCGCTCCACCTCACCCCGGTCAACCTCACCATCGAAGAGCCAGGTGGGGCAGACGGCAATCCCAAGCCCCTCTTTCAGCGCGGCGAGCATCCCTTCGGACGCGCTGACCCGGATGCGACCGGCGACCTTCACCACGATCGGCGCGCCATCCTGCCCGACGTAATGCCATTCATCCACCGTGGCGAGGCCGGTATAGACGATGCAGTCGTGCCCTTTCAGGTCGTCGGGATGCTGCGGGCGCGGGTGGTGCAGGAAGTAGTCGGGCCGGGCCACGGTGATGCGCCGCATCTGCCCGATCCGCCGCACGATCAGCCCCTGATCGGTGACCCGGCCGATGCGGATCGCAAGGTCGACGCCTTCCTCCACCAGATCCACCGGGCGGTCGCCAAGGACCCAGTCGGTCGTGACCTCCGGATGCATCGCCAGAAACGCGGCCATCCGGGGCATCAAATGCAGCCGGGCAAAGGCCACCGGCGCCGCGATCCGCAGGGTGCCGCGTACCCCCGCACCGGGGCGGACCGAGCCCTCGGCCTCCTCCACCGCGTCGAGAAGCGCGCGGGCATGGGCATAAAAGCTCCGCCCCTCATCGGTCAGGGTCAGCGCCCGCGTGGTGCGCTGCATCAGCCGGACGCCCAGATGATCCTCAAGCGCGAGGATCTGGCGGCTGACGGTTGGCTGGCTTTGCCCCTGTTCCGCAGCGACAGCGGTGAAACTGCCGGTTTCCACCGCGCGGACAAAGGTGCGGATATGCTCAAGGAGGCCGGCATTCATGCGTTTGGCGTATGTGTAAGATGCATATACAGCAGATTATCGAAGCCCGCAGAAAAGTCCATCGTCCTCGCAAGGCAACACCCAACCCCAAGGAGAGACGACAATGACCCACCACAGCGACATTAAGCCCGCCTACTTCACCGCCGCCCGCGGCCTGAACCTTGAACGCGACGCGAAGGGCGTCCTTCTGGTCACGATCAACGACGGCAAGGGTGGTCCGATCACCTTCACCGCCCAGGACCATACCGAGTTCACCGAGGCCTTCTACCGCATCGCCCAGGACCGCGTCACCAAGGTGGTGATCCTGACCGGGGCCACCGATTACATGGCCCAGATCGACTTTTCGACCTTCGGCAATGTCGGCGACCCCGATGTCTGGAGCCAGGTGCATGACGAAGGCGTGCAGATCGTCGAGAACATCGCCAACATCCGCGTGCCGATGATCGCGGCCATCGAAGGCCGCGCGCATATCCACTCGGAATACGCGCTTATGGCCAATGTGATCATCGCCGGGGAAAGTGCGAGCTTCAGTGACTTGCCGCATTTCGCCGGGGGCATCGTGCCGGGCGACGGCATCCACACCACCTGGTCCTACCGCGCGGGTCCGGGTCGGGCCGAGGCGTTCCTGCTGAACCCCGAGCCGATCTCGGCCCGGACCGCAAAGGACTGGGGCGTGGTGAACGAGGTTGTGGCCGATGGCACCGCCGTCGCCCGCGCCCGCGAACTGGCCGACATCTGGCTTGCGAAGCCCGAAGTCACCCGCCGCAACACCCGCATCCACTTTGTCCAGCCCCTGAAAGAGCGGCTGGTGCGCGAAACCGGCTATGGCCTGGCGCTCGAGGGGGCATCGGCCGCAGCCCTGGTGAAGTCGTTCAGCCAGTAACCGACGGGCCCCGGCGGGCGCATCCGCCGGGGCTGACCCTATCCACGAAAGGTTCGCCCCATGTCCGCCGCCATCCTTGCCCCCCTGCCGCTGCCGACCGCCGACCAACGCCGGTTCGCAAGTGGCCTTGCCATCGGCCTTGCCGCTGCCTCCATCGGGGCGCTTTACGTCGTCTTTGCGCGCTGGGGCATCCAGCATGGCGCTGCGGCGACCGACCTCACCGCCCTTCGGTTCGGCGTGGCGGGGGTGGTGCTGCTGCCCTATCTTTTCTGGCGCCTTCGGGCCGAGCCGACCGTGCTGGCCGCGAAGTGGCGGGTCTGGCTGGCGGTGTCGGCGCTGGCCGGCACGCCGTTCGGCCTGCTGATGTTCGGGGCCTTGCAGTATTCGCCCCCCAGCCACGCCGCCGTCTTCCCCTTTGCCGCGATGAGCCTGATGGGCATGATCCTGTCGGCCATCGTGCTCGGCGACCGGCTGACGTTGCGCAAGCTGACCGGCATCGGCGTGGTGCTGGCCGGGTTGATCCTGATCTCGGGCATCCGGGCCGACAGTTTCACCGCCGCCGGGCTGATCGGCGATGCGATGTTTCTGGTCGCGGGCACGCTTTGGGCCGGGTTCGGCATCCTTCTGCGCCGCCACCGGCTTGACCCCTTGCTTGCCACCGCCGTCATCGCCGTCTCGGCGCTGGTGACCTTCGTGCCGGTCTACCTGTGGCAAACCGGCGGCGCGGGGCTTTCGACGCTGACGCCGACCGTCCTTGTGGTCGAGGCGGTGGTGCAGGGCCTGATCGCCGGCTGTGGCACGCTTTTCACCTATGCACGGATGGTGTCGATCCTTGGCCCCTCCCGCGCGGCGATCTTTCCCGCGCTTGCCCCCGGTCTTGCCGCGCTGATCGCCTGGCCGGTTCTGGGTCTGATCCCCGGCACCCTTGAGCTTCTTGGCCTTGCGACCGTCATCGCGGGCCTGATCTGGGCCGTCACTGGCCGCACCCGCTAACCCCCCTGAAAGGATACCATCATGCTGACCGTTTATGCCTTTTCCACCCCGAACTCCGTCAAGGTCCCGATCGCGCTGGAGGAGTTGGGGCTCCCCTATGACCTTCGCCCGGTGAACATCCGCAAGGGCGAACAGAAGGCCGAGGGGTATGTGACCCTGAACCCCAACGCCAAGGTGCCGCTTCTGGTCGACGGCGATCTGACCCTGCCCGAATCCGGCGCGATCCTGGTGCATCTGGCGGAAAAGACCGGGCGTCTGCTGCCGACCGACCCTGCCGCCCGCGCGCGGACCTTCGAATGGCTGTTCTTCCAATTGTCAGCCAGCGGCCCGGCGTTCGGCCAGTCCGGTTACTGGCAGAAGCTGGCAACTGACCGGAACGAGGCCGCGATTGCCCGCTATCAGGCCGAGGCTGACCGTGTTGCCGATGTGATGGATGCCCATCTGGCGCGGAATGAATGGTTCGCGGGCGACGCCTATACCATCGCCGATATCGCCCATTTCGGCTGGGCCTGGCGGCGGGAGTTTGCCGGGGTGTCGTTCGACAACCGCCCCAACCTTGCCCGCTGGTATGCAGGCATGGAGGCCCGGCCCGCCGTCCAGCGCGGCATTGCTGCCACGCTGGCCCTGGCCTGAGCCGTCAGTCCTTGCGGGAGGCGCGTTTGCGGTCGTTCGGATCCAACTCGCGCTTCCGCAGGCGGATGACCTTGGGCGTCACCTCCACCAACTCGTCATCGTCGATATAGGCGATGGCTTCTTCCAGCGACATCTTGATGTGCGGCGTCAGGCGGACGGCTTCATCCGTGCCTGACGCCCGCACGTTGGTCAGCTTCTTGCCCTTGAGGGGGTTGACCTCAAGATCGTTCTCGCGGGAATGCTCGCCGATCAACATGCCGGTATAGACCTGCTCTTGCGGGCCGATGAACATGCGGCCCCGGTCTTCCAGGTTCCAGAGCGCATAGGCCACCGAAACCCCCGCCTCGGTACTGATCAGCACACCCTGACGACGACCCTGGATCGGGCCCTTGTGCGGGGTCCAGCCGTGGAAGATGCGGTTCAGAACGCCAGTCCCGCGCGTGTCGGTCAGGAACTGGCCCTGATAGCCGATAAGGCCCCGTGACGGCACATGCGCGATGATCCGGGTCTTGCCGACACCGGCGGGCTTCATCTCGACCAGCTCACCCTTCCGCTCACCGGTCAGCTTGTCGATCACGGCGCCGGAGTAGTCGTCATCGACATCGATGGTGACTTCCTCGATGGGTTCGTTCCGCACGCCGTCGATGTCCTGAAAGATCACCCGGGGGCGGGAGATCGACAGCTCGAACCCCTCGCGCCGCATGTTCTCGATCAGCACGCCCATCTGAAGTTCGCCACGCCCGGAAACCTCGAACGCCTCACCGCCGGGGGTGTCGGCGATCTTGATGGCGACGTTGACCTCGGCCTCTTTCATCAGGCGGTCGCGGATGACCCGGGACTGGACCTTGGAGCCATCCCGACCGGCCAGGGGCGAGTCGTTGATGCCGAAGGTCACGGTGATCGTCGGCGGATCGATGGGTTGCGAGGGCAGGGCGGTCTCAACCTCGGGCGCGCAGAGGGTATCGGCGACGGTGGCCTTGGTCATGCCGGCAAGCGTCACGATATCGCCTGCGGTCGCCTCGTCGATCGTGGTCTGGGTCAGGCCGCGAAAGGCGAGGATCTTGGTCACCCGGAACTGCTCCAACCGCTCACCGGTGCGCGACAGCGCTTTGAGCTGCGTGCCGGTGACGATCCGCCCGCTTTCCACCCGACCGGTCAGGATACGGCCAAGATAGGGGTCGGCGGACAGGGTGGTGGCGAGCATCGAGAATGGCTCCTCCACCCGGGACAGCACCTTGGGTGCGGGAACGTGGCGGACGATCAGATCAAAGAGGGCAGAGAGGTCCTTCCGCGGACCGTCAAGCTCCATATCCGCCCAGCCGGAGCGGCCAGAGGCGTAGACATGGGGAAAGTCGAGCTGGTCGTCATCGGCACCAAGGTTCGCGAACAGATCGAACACCTCGTTCAGCGCGCGGTCGGGTTCGGCGTCGGCCTTGTCGACCTTGTTCAGCACCACGATGGGGCGCAAACCCAGGGCAAGCGCCTTGGCCAGCACGAATTTCGTCTGCGGCATCGGGCCTTCGGCGGCATCCACCAGCAGGCAGACGCCGTCGACCATCGACAGGATCCGCTCTACCTCGCCGCCAAAGTCGGCGTGGCCGGGGGTGTCGACGATGTTGATCCGCGCGCCATGCCATTCGACCGACGTACATTTGGCCAGGATTGTGATCCCGCGTTCACGTTCGATGTCGTTGCTGTCCATCGCCCGTTCGGAAACCGCCTCATTGGCGCGGAACGCCCCGGACTGTTTCAGAAGCTCGTCCACCAGCGTGGTCTTGCCATGGTCGACATGCGCGATGATGGCGATGTTGCGAAGCTCCATCGGAGGGGTCACTTTCGTTATTCAGGTTTCGCGGCGGGGGTAGCCTAAGGCAAGCGGAAACGCCAGAGGAACCTGCGTCACGCCGCAACGTAGCGGTCGCGGCGGTGGTTGATCGCGATGACCAGGTTCACCACCAGCGCGCTGACAAAGCTGATGATCACAAGCCGCGCCTCGACCACCGCGAAGGCGGCGGCGAAAAGGACGGCGTCAAAGCCAAGCTGCACCCAGCCCGCGCGCCAGCCAAGGCGGTCTTGGAGGATCAGCGCCACGATGCCGACGCCCCCCAGGCTCGCCCCATGACGAAAGAGCGCGAGGAGCGCCGAGCCGGAAAGGAAACCGAACAGCACCGCCCCGACCCAGGGGTTCAGGCTCGCAAAGCTGACCTGACCGGGCAACCAAAGGCTCAGCCCCGACAGAAGTGCCACGGCAAGGAAGGTCTTGACGGTGAAGGCCAGGCCCATGCGCAGATAGCCAAGAAGGTAGAACGGCACGTTGATCGCAAAGAACACCGGCCCGAAGCCCCAGCCGGTGGCATAGGAAATCAGCACCGCCAGCCCCGCCGTCTGCCCGGTGACCAGGCCGAGATGGGTCAGGATCACGATCCCGAAGCCAGCCATCGTGGCGGCATAGACGATGCCCTGGGCATCCTCGGCCAGGCTGTGGGGGGCGGGGTCAGAGGGCGACATAGCGGTCGCGGCGGTGGTTCACCGCCAGAAACAACGAAAACACCGCAGCCCCGAGAAAGCTGTAAAGCAGCGTCTCGACCGGGACGATCAGCGCGGCCAGACCGAAGATCACCGCGTCCGACAGAAGCTGAGCGGTCCCGGCGCGAAAGCCGGTGCGGTCCTGCAACTCGATCCAGAGGATGGAGAGCCCGCCGAAGCTGCCGCCGTGCCGGATCGTCGCCAGGGCGGCGATGCCGAAAAGAAGCCCGATCAGCACCGCCGCCACCGCCGGCTCAACGCGGCCAAGCTCGATCCACTGTGGCAGCATCGCGACGAGCCCGGTCAGCGCTGCGGTGGTGACCAGGGTCTTGAGCGCAAACCGCCCCCCAAGCCGCCACCAGGCGATGCCAAGGAAGGGCAGGCTGACCGCGAAATAGACCAGCGGAAACGGCAGGCCGGTAAGGTGGCTGATAAGGATGGCAATCCCGGTGGTCTGGCCGGTGACAAAGCCCATATGGGTCAGAAAATGGATGCCAAGCCCGGCCATCGCCACACCAAAGGCGATGCCCTGCGCATCGTCAAGCGCGCTGTGACGGTTCGGGTCCTGTGGCATCGGCTCCATCGCCGAGCCATGTCACAGCGCGGCAACCATGTCAACGTTGCTGACCTTTATCCGGGCGACCGGAAGCGTAGGGTGGGCAATCTGCCCACGCCCTCACCCCTGCAGGGCCTTGTTCAGATACTCGTCGACCTTTTCCAGATAGCCCATCGTGGTCAGCCACTTCTGGTCCGGACCCACCAACAGGGCGAGGTCCTTGGTCATGTGGCCATCCTCGACGGTATCGACCGTCACCTTCTCCAGCGTCGTCGCAAAGCGCATCAGCGCGTCGTTGCCGTCCAGTTTGGCGCGATGCTTCAACCCGCCGGTCCAGGCATAGATCGACGCGACCGAGTTGGTCGAGGTCGCCTTGCCCTTCTGATGCTCACGGTAATGCCGGGTGACGGTGCCATGCGCGGCCTCCGCCTCCACGATCTTGCCGTCGGGCGTCATCAGGACCGAGGTCATCATGCCGAGGGAGCCAAAGCCCTGCGCCACAAGGTCCGACTGCACATCGCCGTCATAGTTCTTGCAGGCCCAGACATAGCCGCCCGACCATTTCATGCTTGAAGCGACCATGTCGTCGATCAGCCGGTGTTCGTAGACGATGCCGGCCTTTTTGTAGGCGGCCTCGAACTCCTCCTCATAGACCTTCTGGAACAGGTCCTTGAAGCGGCCGTCATAGGCCTTGAGGATCGTGTTCTTGGTCGAAAGATACACTGGCCAGCCGAGGTTGAGACCGTAATTCAGGCTCGCGCGGGCGAAGTCGAGGATGCTGTCATCCAGATTATACATCCCCATGTAGACGCCCGAGGAAGGGGCGGAGTAGACGTCCTTCTCGATCACCGTACCGTCGTTGCCGACGAATTTCATCGTAAGCTTCCCCGCGCCGGGAAAGCGGAAGTCGGTGGCGCGGTACTGGTCCCCGAAAGCATGCCGCCCGATGACGATGGGCCTGGTCCAGCCGGGCACCAGGCGGGGGACGTTCTTGCAGATGATCGGCTGGCGGAAGATCACCCCGCCCAGGATGTTGCGGATCGTGCCGTTGGGCGATTTCCACATCTGCTTCAGGCCGAATTCCTCAACCCGCGCCTCGTCCGGGGTGATCGTCGCGCATTTGACGCCGACGCCGTATTGCTTGATCGCCTCAGCAGAGTCGATTGTGACCTGGTCGTTGGTGCGAT
Organism: Rhodobacterales bacterium 32-66-7; assembly: GCA_002280315.1. GTDB lineage: Bacteria > Pseudomonadota > Alphaproteobacteria > Rhodobacterales > Rhodobacteraceae > Tabrizicola. Next base: position 33 of record NCDS01000030.1, on the reverse strand, counting down.
CGCGGTGCTCGACCAAGCCGGGACCCTGCAGAC
>NCDS01000029.1:38725-41774 GCA_002280315.1 Rhodobacterales bacterium 32-66-7 | reverse complement strand
GGCCTGCTCTTCTCGGCGGTCAACCTGCCCTTCTACTGGCTCGCCTTCCGCCGCATGGGCCTGCCCTTCACCCTGCGCACCTTCGTCGCGGTCGGGCTGGTCTCGCTGCTGGTCCAGGCGACGCCGCTCTGGATCGACATCGCCAGCGTGCAGCCGCTCTACGCGGCGCTGGCCGGCGGCAGCATCATGGGGCTCGGCCTGCTGGCGCTCGCCCGCCACCGCACGGCCATCGGCGGCGTCAACATCCTCGCGCTCTACCTGCAGGAGAAGCACGGCTGGCGCGCCGGCTGGGTGCAGTTGGCCATCGACGCCGGCATCTTCCTCGGGGCGGCCTTCGTGCTGCCGCCCGACCGCCTGGCGATCTCGCTGGTCGGCACGCTCGTCCTCAATGCGGTGCTCGGCATGAACCACAAGCCGGGCCGCTATAGGGGCGTGTCCTGACCGCGGCAGAGCGCCGGCCTTGCGCGCCGTCGCGGCTCATGCGAGTCACGCCGACGGTGCCCAAAACGCGACGAGGCTCGACACCATGGCCCAGCCCCTGACCATCGAAGATCTGCGCCTGCTGGCGAAGCGCCGGGTGCCGCGCATGTTCTACGACTATGCCGATTCCGGGGCCTGGACCGAGGGCACCTACCGCGCCAACGAGACCGACTTCGCCAAGATCAAGCTGCGCCAGCGCGTCGCGGTCGACATGACCAACCGCACGCTGGAATCGACCATGATCGGCGAAAAGGTCGCGATGCCGGTCGCGCTCGCGCCCACCGGCATGACCGGGATGCAGCATGCCGATGGCGAGATCCTCGCCGCCAAGGCCGCCGCCAAGGCCGGCGTGCCCTTCACCCTCTCGACCATGAGCATCTGCTCAATCGAGGACATCGCCAACCACACCGGCAACCCGTTCTGGTTCCAGCTCTATGTCATGAAGGACCGCGACTTCAGCGCGCGGCTGATCGAACGGGCCAAGCGCGCTGGCGTCTCGGCGCTCGTCCTGACGCTCGACCTGCAGATCCTCGGCCAGCGCCACAAGGACATCCGCAACGGCCTCTCCGCCCCGCCCAAGCCCACGCTCGCCAACCTGATCAACCTCGCGACCAAGCCGCGCTGGTGCCTGAAGATGCTCGACACGCCGCGGCGCAGCTTCGGCAACATCGTCGGCCATGTCTCGGGCGTCGCCGACATGTCCTCGCTGTCCTCCTGGACAGCCGACCAGTTCGATCCGCGCCTCGACTGGGACGACGTCAAGCGGATCAAGGATCAGTGGGGTGGCAAGCTGATCCTGAAGGGCATCCTCGACCCGGAGGACGCCGAGAACGCCGCCCGCAGCGGCGTCGACGCGCTGATCGTCTCCAACCATGGCGGCCGCCAGCTCGACGGCGCGCTCTCCTCGATCGAGGCGCTCCCGGCCATCGTCGACCAGGTCGGCAAGCGCATCGAGGTGCATTTCGACGGCGGCATCCGCTCGGGTCAGGACGTCATCAAGGCGCTCGCGCTCGGCGCGCACAGCACCTATATCGGCCGCGCTTTCCTCTACGGGCTCGGCGCAATGGGCGAAGCCGGCGTCACCCGCTGCCTCGAGATCATCCGCAAGGAGCTCGACGTCACCATGGCGCTCTGCGGCCTGCGCGACATCAAGGCGGTCGACGAGAAGATCCTCGTCGGCGGCCGCGCGGGCGCGCTGCAGCGGCTGGCGGCGGCGACCTGACCCGGAGACCGACGGCGGGGGCGCACTGCGCCCCCGCCTCCGCCGCTTGGCTTCCGGCTGTTCAAGCCTTGAGGAAGGCCAGCATGTCCTCGTTCAGGCGGTCCTTGTGGGTCTCGGAGAGGCCGTGCGGGGCGCCCTCATAGACCTTCAGGATCGCGCTCGGCAGCAGCCGCTTGACGGCGCGCGCGGTCGTCTCGATCGGGACGATCTGGTCGTCGTCGCCATGGACGATCAGCGTCGGCCGGTCGATCGTCTTCAGGTCGGCGACGAAATCGGTCTCCGAGAACGCCTTGATCGAGTCATGGGTGTTCTTGAAGCCGGCCTGCATGCCCTGCGCATACCAGGCCTCGATCGCGCCCTGGCTCGCCTTCGCCCCGGGGCGGTTGTAGCCGAAGAAGGGACCCGCCGCGATGTCGCGGAAGAGCTGGGCGCGGTCGGCGAGGAAGCCCTTGCGGATGCCGTCGAAGACCTCCATCGGTGAGGGCTTGCGCAGCATGATCGGCGTCACCGCGGCGATGAAGCCGACCCTGGCGAGCCGCTTGGTGCCGTGGCGGCCGACATAGCGCGCGACTTCGCCGCCGCCGGTCGAGAAGCCGAAGGCCGAGACGTTCTTCAGATCGAGCGCCTCGATCACCTCCGCCAGATCGTCGGCATAGTGATCCATGTCGTTCCCGTCCCAGACCTGGCTGGACCGGCCATGGCCACGCCGGTCATGGCTGATGACCCGGAAGCCGTTGCTGGCCAGGAAGAAGGCCTGGTTCTCCCAGCTGTCGGAGGAGAGCGGCCAGCCATGGCTGAGCGTCACGACCGGACCGTCCTTCGGACCCCAGTCCTTAAAGTAGAGCCGCACGCCTTCGCGGGTGACGACATGGTCGCCATCGACGATCGGCTTGGCCCGGCGCCCGGGCGCCGTCTTCGCCGCCGTCGACTGGGCGGCGGCTTCGCTCGCCGGCAGCGACGCGGCGGTCGTCGTCGCGGCGGCGAGCGCAATCCCGGTCAGCAGGTCGCGGCGGGCGGGTTCATGGGCGGCGGCTTCGGTGCGGTTCGACATGATCTCGTCTCCTTCTGGTTCGGGGGGCCCGGCGGAGGACCGTCGGTCGATCTGTGAATCGCTAACGATTAGATCGTGAGCGATTTAATAAGATCGACCCCGCGGGCTGTCAATCCCTTGCGATTGCATCGCGTACGATTATTTTGGCCATGAACCCAGGAGATCCGATGCCCGCCGCCCAGCCCCCTCTGCCGCCCCCCGGGCCGAAGCTCAGCGAATTCCTCTGCTTCGCGCTCTATTCCGCCAGCCACGCCTTCAACCGGCTCTACAAGCCGCTGCTCGACGAACTCGGCCTG
>NCDS01000029.1:0-38716 GCA_002280315.1 Rhodobacterales bacterium 32-66-7 | reverse complement strand
TGACGCTCTGGGAGCGCGACGACCGCACCGTCGGCGAGATCGGCGAGCAGCTCTTCCTCGAGTCGAACACGCTGACGCCGCTGCTGAAGCGGATGGAGGCGGCCGGACTGGTCTCGCGCAGCCGCGACCCGGCCGACGAGCGCCAGGTCCGGCTGCGGCTGACGGACGAAGGCCGCGCCCTGCTCGACAAGGCCCGCCGCGTCCCGCCCTGCGTGCTCGAGGCGACGGGGCTGACCGCCGATGAGGCCCGCAGCCTCACCGACCAGATCGGCGCCCTGCGGACGACGCTGTCGCGCTAGGCGTCGGGTCTCGGCCGCAATGCTGCGGCCCAGACAGCAAAAAGCCCCGCGGCACGCTCGGTGCCGCGGGGCTTTTTCTCTCAGAAGCCTCTCAGCGCGAAAACTTCTTGTACTGGATGCGCTTGGGGATCGTGGAGTCGATGCCCAGGCGGCGCTTCTTGTCTTCCTCGTAATCGGCGAAATTGCCCTCGAACCACTCGACATGGCTGTCGCCCTCGAAGGCGAGGATATGGGTCGCGATGCGGTCGAGGAACCAGCGATCATGGCTGATGATCACGGCGCAGCCGGCGTAATCCTCAAGCGCCTCCTCCAGCGCCCGCAGCGTGTCGACGTCGAGGTCGTTGGTCGGTTCGTCGAGCAGGAGGACGTTGGAGCCGGCCTTCAGCATCTTGGCGAGATGGACGCGGTTGCGCTCGCCGCCCGAGAGCGAGCCGACCTTCTTCTGCTGGTCGCCGCCCTTGAAGTTGAAGGTCGAGCAGTAGGCACGCGAGTTGATCTCGCGCTTGCCGAGATAGAGGATGTCGTTGCCGCCCGAGATCTCCTCCCAAACGTTCTTCTTGTCGTCGAGCGAGTCGCGGCTCTGGTCGACATAGCCGAGCGTGACGCTCTCGCCGATCCTGATCGTGCCGGCATCGGGCTTGTCCTGCCCCGTGATCATCCGGAACAGCGTGGTCTTGCCGGCACCGTTGGGGCCGATCACGCCGACGATGCCGCCCGGCGGCAGCTTGAAGGTCAGCCCGTCGATCAACAGCTTGTCCTGGAAGCCCTTCGAGATGTTCTCGAAGTCGACGACGTTGTTGCCCAGTCGCTCGGCGATCGGGATGATGATCTGGGCCGTGTCGGGGCCCTTGTTGTTGGCCTTCTGGACGAGTTCGTCATAGCGCTGGATACGCGCCTTGCTCTTGGCCTGACGCGCCTTGGGCGAGGCCGAGATCCACTCCTGCTCGCGTTCCAGCGTCTTCTGGCGGGAGACGTCCTCGCGGTTCTCCTGGGCGAGGCGCTTCTGCTTCTGCACCGACCAGGCCGAGTAGTTGCCCTCATAGGGAATGCCCTGGCCGCGATCGAGCTCGAGGATCCAACTGGTGACGTTGTCGAGGAAGTAGCGATCGTGGGTCACGATCAGGATCGCGCCCGGATAGGTCCGTAAGTGGCCTTCGAGCCAGGCGGTGGTCTCGGCGTCCAGATGGTTGGTCGGCTCGTCGAGCAGCAGCAGCTCCGGCTGCTCCAGCAGCAGCTTGCAGAGCGCGACGCGGCGGCGCTCGCCGCCCGAGAGCTTGGCGACCTCCCAGTCGTCGGGCGGGCAGCGCAGCGCGTCCATCGCCTGGTCGACCTTGGAATCGAGATCCCACAGCCCCTTGGCCTCGATCTCGTCCTGCAGCGCCGTCATCTCGTCGGCGGTCTCGTCGGAATAGTTCATGGCGAGCTCGTTGTAGCGGTCGAGCACGGCCTTCTGCGGCGCCACGCCGAGCATGACGTTGTCGCGGACGTTCAGCGTCTCGTCGAGCTTGGGCTCCTGCGGCAGGTAGCCGACGCGCGCGCCCTCGGCGACCCAGGCCTCGCCGGTCCACTCCTTGTCAAAGCCGGCCATGATCTTGAGCAGCGTCGACTTGCCCGCGCCGTTGACGCCGAGCACGCCGATCTTGGCGTCCGGATAGAAGGACAGGTGGATGTCCTTGAGAACCTGCTTGCCGCCCGGATAGGTCTTCGACAGGCCGCGCATATGGTAGATGAACTGACGGGACATGGGCGTGCGGGCTCCGCTGGCGGACTGAGGGTCGCAGGGGTCGGGGAATCTGGCGCGTATGTAGCGAGCCACGCCGCCAGCCGCAACCGGCATGCCGTGCCACGCGCCGCGATTGCGCCATCGCGCCTCCGCTGGATAATGCTCCCTCGGACATACGGGCGAGGCTGATCGGACATGACGCGAAACCCGGGCGACGCCACCATCGAGCTGCGCCTCGCCAACGGCGCCCAGCTCTTCAACACGCTCGATCCCTTCCCCTTCAGCGAGGGCGACATCTCGGCCGAGGCCGAGCGCTACATCGTCGAATGGGCGCAGGAGCTGCCGAAGGACGCCCCCATCGCCATCACCATCCACCTGCCGGCAGCGGAGACCGCGGGCCCGTCCGGCCCCGACCTCGCGACCGCTCTGACGGGCTGGTTTGCCGCCAAGGCCCGGTCCGAGGGCCATGCCCTGCGCGAGCATTTCCGCGACGGGCGACGCGCCTTCCTGATCGGCTTTGCCGGACTCGCTTGCTGCCTCGCCATCAGCTTCGCGCTGACCAGGGCCTTCGACGGCCCCTTCGCCCGCATCGTGCAGGAGAGCCTCGTCATCATCGGCTGGGTGGTGATCTGGCGACCGGCCGAGATGTTTCTCTACGACTGGCTCCCGCTGCTGCGGCGCCAGCGGCTCTACCGACGCCTGGCGGAGGCACAGGTCACGGTGAAGACGGTGACGCCGGGAAACCCCTGACCGTCCCGGGGAGCGATCCGAGGGTGATCGCCACCTGAACACCGAACACTGTATGCAGCATATCTTGATCGCCGGCCGAGATGCAGTCTAAGCTCTCCGCAGGACCAGCCGGACCAATCCGGCGGCCGATCCCTGGGGAGGGAACATGAAGATCATCGTCAAGGCTGCGCTCGGCGCGGCGGCCCTGCTCGTGTCCGTCGGCCCGACCTGGGCTTTCCCGGACCGTCCGATCCAGCTCATCGTGCCCTGGGCCGCCGGTGGCGGCATGGACGCCGTCATGCGCATCTTCGCCGCAGGCTACGAGGCCGAGCTGAAGCAGCCGGTCAATGTCGTCAACCGCACCGGCGGCGGCGGCCTGACCGGCCACACCGCGATCGCCACCGCCACGGCCGATGGCTACACCGTCGGCGGCATCAGCCCCGAGATCTCCTTCTTCAAGACGCTCGGGCTCGGCGACATCACCATCGACAGCGTCGATTCCTTCTCGCGCGTCTCGCTCATCCCGGCCGGCGTGACGGTCAAGGCCGACAGCCCGATCAAGACCGCGGCCGACTACATCAAGGCGGTCAAGGACAACCCCAAGGGCACCTTCATGGCCTCGGGCACGGGCGTCGGCGGCTCCTGGCACATCGCCTCCGGCGGCCTGCTCAAGGCGGCGGGAATCGCGCCCGACGCCGTGCGCTGGGTGCCGAGCAACGGCGGCGCGCCGGCCCTGCAGGACCTCGCTTCCGGCGGCATCAGCGTCTTCACCGGCTCGCCGATCGAAGCCAAGGCGATGCTCGACGCCGGCCGCGTGCGCACCATCCTGCTCATGACCGAGGAGCGCCACCCGAACTTCCCGGACGTGCCGAGCGCCAAGGAGGCCGGGCTGAGCTGGACCTACCAGAACTGGTTCGCGCTGGCGGCGCCCAAGGGCATCCCCGCCGACCGTCGCAAGATCCTGTTCGAGGCGGCCGAGCGCACCATGCAGCGCCCCGAGGTCCGCAAGGCGATGGCCGATCGCGGCATCACGCCGGTCTGGGACAAGCCCGGCGAGTTCGCCGTCTACGCCAAGACCTTCACCGAGCGCGGCGTCGGCGTCCTCAAGGATCTCGGCCTCGCCAAGTAGGCACCACCCCGGTCGGCGGCGGCGCTTTCACAAACGCGACATCGCCGCGTCGGCCTGCTTCCCTTCGGCCCGGACCATGCATCACAGTGGTCGGGCCGAAGGTCGGGAGAACGGCGATGCGGGGAACCACGAGGTCCTGGAGAGCAATCCGCGACGGGCTCATCGCGCTGGCCGCCATGGTGCTGCTCCTGCCCGCGGCCGCCCGCGCCCAGTCCGATGAACCGGGTTGCCGGCCGGAGATGGCCTCGCTGCGGCTCCCCGTCCATCGGGCCAACCTGACGCTCGCTGCCCTCGGCAAGGACGAGGCGCGCATCACCTTCGTCGGCCACGCCACCTTCCTGATCGAGACGCCCGCCGGGGTGAAGGTCGCGACCGACTACAACGACTATGTCCGGCCGCAGGTGACGCCCGACGTCGCCACGATGAACAAGGCCCACTCCACGCATTACTCGCGCAACCCCGATCCCGGCATCAAGCAGGTGCTGCCGGGCTGGGACCCGACCGGCCGCGGTGCCGCCAGACATGACGTGACCCTGGCCGATCTGCGCGTGCGCAACGTGCCGACCAACATCCGCTCCTATTCCGGCTCGACCGATTTCGACGGCAACTCGATCTTCGTCTTCGAGATCGGCGAGCTCTGCATCGCCCATCTCGGCCACCTGCATCACCCGCTGGAGCCCGGCCATCTGCGTGCGCTCGGCCGGGTCGACGTCGTGCTCTTCCCGGTCGACGGCAGCTACACGCTGGACCAGGAGGGCATGCTCGAGGTGCTGAAGTCGCTCCAGGCGCGGGTGATGATCCCGATGCATTTCTTCGGCGGCGGCACGCTCAACCGCTTTCTGGCCCGCTCGCAGGACAGCTGGCCGGTCGAACGGCGCGACCAGCCGGTCCTGACCGTCAGCAAGGCCGCGCTGCCAGCCCGCCCCACCATGATCGTGCTGCCGGGGAACTGACGCCCGCCCGCGCTCCGGCGCCCGCCGCGCTGCATTAAGCTCCCGGTCAGGCTGATCCCAGGTTTCCGTTGCGAGAACCTGCCACACTGGCATTCTGGCTCACGTCTGATCGTCTATTGGGAAGCCAGCGATGAAGCGCGCGCTCGCGATCGCCTGCCTGTCGACCGCCCTCCTGTTGCCGGCCAGCGCCGAGGCCGCCAAGATGCGCTTCGGCGGAAAGAGCAGCGCCAAGTCCTCCGCCGAGACCTCACCGTCCAGTGGCAAGAGCAGAAGCCTCGTGGTCGTGCCCGGCGTCTCCGCCGGAGCCGCCAGAGCGGGAGAACCGGCGCCCGCGCGCGTCGCCTCCCCACCCGCGACAGCGACTACGACGCAATTAGAACCCGCGCCCGCCCTGATGAAGCTCACCGTGAATGACGGTGCGAAGGACTGGTGCCGCAACGAGGTCGTTATCGGCGGCTTCTGCGTGCTCAATTAACGGTCGTGGTCCGCACTCAGAAATCGGAGATGTCGTCCGGCACGTTGCCGTGGATCTTGCCGGCGGCCTTCGGCTTGGTCAGCGGCGCCGGCACCGGCGCATTGCCCCGGATCAGGCTCACCCCGGCATAGATGTCGCTGAAGAGGGGCAGCATCCCATGCAGATGGTCGACCGAATAAACCTCGGTCCTCAAGGACTTGCGCCGGTCCAGGACGTCGCGCGCGGGCTGCATCTTGCCATCGGGGCCGCGCTCGGGGTCAAGAAGGAAGAACTCCAGCTCGAACGCCCCGGCGGGGTGCAGGCCTTGGGCGGCAAAGGCGTCGACCTGCCGCTGCAGCGCATGGCGCGGGTCCGAGGTCATGGCCACCCCGTCCAGCGAATACATCGACATGAACACCTCACCCCGGGGCGGCTGGGTGTTGTGCAGGGCGACCAGCGTCCCCGGGATCGGCCAGGCGCGCAGATCGCCGTCGCCCTGATCCCAGATCAGACCGGTCTCATGCACATCCTCACCACAGATATCGAGGCCCAGGATCGAGATCGGCAGATGCCGCCCGCCGGTGTAGAAGCCAAGAAGTTCATGCCGACGGATGATCTTGCCCCGGCCAATGCCGTTCGCGTCATGCAGGATGATGTCGAAGGCCTCGATCTCGGGATGGGCTTCCAGAAAGGCCTCGGCCTCGGCGGGGGTAGAGCCGGAGGGGCTGGTCAGGGTCATGGGTCAGGCTGCTTTGCAAAGGTCGGACAGGATGGCATCGAAATTGGCGATCAGCCGGTCGACCTGGGCCTTGCGGGTCGCCGGGCTGATCAGCATCATGTTGTGAAACGGCGCGATAAGCGAGCCCCGGTTGATCAGCCCGGTGTGGATCGCACCCTCAACCACCGGCTGATGCGCATGGGCCGCCTCGGCCCCGTTCCGGAGCGGTCCGGGCGCGCAGATGAATTCGATCCGCGCGCCGACCCGCACGACATGCCAGGGCAGGCGGTGCCGGTCGATGGCCCTGGTCAGACCGGTTGCGAGCCGCTTGGCCAGCGTCTCCATATGGGCGTGGTTTTCGGGCGTCATCACTTCGGCCAGGGTCGCGACCAGACAGGCGAATTGCATCGGGTTGCCGGACAAGGTGGTGCCCATGCCGGAACGGCCCGAGGGGCGGTCGGCATTCACCTCGATATACCGGGCGGCGGTGGCGGGGCTTAGACCCCAGACCGCCGTCGGCATGCCGCCCGCCACGCATTTGCCGACCACGAAGACATCAGGCCGGAGGTGATGGGCGCGGGTATAACCGCCAAGACCGGAAGAGATGGTATGCGTCTCGTCGATGATGAGAAGCGCGCCATGGGCGTCGGCCAGCGCCCGCAAGCAGGCTCGGTCAGGATGGCTGCGACATCGCCCTTGGCGAGCGCCGCCTTGACCCCGGCAAGATCGTTGAACTCAGAGCAGACGGCGGTGGCGGTCAGGTCGTTGATCTGACCCAGAAGGCCGGGGGCGTTGACCGTGACACCGTCTTTGATCGTGACAAAGGTATCATCGACCGTGCCGTGATAGCAGCCGTTGAACACGAGGACCTTGGGCCGCCCGGTGATGGCCCGGGCGACGCGAAGCGCAAAGCGGTTGGCATCGGTCGCGGTGGTGGCGATCTGCCAGCGAAAGTCGCCGAACCTTTCGGTCAGAAGCTGCCCGGCCTGCAACGCGGCCTCGGTCGGCAGCATGTAGGTCAACCCCCGCCGGGCCTGCGCGCGGATCGCCTTGGCCACCGGCGGGGGGGAGTGGCCGAACATCGACCCGGTGTCGCCAAGGCAGAAATCGTCGAGCGTGTTGCCGTCGATATCCCTGATCCGTGCGCCGGATGCCCTGGCGATCAGCGGCAGATGCGGCATCGGCCAGTCGGACATCCAGTGCATCGGCACGCCGCCCAGATAGCTGCCCGCCCCCTGCGCGAGCGCTTCTGCGGCGGCGGGACGGGCTTTGGCATAGCGCGCGGCCTCGCTTGCGGCGAAGGCTTTCAGGCGGTCGGTCGGGATACCGGCGATGGTTTCGGCGGACATGGCAGGCCTCAAGGGTGGTCAGCGCTTATGTCCCGGGATTTGATCAAAACGCAAGCGGCGGCTCGTCGTGCGTCTTCGACTTCTCCTCGCGAGGGTCCAGCGAGGGGGGAGCGAGGAGTGACGAAGTCATCCACGGGCGGGCGCCCGAAGCAGCGAGGAGTGACGCAGTCATCGACGAGCGGTCTGGATCAAACCCAGCGGCCCTCGAAATCCTCGGGCACCAGAAGGTTGTGGCGACCCATGTTCTTCACGTCCCGCTCACCGCAAAGGGCCATGGTGATGTCCATCTCCTTGCGGATCACCTCCAGGGCTGCGGTCACCCCCGCCTCGCCCATCGCACCAAGGCCATGGATATAGGCGCGGCCGATCATCGTACCCTTGGCCCCCATCGCCAGCGCCTTCAGCACGTCCTGACCCGAGCGGATGCCACCATCCATCCAGACCTCGGTCCGGTCGCCGATCGCCTTGACGATGGCGGGCAGCATCCGGATCGAACTGAGCGCACCATCCAACTGCCGCCCGCCGTGGTTCGACACGATGACCGCATCCGCCCCGGCATCGGCGGCCATCCGGGCGTCGTCAGCGTCAAGGATGCCCTTGAGGATGAACTTGCCCTGCCACCGGTCGCGGATGCGCGCGACCTTGGCCCAGTCGAGCTTGTCGTCGAACTGCTCGTTGGCCCAGGCGGTCAGGTCGGACAGCTTCTGCACCCCCTTCACATGGCCGACGATATTGCGGAACTGCCGCCGCGGGGTGCGGGCCATGTTCCAGGCCCAGCGCGGCTTGGTCGCGATGTTGATCAGGTTCGGGATCGTCGGTTTCGGCGGGCTCGTCAGGCCGTTCTTCAGGTCCTTGTGCCGCTGCCCCAGGATCTGCAGATCCAGCGTCAGCACCAGGGCCGAGCATTTCGCCGCCCGGGCGCGTTCGATCACCGCATCGACGAAATCCTCATCCCGCATCACGTAAAGCTGGAACCAGAACGGCTCCGGGCTCGCCGCCGCGACATCCTCGATCGAACAGATCGACATGGTAGAGAGTGTAAACGGCACCCCGAACCGTGCGGCGGCGCGGGCGGCATGGATCTCGCCGTCCGGGTGCTGCATGCCGGTGCTGCCGACCGGGGCGAGGGCCACCGGCATCGCCACCGGCTGGCCCGCCATCGTGCTGGACAGAACCCGCCCGGACAGATCGCGCGCCACCCGCTGGCGGAACCTTATCTTGCCGAAATCGGAGGAGTTTTCCCGGAACGTCTGTTCGGTATAGCTGCCGCTTTCGCAATAGTCCCAGAACATCTTCGGCGTCCGCTTCTGGTGCAGCCGCTTCAGATCCTCGATGCAGGTGATGACGGGCATGGCTGGCCTTTCGGGTTGGTCACCCCTAGGTACCAACCGCAACCAGCCCCTGCAATGCCGAAGGGTTGCGCAAGGGCAGCCCGCCGATATGCACCAGATGCGCGATGATCTCGGCCACCCCCACGCCCTTGCCGATGCTGGCCATCACAAAGGGACGATCCCCGCGCGCCCGGGCGGCATCCTCGCGCAGCAGGTCGAGATCGACGCCGACATAGGGCGCAAGGTCGATCTTGTTCACGACCAGCAGGTCCGAGCGGGTCAGCCCCGGCCCCTTCTTTCTTGGAATGTCCTGCCCGGCGGCGGTGTCGATCACATAGATCGTCACATCCGCCAGTTCGGGCGAGAAGGTCGCCGCCAGATTGTCGCCGCCGGATTCGATCAGGATCAGGTCAAGGTCGGGATGGACCGCTGACAGGTCGGCAATCGCGGCCAGGTTGATCGAGGCATCCTCGCGGATCGCGGTATGCGGGCAACCACCGGTTTCCACGCCCCTGATGCGGTCCAAGGGCAGGACCTGCGCGCGCATCAGGTATTCCGCATCCTCACGGGTGTAGATGTCGTTGGTGATCACCGCCATCGACAGTTGCGGCGTCAGCGCACGGGCGAGGGCCGCGGTCAGGGTGGTCTTCCCCGCCCCGACCGGGCCACCGATGCCGACGCGCAGGGGTCCGTGTGGCGATGTGGTCATGTGCGAAAGATCCTGGTTTCCATGGTGGCATGCGCCATCGCGGCGATGTCGGCACCCTCGGTCCCCGCCCCGCTGCAGCGGCAAGCGGTATCGGCGATCACCGGCGCAAGGGCCGCCAGCACCCGCTGCCCGGCGGTCTGGCCCAGCGGCAGGAAGCGGACGGCGACAGAGATCAGCTGGGCGGCAAGGGCTTGCAGGAAGAGGGCGAGCACCTCGGCCTCCGGCACGGCAAGGCAAGCGGTTTCACGGCCAAGCGCCAGGACGTAGGGCAGGGGGGTCGCTGTCGGGTCGGTCAGGGTCTGAAAACCACGGCCAAGCTCTGCCGCCTCCACCCCCCGTCCGGCGGCGGGCAGGTAGGCGTCGTAAAGCTGGACCAGGGCGGAAAGGTCCGCCCCGTCGCGCCGGGCAAGCGAGACGAAGATAGCATCGGACTTGCCTGAACCATCGATGATGATGGCCGCAATCCAGTGCTGGAGGTCGGCCTCGTTGCGGATCCTCCCGCTCGCGATGGCCCATTCCAGCCCCTGGCTATGCGCAAAGGCCCCGATGGGAAAGGCGGGTGAAAGGATCTGCGTCAGGCGCAGCCGGTCGAGCGCCGGGACATGCAGCTGGTCAGACACTTCGCCCGTCGCATCACCGCCCCCAAAGGACCTGCGCCCCCCTCCCCCCTCTGTGGGGGAGGGATGGGGTGGGGGGGATGGCTGAAGAATGAGCGCCTGGCGTTTCGGCCGGGGGCCCCCCACCCCCAACCCCTCCCCACCAGGGGGAGGGGAGGCGCTTGCGGCCGATACCGCTCGTGCCGTGGTTGGCTCAGCCATGCGCATGCGCGAGGGGAAAGCCGTGCGGGCCGTGGTCATGGCCCAGCGTGCGGCCATGGCCATAAGCTCCGCCCTCGGGTCGGAACGGGGTGATGACAGGGGTCAGCGTGGCCCCAAGCCCGGTCAACATCGCCTCCAGCACATGGTCCTGGCGGATGATCAGCCGGTCGGCTTCGACCTGACATGGCGTGTGCCGGTTGCCGATGTGCCAGGCGAGGCGGGCAAGGTTCTGCCCCCGCACCTCCACCACCGGCTCGTCGGCAGCGGCGATCTCGATCAGGCGGCCATCGTCGGTCTGAAGGGCATCGCCCGCGTCAAGGCTGACGGTCTCGGCCAGGTCGACCATCAGGGACGCGCCCCCCTGACACTCGATGCGCTTGCGGCGAAGGAACCGCTCATCATAGGTCAGGACCGCGCGGGCGGCAGGCGGGCCCTGCCACTGGCCACGGCGAAGAAGGGTGCGGGCGGGAAGCGGGAACATCGGGTTACTCCGGGAATGCGGCCAGAAAGCGAGACTTCATCTGCCCGAAATGCGCCTCACGGTGGCAGTTGGGGCAAAGGGCCATGGCGTTGGCAACGGTGTCGGGACCACCCTCGGCAAGGGGAATGCGGTGATGCACCTCAAGATAGGGGGAGCCATCGGTCAGCCGGGCGAAGGGCGCGGGGGTCTGGCAACCGGCACAGACCCCCCCGGCGCGGTCAAGCGTTTCGGCAACGACATCGGGATTGCGGAGGTAGAGCTGCACCGAAACCGTCGCGAGGCGGGGTTTCGGGTCTGCCGCCGCCAGCCGCGACTGCCGCTCTGCGGCCGGAGTCGCAAGGGCAAGGTCAACGGCCCGAGCCTCTTGCGCGGCAAGCGAGGCCAGGGTGGCAAGGGCAAGCCCGGCAAGGAAACGCTCCACCGCCCCGCGCAGGGTCGGCTGGCTGCCACCGGTCGGCAGCCGGGCATAGTAATCGATGTGGCGCAGCACCTCGCGCGCGGCGGCGCGGGCGGTTTCGGCACTGAAGTCACGGGCGATCCAGCGCAGGATACGCTCGGTCTCGGCAATCTTCATCGTGCGGGCATAGACCCGCCCGGTGGGCTGGATCATCAGCCGGATGTTGGCCACATAATCGGCGGCACTCGCCGGGTTCATGCCGGTTGCGGCAACCACGCTTTGGACCGCTTCGGCGGGACTATAGCCCCCGTCAAGGGACAGGCGCGCGGCGTCGTAGCACTGCCTGACCTGATCTTCGGTAATCGTCGCCATAGCCGCCCCTAATACAGGAAGTACCGCTGCGCCAGTGGCAGCTCCGATGCAGGCTCGCAGGTCAGAAGCTCGCCATTCGCGCGGACTTCGTAGGTCTCAGAATGCACCTCGATCTCGGGCATCGCGTCGTTCAGCACCATGTCGCGCTTGCCGATATGCCTTGTGCCGCTGACGGCGAGTGTTTCCTTGGCCAGCCCCAAAGCCCCGCGCAAGCCGTCAGCCTCAGCCGCCGCCGAGATGAAATGCACCGACCCGCGCGACAATGCCCCGCCGAACGCCCCGAACATCGGCCTGGAATAGACCGGCTGCGGCGTGGGGATCGAGGCGTTGGTATCGCCCATCTGCGCCATCGCGATGGAGCCACCGACCAGCACCATCTCAACCTTGGCGCCAAAGAACGCGGGCCACCACAGGACAAGGTCAGCGCGCTTGCCGACCTCGACACTCCCGATATGGCGGCTGATCCCGTGGGCAATCGCCGGGTTGATCGTGTATTTCGCGATGTAGCGGCGGACGCGGAGGTTGTCGTTATCCCCCGTCTCCTCGGCCAGCCTGCCGCGCTGAAGCTTCATCTTGTGCGCGGTCTGCCAGGTGCGGGTGATCACCTCGCCCACCCGGCCCATCGCCTGACTGTCCGACGAAATGATCGAGAACGCGCCCATGTCGTGCAGGATATCTTCCGCAGCAATCGTCTCACGCCGGATGCGGGATTCGGCAAAGGCCACATCCTCGGGCACCTTGCGATCAAGGTGGTGGCAGACCATCAGCATGTCGAGGTGCTCTTCGATCGTGTTGACGGTGTAGGGCATCGTCGGGTTCAGGCAGCAGTCGATGGCGGCGGGGGTGGTGCCCCAGTCTTCGTGCAGCTTCAGGGCACAAGCCCCGGCGCGGACCATCTCTTCCAAGGCCTCGGGTTGGCTCGCGTTCCCCTTGCCCGAAAGCCCGAAGTTGATCGGGAAGGCGTCGAGCGATTGCAGCATCCGCGCCAGATGCCAGGGGCCGGGGGTGCAGGTGGTGGCAAGCGTGCCATGCGCAGGACCGGTGCCGCCGCCCAGCATGGTCGTGATCCCGGAATGCAGCGCGTCGTCGATCTGACCGGGCGCGATGAAGTGGATATGCGCGTCCATGCCGCCTGCGGTCAGGATCTTGCCTTCGCCCGCGATGACCTCCGTCCCCGGGCCGATGATGATGCTGACGCCGGGCTGGGTGTCGGGGTTCCCGGCCTTGCCGATGGCGTGGATCAGCCCGCCCCGCAGGCCGACATCGGCCTTGTAAATGCCGGTATGATCGACGATCAGCGCGTTGGTGATGACCGTATCCACCGCCCCCCCGGCGCGGCTGATCTGGCTTTGGCCCATGCCGTCGCGGATCACCTTGCCGCCGCCGAACTTGACCTCTTCCCCGTAGCGCAGCGCATTCCCCCGGTCGGAGGAGCGTTCGGCGATCAGGTCCCGCTCCACCTCGATGATCAGGTCGGTATCGCCGAGCCGCAGCCGGTCGCCCACGGTGGGGCCGTACATGTCGGCATAGGTCCGGCGTGAAATCGTGGCGCGCATCCGCTAAGCCCTCCCGTTATAGCGGCCCCATGACACGCCCGTTGAAGCCATAGACCACCCGCGCACCCGAGAACGGCACCAGCCAGACCTCGCGCGTCTGGCCAGGCTCGAACCGCATCGCGGTGCCCGACGGGATGTTGAGCCGCATGCCATCGGCGGCGAAGCGGTCGAAGGCGAGGGCTGGATTGGTCTCGGCAAAATGGTAGTGGCTGCCGACCTGGATCGGCCGGTCACCGGTGTTGGCGACGCGCAGGCCGGTGATCTCGGCCCCTTCGTTCAGCGCAAGTTGGCCGGGGGCGGGAAAGATTTCACCAGGGATCATTTGCGCCGCCGGATCACGGCATAGACCACCCCGCCCCAGACGACCGAGGTGACGAGGGCTGCCGTCAACCAGCCAAACTCCACCCCGTGCGGGTGGAAGTGCAGGCCGTCATGCGCGAAAGCAGGGGTGACGAGCAAGGGCAGGATCGGCAGGGCAATGCGCAGCATCAGGGGCCTCCTATCGGATCGGGTGGTGGACGGTGACCAGCTTGGTGCCGTCCGGGAACGTCGCTTCGACCTGCACCGAATGGATCATCTCGGGCACGCCTTGCATGCATTGGTCGTGGGTGATGACATGCGCGCCCGCCTGCATCAGGTCAGCCACGGACCGGCCATCGCGGGCACCCTCGACCACGAAATCGCTGATCAGGGCAATCGCTTCGGGGTGGTTGAGCTTGACGCCGCGCGCCAGCCGGTTGCGCGCCACCATTGCGGCAAGGCTGATGAGCAGCTTTTCCTTTTCGCGCGGGGTCAGGTTCATGAAAGCGCCCCCTGCAATTGCCAGACCCGTGGCAAAGGCCGGCCGGTCAGCCGCGCCACCGCCTGCCCGAGGTAGAGTTTCAGCGCCCAAAGGTCGGTCGCGGTGGCGCGCAGAAGCGTGCGCCCGTTCCAGCCCGAGGCGGCGGCGCTGACCCTGTCCGGGACGGGCTGGCCATGCAGGGCATCGGCGGCGGCTTCCGTCCCCGGGCCGCAGAACGCAAGCGTGGCAAAGACATGCGCTGACCCAAGGATCGCCGCGCCGCCGCTGCGCGAAAACGTCTCTGGCGACAATTCCTGCGCCTCGAACCAAAGCGGACGGCCGTTGACCGTGACTTGCCGCCGGTCCGTCAGGCCGGCGTGGGTCACGACCTCTCCCATCGCGCGGCGACCAAGGACGACGATTTCCACCAGGATCAGCCTTGCCCCCGTGCCAAGGTCGATCCGGGTGTCGCGCAGCAGATGCGCACCCTGAAACAGGATGGTTTCCTGCGGCAGCCAGTCAAGGCGCGCCGCTGCCGCCACATCCGCCCGCACCGTCATCCGCGCCGGGCCACCGGTCGCAAGATAGGCGCGTTCGGCGGTCTGGGTGGTGGCGGTCAGCGCTGCACCAGGCCCGACCGACATCGCGAACTGAAGATCATCGCCCGAGGTGAGCCCGCCGGAGGTGTTGAGAAACACCGCCTCAGGCGCGTCGCCATGGCTGTGCGGCAGCATGACCTTGGCCGACCCGGACTGGTAAAGATCAACCAGCCGGGATTGCCCGCGCAGCCGGGCGACCGCGAGCGACGCACTCCCCCGCGCCCGCTGCATTGCGACCGGTTGTGTCTTGTCGTGCTGGAGTGCGCCCTGGATCATCTGCCCGTCCTTGAAGCGCGAGCGTCCCGTCTTATCGGGCGGAATGGCAGGGCAGGCGGTCCTGATTCCGGAGTCCGGCGCATGGAATAGCCGATGGCTGCCCGTAATCCGTGCAGGTCGCCCAATAATCACGCAGTTCCTTGACGCTATGCCGGGGCGGGGGGTCTAAAGCCCGTTCACCGGCACCTTCAGGAACCGCTTGCCATCCGCATCGGCTGGCGGCAGATCACCGCCCCGCATGTTCACCTGCAAGGCCGGGATGATCAGCTTCGGCATCCCGAGCGTCCGGTCTCGCGCGGTGCGAAGGGCCACGAAATCCTCCCGGCTTTGGCCGTGGCCGACGTGGATGTTCTGCGCCCTTTCCTCGGCCACCGTGGTCTCCCACCGGATCTCGCGGCCGTTCGGGCCATAGTCGTGGCACATGAACAGCCGCATCCGGTCGGGCAGCGACAGGACGCGCTGGATGCTGTCGTAAAGCTGCCCCGCATCCCCGCCCGGAAAATCCGCCCGGGCGGAGCCGCCGTCGGGCATGAACAGCGTGTCGCCGACAAAGGCCGCGTCGCCCATCACATGCGTCATGCAGGCGGGCGTATGGCCGGGGGTATGGAGGGCCAAGCAGCGCATCGTACCCACCTGATAGGTGTCGCCATCGTCAAACAGCCGGTCGAACTGCGAGCCGTCGCGCTGAAACTCCGTCCCTTCGTTGAAGACCTTGCCGAAGGTGTCCTGCACCACGGTGATCTGCCGCCCGATGCCGATCTTTCCGCCCAGCCGTCCCTGGATGTAGGGCGCGGCAGACAGGTGGTCGGCATGGACATGCGTCTCGATCAGCCAGTCGAGGGTCAGCCCCTCACCCTTCACATGGGCGATGATCTCGTCGGCATGGGCATAGGTGATCCGCCCGGCGGCATAGTCGATGTCCATCACCGGGTCGATGACCGCACAGGCGGTCGAGGCCGGGTCGCGCACCACATAGCTGATCGTGTTGGTGGCGGGATCAAAGAACCCCCGGACCACCGGGGTCACGTCAAGATCAAGGGGCGGCAGCATGGCGGTCCTTTCCGGATCGGGGCGGCTGGGGCCAGCGCAAAGCCGCCAAGGGGTGCCCCCCCGGGCCGCGATGACCAAGGGTTGCACAACATTCTCCGCAAAACTGCCACAATAATCCGCAATGTTCCAGATTGCGAACGCGTCCGGGCAAGCGGCGCGCGACTGTCCGCGCAAACTGGCCGGAACACCTAACGCGCAGCCGGAAAGGTTGCCCTGGGCTGGAGGAACGCCATGACACCGGTTTCATCGTTCGTTGCGGCAGGTTTTGCGACGGCTTTTGCGGGGGCGCTTGCGCTTGCGGGACCCGCCTCGGCGCAGATGCTTCATACCGAGGCGCTGGTGCCTCCCGGACCCGATCTGGTCGAGGGCGAGGTGCGCAACCTCGACACCGTGCTTCTGCTGACCGGCCTCGCCAAGATCGAAAGCGATCTGCAACTCGGGCTCTTGTTCCTGTCCGACGGCCTGACCAGCGCCGAGGGGTCGCACTTCAGCCGCCCCCGCGCCGAGACGCTGCCCGCGATCCGGGACTCGCTCATCAAGGCCGGGGTGGCCGATCTGGAACCCTTGCTGCTGGCACTTGAAGCCGCCGCCGACAGCGCCGCGGTCGACGCGGCCTACAAGGACGCCGTCGGGGCCATCATGATGGCGCGGTCGGTGCTGCAACCCACCGGGCAGGAGCGGCTGCGGTCGATCGTGGCGCAGGTGCGGCTGGTGGCGAGCGAGATCAATCCCACCGGCCCGACCGAACTTGCCCGCTATCAGCAGGCCTGGGCGATGCTTCTGGTCGCGCGGGGCGATATCGACCTTCTGGGCCGCGACGCGGACCCGGTGATCGCCAATGCGGCGAAACGGATGGCCAAGACGATGGACGACATCATCCTCTCCATGCCCGACCCGAACGCATCCGGGCCGGTGGCGTTTGATCCGTCGCTGATCCAGCAGACGATCATGCAGATGGCCGTGCTCGCCGGGTAACGGCAGGCAAGCCTTGGCGCTGGTCCCGCACCGCTGCGGGACCGGCCTTGCGCCACCCTATTGAAGATATAGCCAAACTGCCTTGGGTTCGACACATGGCTGTAACATATGGCCCGCCATCTGCGGCCCTGACCGAAGCGGGCGGGAATCACGCGGGCCTCATTGCGCACGCATCCTTTCCTTTCGCCGAAACCCGATGCGCCGCCGCTGGGCTGCCCCTGACCCGAGCCAGACCATGACCCAAGCTTTCTTCCTGTCCGCCCTGCTCGCCCTGGCGATCAGCCCTGGCGTTGCCGGCCCTGCCAAGGCGCAGGCGCTGGATACCGAGGCGTTGCAACCGCCGCAGACCGTCCTTGTGGAGGCACCGGCTTCGACCCCGGCCCCGACCCTCGACAAGGTGGCGTTCCTGACCGCGCTTGCCAGGATCGAAGCCGACGTCAAGCTGGGCGTGCTTTTTGTTCATGACGGGGCGGACGACAAGGCGGTCGTGCATTTCGCCGCCCCGCGCGCCGAGACGATCCCCGTGATTGCCGAGACGCTGCACTCCCTTGGGCTGGTCGATTTCGAAGCCCGCTTCGCCGATCTCGAAGCCGCAAGCGGCGATGACGCGGTGAAGGCGGCGGTGAAGCAGGCGCTGCGCGAGCTTTCCAAGGCGCGGCTCAAGGTCCGCCCGACCGCGCAGCAGAAGATCCAGTCGATCGAGGCGCAGCTGGTTGCGGCGGCAGCCCTCTTCAACCCCGATGGTCTGACCGAGGTTGCGGATTTCCAGGACGCCTGGGGGATCGTGATGGTGGCGCGCGACCAGATCGACCTTTTTGCGCGCGGCAAGGATTCGACGCTTCTGGGCCGGACGCCGGACCCGGCGCTGATCACCGGGGCGCAGGATCTGGGGGCGCTCGTCGACAATGTCATGATCGACCTGCCCGATCCGGCGATCCCGGTGCCGGTGCCGTTTGACCCGGCCAGCATCACCGCGCTGATCGAAGAACTGGCGGTTCTGGCCGGCTGAGGCCGCCACCACCGGCCCAAGTCCAGTCCTGCCAGTGCCAAGGCCTTGCATCTGTCCGGGCTTCAGCCGACGATCCCCAACCGGAAACGGACATGGGCGCGCGATGGTGGTGACGCTGAAAGAGGTGGCTGCACGGGCCGGGGTGTCGACCTCGGCGGTGTCGCGCAGTTTCACCGTGGGTGCCTCGGTCTCGGCCAAGACCCGGGCCAAGGTCGAACTGGCCGCGGCCGAGCTTGGCTATGCCCCGAACGCGCTTGCCTCCAGCCTGACCACGGGAAGTACGAGGCTGATCGGGCTGATCGCCAACAACTTTCACAACCCGCTGATCCTTGAGGTGTTCGATCTTTTCACCGCAGGCCTGCAGGCGCGGGGGTTGCGACCGCTTCTGGTCAATCTTTCCGGGGCCAGCGATCCGGCGGCGACCGTGCGGATGCTGCGGCAGTATTCGGTGGATGGGGTGATCGTCGCCTCGTCTACCCTGCCGCTCAGCTTTGCGCAGGCGTTCAAGACCGCAGGGCTGCCGGTGGTCCACGCCTTCGGCCGCGCCCTGACTGCGCCCGATGTTCCGGTGGTCAGCATCGACAACAAGGCCTGCGGGCGGATGGCCGCGCTGACGCTGTTGCAGCGCGGCTATGAAAGGGTGGCGTTTCTGGGGGGGCCTGCCGCCGCCACCTCCACCCAGGACCGGGCGGCGGGCTTTCTGGAAACACTTGCCGACCATGGGGCGGTCACGGTCAGCACAAGCTACGCCACCGACTATACATTCGACGCCGGGCGGGCGGAAATGCAGCGCCTGCTGTCAGGCCCCCCGGCCGAGGCGTATTTCTGCGGCGATGACCTCCTTGCGATCGGTGCCCTAAGCGCGATCGAGGCGGCAGGCCTGTCCGTGCCCGGCGATATCGGGCTGATCGGGCTGAACGACATGGAAATGGCGCGCTGGCAGCTTATCGGGCTGACCACGATCCGCCAGCCGCTGGCCGAGATCATCGATACCGCCATCGACCTCGTGGTGGCGACGATCCAGACGCCCGACCGGGTGCCGGAGGTGCGGCTCTTTCCCTGCCACCTGATCGAGCGGCACAGTTTGCGACCACCCGCCGCCAACGCACCGGACACGGCAGGAATTCCGTGACGATCCCTGCCTTACCGCTTTAGCGGAACATGGGCGGCCGGGCGTCCGTCCAGCCGCCCCCTGCCTTGGCCGAGGCGACCGCCGCATGCACCGCTGCCATCGACCGCACCCCGGCGGCGGCGGTGGGCAGCCCGTCCCGCGCCGTGCCGCGAATGGCATCGGCAAGGTCGCAGTAGATGTTGGCCACCGCCAGCGGAAAGCCTTCGGGATGCGCAATGGCCACACGGGACAGCCGCTTGGCGTCATCGTAAAGCCCGCCCTCACCCTTTTCCATGATCTGGGTCCGCCGGCCCACCGGCGTGTAGATCAACTGGTTCGGCTGTTCCGAGGCCCAGCGAAAGCCCCCCGTTTCGCCGAACACCTGGATATCGAACCCGTGCTGCCGCCCGATGGCGACCGAGGAGGTCCAAAGCCTGCCGACCGTGCCCTTGGCCATCCGGAAGTTGACCATCGCGTCATCCTCCAACAGCCGGGACGGGATGGTTGAGGCGAAGTCGGCGCTCAGCCTCTCGACCTCGTCGTCACAGATGAAGCTCGCCATGTGCAGAGCGTGGATGCCGCAATCGGCGAACTGGCCCGAGACGCCCGCCATCGCCGGGTCATAGCGCCAGCGGACGCGGGGGTTGTCGGCATCCGTTGCATCGCCGTGGTGGCCGTGGCTGAAGTTGGTGACCACCAGCCGGACCTTGCCGATATCGCCGTTCCTGACCATCGCCCGGGCCTGGCGGATCATCGGATAGGCCGAATAGCAGTAGTTCACCGCGCAGATCTTCCCGGTCTTTGCGGCGATGCGGACGATTTCCTCACCCTCTTCGACCGTCACGGTCATCGGCTTTTCGCAAAGGACGTTGAACCCGGCCTCAAGGAAGGCCTTGGTGATCTCGAAATGGGTCGCATTGGGCGTGGCCACGGTCACAAGGTCTACGCGGTCCGGGCGGTTCCGCTCGCCCGCCAGCATCTCTTGCCAGTCGCCATAGGCGCGGTCCGGGGCGACGCCCAGCCGCTGGGCATAGTCTCGCCCCACGTCGGGCCTGGCTGCCCTCACCCCCGCCGATCATGCCCCAGTTCAACCGTGCCATGCTGCCCCTCAGAACCCGATGGAGGAAAGGTAGTCGCGGTTCTTCCGCGCGTCATCGATGGGGCTGACATCCAGCGTCGGGTCGCAGTCCTGCTCGACGGTGCACCAGCCCTGGAACCCCGCATCCAGCAGGATCTGCCGCACGGCGGGAAAATCCACGTCGCCCTGACCAAGGTTGCAGAAGATGCCCTGCCCGCAGGCGTCATAGAAGCCGGTGCCATTGGCAATGGCGCGGGCCTTCACCACCGGGTCGATATCCTTGAAATGCATGTAGGAGATGCGTCCGATGTGCCTGCGCATGAAGGCCACCGGATCGAAGCCCGCATAGGAATGGTGGCCGGTGTCGAAGCAGATTTTCAGGATGCTCTCGTCAACCTCATTCAGAAGCCGCTCCAGCTCCGGCTCGAAGTCGATGAAACCGCCGGCATGGGCGTGGATGCCGACGGTCAGGCCGTACTCCTCGGCCCCCATCCGCGCCACCGTGGCGATGCGGTCGCGGAAGGCGGCCCATTCGGCGGGGTCCATCTGTTCGGCTGCGTCCGCGCGACCGGCGGTCGGCGCGCGGCGGGGCGAGATCGAATCGATCAGCACCAGATGCTGCGCGCCATGCGCCACCAGCGCCTTGCAGGTGCGGACCGAGGCGTCCATCACCTCATCCCACTTCGCCGGGTCATGGAACGCGCGGAAGATCACGCCGCCGATCAGTTCCAACCCGGTTTCGGCGAGTGCCGCGCCCAGCACAGCGGGGTCCTCCGGCATGAAGCCGATCGGGCCAAGCTCGATCCCCTTGTAGCCCGCCGCCGCGCAGTCCGACAGGACCTGCCGCCACGGGGGGTTGCGCGGATCGCCTGCGAATTCCACACCCCAGGAGCAGGGCGCATTGCCGATATGAATGGTCATGGTTTCCTCACGTTTGCGGAACGGCCAGCCAGCGGCCGCTGGCATTGGCCTGAAAGGCTATGTCGATGATCTGCGAAACGGCAAGCCCGTCGCGGAAGGTGGGCCAGACCGGCTGAGCGGTGTGGATGGCGGCCAGGAAATCCCGCGCCTCGATGATGATCTGATCCTGATAACCGGTGCCATGGCCCGGCCCCTGGCAGAAGGCGCCGTAGTCTGGATGCGCCGGCCCGGTCAGGATGCGGGTATAGCCGCGCGTCGCCTCGGGCCCCTCGGCACGGTAAAGGTGGACGGCGTTCTGATCCTCCTGATCGAACCTGATCGAGCCTTTGGTGCCGTGAATCTCATAGGCGTAACCCATCTTCCGCCCCGTCGCGGTGCGGCTGATGTAAAGATGCCCCATCGGCCCTTTGGCAAAGCGCAGCATGATCTGGGCATGGTCGTCATTCGTCACCGCCACCGGGCCAGCGGGACCGGGGCGGGTGGCATGAACCGTCTCGATCCGGGCGGAAAGTTCGGCCACCGGCCCCATCAGCGCCAGCATGCAGTTGATCGGATGGGGCGAGAGGTCGCCCATGCAGCCCGTCGCCCGCCCCGTGGTGCGCCAGTTGGCGGGGAGGGTGGGGTCGGCCAGAAAATCCTCGGTATGTTCGCCGCGAAACCAGGTGACGCGGCCGATGGCTCCATCGGCCAGCAGCTGGCGGACGAATTGCGTCGCGGGGGTGCGGACGTAATTGAAGCCGATCATGTTCGGCAATCCCGACGCCTCGGCCGCCGCGACCATCGCCTGCGCATCCTCCAGCGACGCGCCGAGGGGCTTTTCGCAGAACACCGGCTTTCCGGCGGCAAAGGCGGCTTCGGCAATCGCGCGGTGGGTGGACTGGGGTGAGGCGATGACCACCGCCTGCACCTTCGGATCGGCCACGAGGTCCTGCCAGTCCATCGCCGCCCGGGCAAAGCCGTAGGCCGTGGCATAGCGCTGGGCCGAGGCGTGGGAGGTCGCGGCAATCACCTCCAACCGTGGGCGGAGGGGGGTGTCGAACACCGCGCCGACCGCCGACAGGGCCACGGCATGCGCCTTGCCCATGTAGCCGCCGCCGACCAGCCCGATCCCGATGTCCGCCACTGCCGTCTCCCCCGCACCGGTTGCCGCGTCGGTCTTCGGGCATGGCCGTTGCAACCGGTTGCAAAAGCTGTATCCTTCGCCCGCAGCCCGCGCAAGCGGCGTTTCCGCATGCTGCCAAAGCGACCGCAGAAGGGCAAGCGATGCTGATGAGGTCCAGGTTTCACTTCTGCCGTGCCGCCGGTTTCCGGCCGGGCGGGAACGGACCCGTCTGATGGCCGACCTTGCCCGCCTTGCCAAAGGGCGCTTTCTGGTGATCGGCCGGGCCGGGATGGACCTTTACGCCGATCCCCCCGGCACGAGGGTTGAGGATGCGACCCGCTTCACGACCGCGCTTGGCGGGTCATCGGCGAATATCGCCGTGGCCTTGACCCGGCAGGGGGCGCAGGCGGCGCTGCTGGGCTGCGTTTCGGATGATGCCGTGGGGCGGTTCTGTCTGGCGCAGCTGGACGCCTACGGCATCGACCGCACCCATGTGCGCGCTGTGGGCGGCGAGGTGCGCAATTCGCTCGCCGTGGTTGAGACGCGGGTAAACGACTGCCAGTCGGTGATCTACCGCAACAACGCCGCCGATTTCGCGATGACCCGCGCGGATGTCGAAAGCGTGGACTATCCCGGTTTCGCCGCCCTGATCACCACCGGAACCGTCCTCGCGGCACAGCCGTCGCGCAGTGCCGCCTTCCACGCCTTCGCGCTGGCCCGTGCCGCTGGCCTGCCGCTGATCTTCGATGTCGATTACCGGCCGTATTCCTGGCCCTCTGCCGCCGTGGCTGCCGAGACCTATTCCCGCGCCGCCGCCCTGTGCGACGTGATCGTCGGCAATGAGGAGGAGTTCGGGTTCATGGCGGGCGACCCGTCGCAGGGTCTGGCAAAAGCCCGCAGCCTGATCGGTGAAGGTGCGCGGATCGTCGTCTACAAGATGGGCGAACGCGGCGCGGTCACGATCACCCCGGAAGGTGAGGGTGCGACCGGCATCTACCCGACCCAGGCGCTGAAGCCGACCGGCGCGGGGGACAGCTTTCTTGGCGCGTTCATCGCCGCGCTCGGCAGGGGTCAGCCGGTCGAAAGCGCGGTCCGGCGCGGATCGGCCGCGGCTGCGATGGTGGTGGCCCGCGTCGGCTGCGCCCCGGCGATGCCCACCCTGGCCGAACTTGACGCCTTTCTTGCCAACCACCCCGGCCCGACTAGGTAATCCGTCAAGAACGCACAGGACCGCCATGCATATCGCCCCGCACGACAACCGAAACCGCGCCATCGTCGATCTGAACGACCCGCTGGTGCCGCTGGTCTATTTCAACATCGTCCGCCTCAGGGCAGGCGAGGGGTTCGACTACCGCACCCCGGGGTATGAGACTTGCGTGGTTCCCGCCACCGGGACGGTGACGGTTGAAACCACCGGCCAAACCTTTGCCGAGATCGGCCAGCGTGGCACCGATGTCTGGGATGGCGAGCCTGAGGGCGTCTATGTCCCGACCGACTGCGGTTGCCGGATCACCGCGCTGACCGACACCGAGGTGTTCATCGCCGGTGCCAAGTTCGCCGAAACGCTGCGCCCCTTCGCGGTGCGGGCGGCGGATATCGACAAGGTGCAATACGGCTCGGACGACACCAAGACGCACCGCAAGATCAAGCATATCCTGGGGTCCGCCTACCATGACCGCGTCGGGCGCCTGCTGGTGTCCGAGCTGTATACCGTGGGCGCTGGCGGCTGGTCCGGCTTTCCCAGCCACAAGCACGACACCGACCGCCTGCCGGATGAGACCCGGCATGACGAATGCTACAACTTCCGCTTCCGGCCCGACCATGGCTCGGGCCTTCAGATGCTGCAGCGCGTCGATAATGAACCGGGGGAGGCTTATCACATCATGAACCGCTCAACCGTGCTGATCGACAAGGGTTATCACCCCTGCTGCGTCCTGCCCGGCTATGAGATGTATTACTTCACCATCCTTGGCGGCCAAAGCCAGCGCAGCCTGAAGCAGTATTTCCAGCCGACCCATGCCGCACAGGTGCAGACCATCCCGGGCATCCTCGACATGGTGGCCAAGTTCAGATGACCGTCGCCACGCTTGCCCAGGTCCTGCAACCGGCGCTGAAGGACGGTTACGCCGTGCCGGGCCTTGTCTGCCTGGGGTGGGAGGATATGCGCGCCTATGTCGCCGCCGCCGAGGCGGAGCGCGCGCCGGTGATCCTGCAGGCGGGGCCAGGCTGCCGCGCGCACACGCCCCTGCCGCTTTTGGGTCGGATGCTGCGGCATCTGGCCGAGGCGGCCTCGGTTCCGGTGGTTGTGCATCTCGACCATGGCGCGTCGTTTGAGGAATGCCGTCAGGCGCTGGACGCGGGCTTCACCTCGGTCATGTTCGACGGCTCGCGGCTCCGGCTTGCGGCGAATATCGAGGCGACGGCGGCGGTGGCCGAACTGGCGCATGCCGCCGGTGCCTCGTGTGAGGGTGAGATCGGCTTTGTCGGCTATGCGGGCGGCGAAGGCTCGGCCGGGACCGACCCGGAAGAGGCGGCGCGCTTTGCACGCGAGACCGGCATCGATGCGATGGCGGTGTCGGTCGGCAATGTCCACCTGCAGGAAACGCCCGGCAACGGCATCGACCTTGAGCGGCTGGGTGCGATTGCGGCGCGCACCGAAACGGCGCTGGTGCTGCATGGCGGCTCGGGCATTCCGCCGGAACAGCGCGGCATGGTCGCGACGATGCGGGTGGCCAAGATGAACATCGGGACCGAGCTGCGGATGGCCTTTGGCGTGGCGCTGCGCCAGGCCTTGCTTGCGGATCGCGCCAATTTCGACCGGCTGGCGCTTTTGCGCGCGACCGAAGGGCCGGTGACGCTGGCCACCCGTGCCGTGATCAGCGGTCTGGGTGCGTCCGGCCGGGTCTGACCTGCCGCAATAACCGGCGCGGGCGGTCGTCACGCCTTCGCGCAGCATGGTTTTGTTTGCTGCAAGCCGGGCGTTCCTTTATCTCTCGCCGCATGCGCCTGTCGATGTTGTCCCTGGTGATTTTCCTTGGCCTCTGCCCGTGCCAAGGCGCGGCGCAAGAGGCCCAGCCGCAGGCGTTAAAGATCGGTCCCAGCGGCGAGGCTTATCTGGACGCCATCCGCTACCGTGGTATCGAGACGGATGTCGGCTATTATGACCCGACCGCCGCCGCCCCGAAGCTGGAGACGAACCAGTCGCCACCGCCACCCCCGCCAAAGCCGGGCGAAGGGGTGACACTGGAAAGCCTTTCGACCGGGCGGATCGTCGTGATCGTGGTGGCGGGCGTGTTGCTGATCGGCCTTCTGATCCTGATCTTTCGCGTCTCGGGCAGCTTCACCGTGTCGCTGCGCGGGGATGCGCAGAACCCGGCCCGCGCGCGCAAGGCCGCTGCTGCCGGGGCGTTCGGGGCGGCTGCAACCCCGGCTGACCTGGCCGCGATCCTTGCCACCCCGGACCGGCGGCGCGCGCTGGTCCTTCTGGCGCAAGCCGCCCTGGCGCGGACTGTCACCGCGAATGGCGTCCTGTTGCAGCCAAGCTGGACCCTGCGCGATGCGCTGCGCCACATCCCGCCGGCCTTGGCCGCGCTCGCCTACCTTCTGTCGCAGAGGCAACAGGAACTGCGCGCCTCGCCCGTCGGCATGGATGGCTTGCAACTTTGGCTGACCGCCGAAGGGGGCAGCGCGCAGGGCTTTTCCGGCGGCTGGAATCTTGATCCGGCCAGCATCGGCGTTCTGGTCCTGCCGCTGCACGACACGGTGCCGGACCGCGACCTGACCCCGGCCCTTACCACCGAGGAATTGCTGTTTCAGCAAGACGAGAACGACCTCGAATGGCGCGAGATCGAGGGCAAGCTTGCCCGGGTGCCGACGCCGATCGTGCTGCCGAAATGGCGCAGCGGGATGCGCCTGACCGGCATCGCCCATCCCGTCCTTCTGGTCGATACCACGCGGCTGGACGCGCTGTTGCTGCGGCTGACCGGCGATCCCGGCATCCGCATCAGCCGCAGCCCTGAGGTTTTTGCCGCCTTGCCCTACAAGGCCAGCACCGGGGCGGAGCTTTCCACCGCGATCTATGCCGCACAACTGTTCGACGGCTCTGCCTGCACGCCGGTCATCGGGTCGGGGGCGGCGACGCTGCTGGCGTCCTGCCCCTTGCGGAACTCTGCCCGGTCGGTGTTCATCCTGTCGGACCCCGACCTTCTGAACAACCATGGCCTGCGTCTGGGACAGAATGCAGCGATTGCCCGGGATTTCCTGCTGTCGACCGCAGGCGATGACGTCGTGCTGATCGATTACAGTCGTGACAACTGGTTTGCCACGGCCCTGACCTCGGTCAGGCGGGATCGGACCTGGGCCGACCTTCTGCGCTTTCTGGAACCGCCGTTCCGGGTGTTGTGGATCGGGGCCGGGCTGATGCTGGCGCTGACCCTGTGGCGGTCGTTGCGCCGGGCCGGGCCGGTGCAGGGCACGCCCACGACTGCGCTGGACAAGCTGCAAGCGATCCGGGCGCGGGCGCGGCTGATGCGGCTGACCGGGCAGGATGGGGCGCTTCTGGCCGATTATGCCGCCGCGCGGATTGCAGCGACCGCCGCCCGCCTCGTCGGCCCCGGCCATGCCCGCCAGATCGGCGAGGAACGCGCCTTCCTTCGCCATGTCGCCCGCCGCCGCGCCGATCTGGCCGAGCGGCTGGAGGCGGTGCTGGCGGCCCTCCACGCCCTTCCCGCGCATGTGCCGGTTGCGGCGGCCATCGGACATGTCGAAGATCTTGAACAGATATTGGAGCGGATTGCCCATGACACTTGAGACCCTGCAAAGCCGCGCCGATGCGCTTCGCGCCGAGATCGGCCGCACCGTCCTTGGCCAGGAGGACGCGGTCGACCTTTTGCTGGTGGCCCTGTTCGCGCGCGGCCATGTGCTCCTGGAGGGGCCGCCCGGCACCGCCAAGACCCTCCTCGCCCGCAGTTTTGCCGCCTCGCTTGCGCTGGAGTTCGGGCGGGTCCAGTTCACGCCGGACCTGATGCCGGGGGATATCCTTGGCACCTCGATCTTCAACTTCCAGACCAACGCGTTTGTGCTGACCAAAGGCCCGGTCTTCGCCCAGGTGCTCTTGGCGGATGAGATCAACCGTGCCCCGCCAAAGACCCAGGCCGCCCTCCTTCAGGCGATGAATGAACGAACGGTCAGCATCGACGGCACCGACCATGCGCTTGGCAGCGATTTCATCGTCATCGCGACGCAGAACCCGATTGAACAGCAAGGTACCTACCCCTTGCCCGAGGCGCAGCTTGACCGCTTCCTCTTCAAGATCGGGATCGAGTTTCCGCCCGAGGTGGTCGAGATGGCGATCCTGAAGCAGCACGCCGCCCAACCGATCGAGGCCGGGCATGAAACGGCGGGGTTTGCCAAGGTGCTTGATGCGGCAGCCCTGGCCGAAAGCCGGGCGCTGATCGACGGGATCATCCTCAAGGACGACATCCTGGCTTATATCCTGCGCCTTGTGCGCGCGACGCGGACCAATCCCGAGATCTCGCATGGTGCATCGACCCGCGCGGCGGATGCGGTGGCGCGGGCGGCGCGGGCGCTCGCGGCGCTGAGCGGGCGGGATTTTGCGATCCCGGATGATGTGAAGCGGCTGTTCGTGCCGGCGCTTCGTCACCGGATCGTGCTTGGCCCCACCGCCGAGATCGAGGGGCGCAATGCCCAGACCGTCCTTGACAACATCCTCAACCAGATCGAGGCCCCGCGCTGATCCGCCCAAGCCCCAGATTGCTGCAACTGGCAGCCGTGGCGCTTGGCGCTTCGGTCATCGTCGGCCTTTGGGGCGGGACCGCGCGTGAGCTTGCGGCGGCCCCTTGGTTCGTGCTTGCGGCGCTGGCGCTGGCCGATATCGCGATGTCGCTGCCCCTGATGCGGCGAAAGGCGCTGGAACTGTCCGCCCCGACCGAAGCCTTTGTCAGCGAAGCGGTGCCCGTGACGCTGACCGTAACCCCCGCCCCGCCCGGCCTGATCGCCCGCTTCGACTGGCCCGAGGGGCTTTCCGGCCCGGCTGAGGCCCGGTTCACCGGCACCACCGCCACCCTTCCGGCGCGGGCGGTTCGGCGCGGGGTCTGGGCGCTGGGGCAGGTCTGGCTGGAATGGCCATCGCGGCTGCGGCTTTTCGACTTTACCCCGCGCCTGAAGACGAAGGCCGAGGTTCGGATCGTCCCGAACATCCGCCCGGTGCAGTCGGGCCAGATCACCACCACCGTCATGTCAACCCTTTACGGTGTCAAGGAAAACCGCGCGATTGGCGAGGGGTCGGAGTTTCACCAGCTCCGTGATTTCACCCGCGGGATGGATGTGAAGACCATCGACTGGAAACGCTCGGCCCGCCGCCGGTCGCTGGTTGCGCGCGAATTGCAGGCCGAACGCAACCACCATGTGATCCTGGCGCTTGATACCGGCTACCTCATGCGCGAAGACATCGCCGGGCTGCCGAAGATCGATCATGCGACGACGGCAGCGCTGGCCATCGCCTGGGCAGCGGCGGTGGGGGGCGATCTTGTCGGTTACTATGCCTATGACGTGCGTCCGCTGACCTTTGTTGCCCCGCAGCCCGGTCGCCTTGCCTTTGCCCGGCTGCGAAGCTGGACCGCGAGCCTTGCCTATGCCGGACGCGAGACGAACCACACCCTCGCCCTGACCGAACTGGGCGCGCGCACCCCGAAGCGCAGCCTGATCATCATCTTCACCGATTTCGTCGACACCACCTCGGCCGAGTTGATGATCGAGAATATCGGGCTTCTGGCAAAGCGGCACCTGATCGTCTTCGTCACCCTCCGCGACCCGGAGTTGGAGGCGATGGCCGATCACCCGCCCGAAGACCTTGACGGTGTCGCGACCCTGGTTGCCGCCAACCAATGGGTGCAGGACCGCCGCCTGGTCTTGGAGCGGCTGGTGCGGCTGGGCGTCACCATCGTCGATGCTCGCCCCGGCACGGTGACCGCGCAACTGGTGTCGGCCTATCTTGATATCAAGGCGAGGGACCTGATCTGATGGCGCAGACCGCCCGCACCATGACGCCTGGCAGCACCGCTTCTGCCAGTACGGGCCTGCTCCGTTCCGCCCGCTTCCGCGCCGAACGGGAGGCGGATTGGCAGGCCCTGGAAAAGCTGGTGGCCAAGGCCGAACAGAAGGGCCTCCACCGGATGGAGTTTGCTGCCGCCCGTGACCTTGCCGCAGGCTACCGCCGCGCCACCACCTCCCTGGCCATCGCGCGGGAGATCTCGCTCGACCGCGCACTCCTGGAGTATCTGGAGGCGCTGACGGCGCGGGCCTATCTTTGTGTCTACGCCCCGCAAGAGCGGCTGGGCGGGCTGGTGCAGCGGTTCTTCACCACCTCCGCGCCGCAAGCCATGCGACGCTCGGCCCTTTTCATCGCCATCGGCTATCTTTGCATGGGGCTGGGGGCGCTGACCGGCTACCTTCTGTATTTCGAGAACGAGGCCTGGTATTTCGTTTTCATGCCCGCCGAGCTTGCCGGTGGCCGCACGCCCGAGGCGACGACAGGGTTCCTGCGGTCGGTGATCTATGACACCAACCCCGACCAGACCGGGCTGGGGGCCTTTGCGACCTTCCTGTTTTCCAACAACACCCGCATCGCGATCTTTGTCTTCGGCCTTGGCGTGTTTCTCTGTGCCCCGGCGATCATCCTGACCTTCTACAACGGCCTTAGCCTCGGTGCGATCATGGCGCTGCATGTCGACCGGGGGTTGGGCTGGGACATGGGTGGCTGGCTGTCGGTGCATGGCGTGACCGAGCTTTCGGCGATCTGCATCGCCTGCGGTGGGGGCGTAAAACTGGGTGCGGCGATCCTGTTTCCCGGTGCGCTCAGCCGTCGTGCGGCGTTGCAAAGGGCCGGGCGGGACGCGGTGAAGTTGGCACTGGTGGCTGCGGTGATGCTGCTGGTGGCGGCGCTGCTTGAAGGGTTCCTGCGCCAAATGGTGCAGGACATGACCATGCGCTATGCCATCGGCTGGGGGGTGGGGGCGCTGTGGCTGGCCTGGGTGCTGCTGGCCGGACGGGGGCGCGCATGACCGCCGCGCCCCAGACCCGCCGCTCTTCCCGTCGAAGCCGCCGCAGGGATCGCCCCTCGCCCAACACGGTCATGTCACCCGAGGGGGTGCCCCTGACCCTGCGCGTCGCGGGGATCGGCGTCCGGCTTTCGGCGCAGGTCATCGATGTGGCGATCACCATGACGGCGGTCATCTGCATCGTGATCCTGCTGGGGCTTTTGAACCTCACCACGCCGCAGACCCTGTATGCCATCGGCGCGATGGCGTTCTTCCTGATCCGCATCCCCTATTACATAGCGACCGAGCTGGTGTGGAACGGCCAGACCCTTGGCAAGCGCCTGCTCAAGATCAAGGTGATCGGGCATGACGGCCGGTCCCTGACCACGCATGCCGTCGTCCTGCGCAACCTGATGAAAGAGGCAGAGGTGTTTCTGCCCGGCACGCTTCTCTTCACGCTCGATGCCACGACCCCGCTTCTGTCGCTGCTGTCCTTCGGCTGGATCGTGATGGCGTTTCTGATCCCGCTTTTGAACCCGCACCGCCAGCGGCTGGGGGACCTGCTTGCGGGGACCCATGTGATCCATCTGCCGGTCCCGGTGTTGCTGCGCGACCTTGTGCGCGAAACGCCCACGCGCGGGGTGGCGGGGAAGTTCGTGTTCCTCGCCCACCAGCTTGACCATTACGGCGCGTTCGAGCTTCAGACGCTGGAGGGTCTCTTGCGGGTGGATGACCGCCGGATGGCACCCGCAGCCTATGGCCACCACCGCAAGACCCTGGGCGAAATCATCGAGAGGATCCGCCGCAAGATCGGCTATGCCGACCCGGTGCCGCCCGCCGACCACCCGGCCTTCCTTCAGGCGTTCTACGCCGCCCAACGCGCGCATCTTGAACAACGCCAGCTCTTCGGCGACCGCCGCGCCGACAAGCACCACGCCGTCCCCGGACGCAAGTAACGGCGCGCGGCCGTCTTGCAACGGTTGCGGGTATCGGCTTTTGTGCGCTGACCCCGTTTTTGCTGACGGCGTTTGCCGGAAAGAACGATCATGACCTATGCCACGGATGTCGAGCCGACCCCGGCCCTTGGGGTCAGCACCATCGTCAGCGAGAGCCTGACGCTTTTGTTGCGCAATTTCCTGCCGGTCATGGTTCTGGCGACCTTCCCGACCCTGGTGGCGCTGGCGGCGTCCGGTCTGATCAACGGCTGGGAGGTTGCCCTTGGCATCAGCGAGCCGATCCTTACCGGCTGGGCCGACCTGATCCCCTTTGGCATCACGGTGATGGTGCAACTGATCGCCTATGGCATCACGGCAGCACTACTTGTGCAGCTTGCCTATGACGCCAAGCTGAAGCGTCCGGTCGAGATCAACCGCTACGTCGCCCCGGCGCTGGCCGTCGCCTTTCCCATCGCCATCCTTGGGCTTTTGTCCGGCATCCTGATGGTCCTTGGCATCCTTGCGCTGATCGTGCCGGGCTTGTGGATCTATGCCGTATTCTCGGTCATGCCCGCCGCCGTCGCGATCGAGCGGAACGGCTTTTCCGGCCTTGGCCGCAGCGCGCGGCTGACCAGGGGCTACCGCTGGCCGATCGTCGGCGCGACGATCCTGATCGGCATCATGAACGCCGTCGTCAGCGCCATCGCGATGTTCATCGTCAGCCTCTTCGCCGGCGGCCTCGGCACCAGCACCGCCGCCATCGCCTTCCTGACCGTCACCCTCGCCGCGCTGTCCGGCATCGGCTACGGGTTGAGCGCGATGAGCACCGCCCTGATCTACGCCCGCCTGCGCGAGATCAAGGAAGGCGTGAGTGTGCGGGATATCGCGAAGGTGTTTGAGTGAGGGGGGCTTGCGCCCATCTTGCGCCACGGGTGACGTTACGCTATATATGACACAATGAAGCTGGTGCTCGATACCAACGTTCTGGTGGCCGGGCTCCGCAGCCGAAGGGGTGCCTCGAATCCGTTGCTGGTTGCGGGTTTCCGGCGGCGGTTCGTCTGGTGTTGCTCTGTGCCGCTGTTCTACGAGTACGAAGAGGTGCTGAACCGGGCGGACTTCCTGTTGGACACAGGCGTGACACGAAAAGAAATGGCTGGATTCCTGGACGACATCGCCGCGAGTGTCACCCCGGTCGGCATCGACTTTCAGTGGCGGCCACAGTTGGGCGACCCAGACGATGAAATGGTGCTTGAGGCTGCAATCAACTGTTCTGGCATCATCGTTACACACAACGCGCGGGATTTTCGGGATGTCCCGGCGCGGTTCGGACTGACCCTCCTGTCCCCGGGAGAAGCCTTGCGGAGGATTACCACATGAAAGCCCGTGTTTCGCTTAACCTGCCCCACTCGCTGAAAAAGGCGGTCGAGGACTTCGCCGCCAAGGACGGGGTGTCGGTAAATCAATACATCGCCCTTGCTGTCGCCGAAAAGATCGGCGCGAGGGGAGCGGCGGAGTTCTTCGCCGAACGAGGGAAGAATGGCGATCCGGCGCGGGCGATAGCGTTTCTGGAGGGGCGGCCGGAGTGACCCTCTTAATCCGAAAGTATTTGCCAGCCGTCACCAGTTTTCATTAAACGTGTTTCAGTTGCGACTCCGGTAGCTCTTATCACGGCACACGTTACAACCGCTGGTTGTTCGGTGCCAACACATGAAAACTCCTTTACAAAGGGATTAATCAGGCTCCCGTAGTAGCTCACGTAAGCGTCAACAAGCTCTTGTTCTGTGGGAACTGACACGCGTCCAGAAGAACCCTCTCTACTGCTCAGGATTAAGAATAGGGCTCCCGCAATTGCCAAAGCCGCGACTGCAGCAAATACGTAAATGAGATAGTTTTTCTTCACTGTCACTAGCCGCCCCAAAAATAGCCTAGTTCAATTGATCTTAACTTCCACTACCTCAGAGCCACGGCCCGCCGCCATGATCATCAAGACGAGTGCCACCCATCCAATGATGGGGATGAAGAGACAAATTATCGCCAGAACCCAGTTGAACTTCTTACGCCTTGAAAGAATTGCGCTGCGCTCGTCGGAGTGGACCGTTGTATAGTTTTGGGCAGCATAACTTGCCACCATTCGCTTTAGCTCGGCAGAATCCGATACCAGTTTAACTTCGTTTGCCATTTAAATCTCCTTTTACTGGCGAGAAAAGACACGCGCAGTGATTCTGTCAACGGAAAAGATCATTAACTTTTTCTAACAATTCACCCCTGCAACGTCCTAACCCCATACCCCTCGCCCCGCGCCTTCATCGCCGCCACCACGGCGATACTCGCCGCAGCTGTCGTGAAATACGGGATCTTGTCCATCAGCGCGACCCTCCGGATATCCCGGCTGTCGCTCACCGCCTGCGTGCCCTCGGTCGTGTTCATCACCAGGGCGATGTCGTTGTTCTTCAGCCGATCCACGATGTTCGGGCGGCCTTCGTAGACCTTGTTGACCGGGGTTGACCGGGTCCCCTCGGCCAACAGCCAGCTACCGGTGCCTTTGGTCGTCACGATCTCGAACCCCATCGCCACAAGATCGCGCATCGCGGCAGAAAGCGCGGGCGTCTTGTCCATGTCCTTCACGCTCAGGAACACCCGGCCGGTATCGGGCAACACCGTCCCGGCCCCCATCTGCGCCTTCAGGAACGCGAGCGCGAAGGTGCGGTCCCAGCCCATCACCTCTCCCGTACTCCGCATTTCCGGCCCCAGCACCGGGTCGACGCCGGGGAACCTTGCAAACGGCAGGACAGCCTCCTTGACCGAGAACCAGGGCGTGTTCGGGTCGGCGAGGGTGTTGGGGTCAGCGAGCGGCAGGGGCGTGTCGGGGCCTACGCCTTTGGCATAGGGCGCGCGCATCGGGAAGTTGGACAAAGGCTCCCCCGCCATCAGACGGGCGGCGATGGCGGCGATGGCGGAATCGGTGGCCTTGGCGACGAAGGGCACGGTGCGGCTGGCGCGGGGGTTCACCTCCAGCACGTAGATATCCGCATCCTTGATCGCGAACTGCACGTTCATCAGGCCGACCACGTTCAGCGCCAGCGCCATCTGCACGGTCTGGCGTTTCAGTTCCGCGATGGTCTCGGGTGTCAGGGAATGGGGCGGCAGGCAGCAGGCGCTGTCGCCGGAATGGACGCCGGCCTCTTCGATATGTTCCATGATTCCAGCGACATGGACTGATTGCCCATCACTGAGCGCATCGACGTCCACCTCGATTGCCCCGGACAGGTAGCTGTCGAGCAGAACCGGGCTGTCGCCCGAGACCTGAACGGCCGATCGGATATAGCGTTCCAGTTGCGCGTCGTCGCGGATGATCTCCATCGCACGGCCACCAAGGACGAAGGAGGGGCGGATCACCAAGGGGTAGCCAACCTCGGCTGCGACCTTGAACGCCTCATCCCGGCTGCGGGCGGTGCCGTTGACGGGCTGCTTGAGGCCAAGCTGGTGGAGGAGCTGCTGGAACCGCTCCCGATCTTCGGCGAGGTCGATGGCGTCGGGCGTGGTGCCGAGGATCGGGATCCCCTCGGCATGAAGCGCGTTCGCCAGCTTCAGGGGCGTCTGGCCGCCGAACTGGACGATGACGCCGTGAAGGGTACCATTCTGCCTCTCCACCCGCAGGATTTCGAGGACATGTTCCAGGGTAAGGGGTTCGAAATAGAGCCGGTCAGACGTGTCGTAGTCGGTGCTGACCGTCTCGGGGTTGCAGTTGATCATGATCGTCTCATACCCCGCTGCCGTCAGGGCATAGCAGGCGTGGACGCAGCAATAGTCGAACTCGATCCCCTGGCCGATCCGGTTCGGACCACCGCCAAGGATGACGACCTTCTTCGCGGCTGAGGGGCGGGATTCGCATTCCACGTCGCCCATCGCCGGGTGTTCGTATGTGGAATACATGTAGGGGGTCTGCGCCTCGAACTCCGCCGCGCAGGTGTCGATGCGCTTGAAGACGGCGGTGACGCCAAGCCTTGTGCGGGCGCGGCGGACCTGAGCCTCCTCCCGGCCGGTAAGTTTGGCGAGGCGGGCGTCGGTGAAGCCCATCATCTTCAGGCGACGCAGGGCGTCGGGGTTGGTGGGAAGGCCATCCTTGCGGATCTGCGCCTCCACCTCGATGATCTCGCGGATGCGGGTCAGGAACCACGGGTCGAAGGCGGTGATCTGGTTGATCTCGTCATCGGTCAGCCCGTGCCGCATGGCTTGGGCGATGACACGCAGGCGGTCGGGGGTGGCCTGGCCAAGGGCTTTCACGATGGCGGCGTGGCTTGCGGCGTCGAGGTCCCGGGTCAAGCCCGGGACGGGTGGTCCCTGAACACCCGGGATTGCGATTTCGTCAAAGCCAGTCAGGCCGGTTTCCAAGGAGGCGAGGGCCTTCTGCATCGACTCGTGGATCGTCCGGCCGATCGCCATCACCTCACCCACCGATTTCATCGCGGTGGTCAGGTTGGGTTCGGAACCGGGGAACTTCTCGAAGGCGAAGCGGGGGATCTTGGTCACGACATAATCGATGGAGGGTTCGAAGGACGCGGGCGTGACCTTGGTGATGTCGTTGTCCAACTCGTCCAGCGTGTAGCCGACCGCCAGCTTCGCGGCGATTTTCGCAATCGGGAAGCCGGTCGCTTTCGACGCCAAAGCGGAGGACCGCGACACCCGGGGGTTCATCTCGATCACCACCATGCGGCCATCGGCGGGGTTGATCGCCCATTGCACGTTCGACCCGCCGGTCTCCACCCCGATCTCGCGCAGCACGGCGATGGAGCCGTTGCGCATGATCTGGTATTCCTTGTCGGTCAGCGTGAGGGCAGGGGCGACGGTAATGCTGTCGCCGGTGTGGACGCCCATCGGATCGACGTTCTCGATGGCGCAGACGATGATGGCGTTGTCGGCTTTGTCGCGCACCACCTCCATCTCGAACTCCTTCCAGCCAAGGAGGCTTTCGTCCACCAGCACCTGCGCCACCGGCGACGCCTCCAGCCCCGATTTCACGATCGCCTCATAGTCGTCGCGGTTGTAAGCCACGCCCCCGCCGGTGCCGCCGAGGGTGAAGGCGGGGCGGATGATCGCGGGCAGGCCGACGTATTCGATGGCGGCCAACGCCTCGGCCACGCCGGCGGCGATGTCGTACTTGCCATTGGGCAGCTTGGGGGCGGCGATGATCGTGGCCTTGGGGTTTTCAAGGCCGATCCGGTCCATCGCCTCACGGAACAGTTTGCGGTCTTCGGCCATCTCGATGGCCTCGCGCTTGGCCCCGATCAGTTCGACCTTGAAGCGGTCAAGGACGCCCATGTCAGCCAGCGCCAAAGCGGTGTTGAGGCCGGTCTGCCCGCCCATCGTGGGCAGGATCGCGTCGGGACGCTCTTTCTCGATGATTTTCGCCACCACCTCCGGCGTGATCGGCTCGATATAGGTGGCATCCGCCAGCCCCGGATCGGTCATGATCGTGGCGGGGTTGGAGTTCACCAGGATCACCCGGTAGCCTTCCTCACGCAGGGCCTTGCAGGCCTGCGCGCCGGAGTAGTCGAACTCACACGCCTGGCCGATGACGATGGGCCCCGCGCCGATGATCATGATCGACGTGATATCGGTCCGCTTCGGCATGTCAGCCCCCATCCAGCGCAAAACTGGCCGGGTTATAGCCGGGGCAGGGGGGGGTGCAAGGGCGGAATGCGCCGGGGCGCGGGGAGCCAAAATCCTTCGAAGGATTTTGCAAATTTCTTCCAAGAAATTTGGCGCTGGCCGGAGGGGCCGGCAAAACGGGCCGGAGGTTTCCCTCCGGCCCGAAGATTTCGTCTTCCGGCGCTTAGACGGCTTCGCCCACCGCACGCTCGGCCGCCGCGATGGCAGCCTTGCGTTTGGCAATCTCTTCACCGATCGGCGGGCCTTGGAAGCGGCGGTTCTCAAAGACCACCCAGATCACCAGAGCAACTCCGATGAAGCCCAAGGTGATTTCCAACGCCCAGTCGTTCGGGGGCTGAACGCCGATGTAGAACATCAGCCCCATCGCAAGGATCGCGATGACCGCGAGTAGCTTGTACGTGGTGACACCGATGTCCCAAGGCCCCATGGTCGGCCATTTTGGCCCGCCAATGGTCACCAATCCGAGCGCGATCGGCAGCGCGAACGAAAGGAACAGGAAGATCACGGTGCAGGACACGACGATGGAATAGGCGGGCGTTCCGGCAATCGTGATGGCCGAGGTCAGCCAGACGAACAGCACGGACAGAATCGATGATGTCCAGATCGCTGTGACCGGCGTACGGTAGGACGGGCTGACCGTGGCAAGTGCCTTGGACGCAGCGGGAACCCCGCCGTCGCGCGAGAACGCGAACAGCATTCGGCTGGCTGATGTGACCGTGGCAAGCCCACAGAGCCATTGCGAGACGAAGATGGCGATGTAAAGCACCAGCTTCAATGTCGGATCAACCTGCGCATCCATGCCCCAGAAGAACACATTCCAGCCTTGCTTGGCCGCTTCGTCCATGTCGGGCAGCATCAGGATGAAAGCGCTCAGCATGACCCAGCCGGCAAGGCCGGACCAGATCACCGAGGACACCATGCCCTTCGGCACCGAGACGGCAGCGTTCCTGGTTTCCTCGGACGTGTGCGCCGAGGCGTCGTAGCCGGTGATCGTATAGATCGGCAGCAGCAGGCCGAGAAGGAATGCCATTCCCCCCCCGACAGCAACGGGCCACACCGCAGAAGCCCCTTCGGTCCCGGGATAGTTTCCGAAAGTCCAAAGGCGCGACAAATCAAGGCTGCTAGCCGAGACAAGGGAGGTGACAGTCAGGAGCGCCGCGGTCCCAAGGATCAGGAAGCCGGAAAAGTCGGTCAACTTCGCCGTCAGTTTGATGCCGAAGTGGTTCACACCCGCCTGAAGGGCAGTGATGCCGGCCACGAAGATCACGCGACGTTTATCGCACCAAGCACCGTCACCAGGCCGAGAAGGTTCAGCCAGGCCGAAAGCCAGCCGGTAAAGCGGTTGCCGAGGATCGACCCCCAGTGATAAAGCCCGCCCGCCGTCGGATAGGCGGAGGAAATCTGCGCGAGGCAAAGCGCAAAGACGCCCGAGAGCAGCACGCCCACCGGCCAGCCGATGCCGATTGCAGCCCCTCCGGCACCCGACGTCGCCTGACCCAGCGAGTTGATCCCGCCCGACAGGATGCAGATGATGGAAAACGAGATCGCGAAGTTGGAGAATTTCGACATGGAGCGTGACAGCTCCTGCGCGTAGCCCATGCCATGCAGGACCTTCAGGTCCTCCTGCTTGGCCTTGTCGGTATAGTCATCGGAAGCCATTTGATGTCCCCTTGTTCCCTGATTGGGTTCCCTGATCGGGATGTTTTTGTAGTAGACAGCACAAGCGCCACAAGATGTGGTCGCCTGATCCCCACACGGAAGCGTGAATTTGATCATTAGGCAAGGTTTGAATGCGCCCCTGGCCGGTTCGGACCATTGAAATCGCCATGCGCGTCGGTTTCGGCGGCTCAACCGGGTCAAATGCGGCTGGCGGCGCAGGGGTGATCGGCCTATCTCCGGCACGGGGGACGCCCGCACGGGTGACGAAAAGGGGACGATCGCTGTGATCCTGGTCGAACATGGGCCTGGCGGGGGGCCGGCACTGTTTGCCGCGCCGCGCATGGTCATCGCCGCCTGGACCAGGGCCGAGGTGCGCCCAGCCCTCGCCAAGGCCGAGGCTGCCCGTGCCGCCGGGGCCTGGCTTGCGGGCTACGTCGCCTATGAGGTCGGCTATGCGCTGGAGCCGCGTCTTGCC
>NCDS01000028.1:1565-20080 GCA_002280315.1 Rhodobacterales bacterium 32-66-7 | reverse complement strand
TAGCTGTTCATCGGGATCAGCCGCACATCGCGCTGCCCGCCGATCAGCATCCGCACGGTGCCGCCAAGCACCCCCGTCTCGCGCCCCATCCCCGGCAGGTTGATCACGCGCGGGTTCAGCGGGATGCGGTCGGCCATCACGGGCAGGGTGCCCGCTGCAAGATCAGCCTCGAACAAAGGCGCATCGGCAAAGGCGCGGTACGGCACCAGGGCCGAGGCGAGGAGGCCGAGCGTTGTTCTTCTGGAAATCATGCCCGCACCTCGCCTGCGTTGGCTGAAGGGTTCGCCAGCACGTAATGCCCGCCGCCAAGGTCAAGCGGGGCCATCGCCGCCTGCCGCTTGTCGCCGAAACGGAACGCCTCGGCCCAGCCGTCGCTCGCCTCGGCGCTGGTGCGGCCGGCCTTGGCGAAATCAAGCTGGCGGTCAAGGTCGGGGTAGGGCACCGCGGCCAGCAGCGCGCGGGTGTAGGGGTGGACCGGGGCCGTCATGATCACCTCACGCGGGGCAAGTTCGACGATGCGACCGGCCCACATCACCGCAACCCGGTCGGCCATGTAATCGACCACCGCCAGGTTGTGCGAGATGAAAAGGTAGGTCAGCCCAAGGTCCTTTTGCAGGTCCTTCAGAAGGTTGAGGATCTGCGCCTGCACCGACACGTCCAGCGCCGACACCGGCTCATCACAGATGATCAGCCCGGGGGCGAGGGCAAGTGCCCGCGCAATCCCGACCCTTTGCCGCTGACCGCCGGAAAAGCTGTGCGGATAGCGGTGCCGGGCGTTCTGATCGAGGCCGATGGCGCGCAAAAGCGCAGTCACCGTCTCACGCCGCGACGCCTTGGTGCCGCGCTGGTGGATATCCAGCGGCTCGGCCAGAACATTGCCGACCGTCATCCGTGGCGACAGGGACGAGACCGGGTCCTGAAACACCATCTGCACCTGGGTGCGCAGGCGCTGGAGCGCCTCCCCCTCAGCCGTCAGCACATCGACCGGACCGGAGCCGTCGTCATAGATGACCGAGCCTTCGTCGGGCGTGACCGCGCGCATCAGGATCTTGCTGACCGTGGTCTTGCCGCACCCGCTTTCGCCGACAAGCCCAAGGCATTCGCCGCGCTTGATGTCGAAGCTGACCCCATCCACGGCAGGAACCGCAAGGTTGGTGGGCTTGCCAAGGTCCCAGGCCTGACTGCGGGTCTGGAAGGTTTTCTTCAGGTTCCGGACCGACAGCAGCACCTCGGGGTCGTGACCTTCGGCCCGCGCCCGGGCGGGCGCTGCAATCGCGGCCATCAGGTTCTGCCGGTCGATGCGGATATCGCGCAGGGGCTGGAGCCGTGTCCCGGCCGGCATCCCGAAATGTGGCACCGCCGCCATCAGACCCTTGAGGTAGGGATGCTCCGGCCGGCGGAAGATCGTGTCGACCGGCCCCGCCTCCATGATGCGGCCCTGGTAGATCACCACCACCTCATCGGCGATGTTCGCCACCACGCCAAGGTCATGGGTGATGAGCAGAACCGCCATGTTCAGCCGCTGCTGCAGGTCGCGGAGCAGCGTCAGGATCTGCGCCTGGATGGTCACGTCAAGCGCGGTGGTCGGCTCATCCGCGATCAGCAGGGACGGCCCGCAGATCAACGCCATCGCGATCATGGCGCGCTGCCGCATGCCGCCCGAAAGCTCGAACGGGTACATGTCGAACACGCGCTTGGGGTTCTGGAAACCGACCAGCGCCAGCATCTCTTCGGACTTTTCGCGCTGTTCGGCGACCGAGGTCGGGGTGTGGATCCGCAACGCCTCGGCGACCTGGTTGCCGATGGTGTGCAAGGCCGAGAACGAGGTCATCGGCTCCTGAAAGATCATCCCGATTCGCCGCCCGCGAATCGACCGGATGCGGCGGCCATCGCGGGGCAGGCCCAGAAGCTCGACCGCGCCGCCTTCGACCCCCGGATCGTTGAACAGGACGCGCCCGCTGACCCGCGCCTGCAGGGGTTGCAGGCCCATGATCGTCTGGCCCAGCACGGACTTGCCCGACCCGGATTCGCCCACAAGGGCAGTGACCTTTCCGGGCAGGACACGCAAACCGACACCTTTCAGCGCCTCAAGCGGGCCGGTGGCCAGATCGAAGGTGACCCTGATATCTTCCACCCGCAAAAGGTCCGTGCCGGATCCCAGGCCATCAAGCGTCATAATTTCCGGCCTTCTGCAGCTCAACTTCCGCGGCAGGAACCGTGCTGGCCCGCC
Source organism: Rhodobacterales bacterium 32-66-7 (assembly GCA_002280315.1). Lineage (GTDB taxonomy): Bacteria > Pseudomonadota > Alphaproteobacteria > Rhodobacterales > Rhodobacteraceae > Tabrizicola. The sequence goes on along the minus strand of NCDS01000028.1, from coordinate 17,850 downwards.
TTGCGACAGCCCTATCACTAGCCGACGTGGAAATCCCTGTCTATTTCCATGCTCCGACGTATGTTGCATCGAAACCATAGCTGAAACTTCCGGCGGTCTTGATCCGTAACTCTGCCAGCATCAGAGGCATTCGCATGCAATTCCCCGACCCAACCGCCTTTCTTTACAGCCTGCCGGTGTTCGCCGAATTTGCCGATGTGGCCGATACCACCCGCTACCGCCCGATGCCCGAAGGCTGGGCGCTGGCGGTGGCTGATGTCGTCTCCTCCGGCCGCGCGATTGCCGAGGGGAAGTACAAGCTGGTCAACATGGGTGGGGCGGCGGTGATCACGGCGGTCCTGAATGCGATGGGCCAGCGGGATTATCCGTTCGTGTTCGGCGGCGATGGTGCCGCGATTGCGGTGCCGCCCGGCCAGCTTGACGCGGCGCGCCAGGCGCTTGCCGCCGTTGCCCGCTGGATTGCCGAGGATCTGGGGCTTGAGATGCGGACAGCGCTTTGCCCCGTCGCCGATATCCGGGCCGCGGGCCGTGACGTGCAGGTCGCCCGGATGCGGGCAAGCGAGGATATGACCTTTGCCATGTTCGCCGGAGGCGGCCTCGCCTGGGCCGAGGCCGAGATGAAGCAGGGCCGCTTTGCCGTGCCGATGGCCCCGCCCGGCACCCGCCCCGATCTTTCCGGCCTTTCGTGCCGCTGGAACCCGGTGCAGGCGGTGAATGGCAAGGTCGTGTCGGTCATCGTCGTGCCGGGACCAAAGGCCGACGACCCGGCCTTTCGCGCGCTGGTCGCGGAGGTGGTGGCCATCGCCAATACCGCCGCCCGCACCGGCAATCCCCTGCCCGAGGCCGGGCCGCGCCCGGTGTTCCACCTCGGTGGCATGGACGCCGAGGCAAAGGCGCAAAGTCCGCCCGGCAAGCGGTTCAAGACGAGGCTTGGCGTGATCATCGCGGTGATCCTGACGGTGATCCTGCACCGCACCAACCTTACCATCGGCGGCTTCAACGCCCGCGACTACAGCCGCGCCGTGATGCGCAACAGCGACTTCCGCAAGTTCGACGACGGGCTGAAGATGACCATCGACGTGACTGCCGCCGACCTCGCCCGGATCGAGGCTTTGCTGGACCGCGCGACGCAGGCCGGCATCTGCCGCTTCGGCCTCCATCAGCAGGCCTCGGCGCTGATCACCTGCATCGTGCCGTCGCTTCAGCAGCGCGACCACATGCATTTCGTCGACGGCGCCGATGGCGGCTATGCGCAGGCTGCGCTGGTCCTGAAAGCCAAGGTCGCCGCCGAAACGCAGCCCGCAACCGGCTTGCAAGGCCGGGCCGCTTCGGTTTGAGTGGCGCAAACGCATCGGCCCGGCGAAAGGCACCCTGACGACATGCTGGATCAGAACCTTTCGCGCTACATCTGGACGCATACCCGGCCGCAGCAGCTTTGGATCCTGTTCGTCGTCGCCGTGTCGATGATCCCCTATTTCATGTCCTTCAACCTGCCCAAGATGATCGTGAACGGTCCGATCCAGGGGGCGGGGTTCGAGGATCCGAACGCAACCCAGACCTTTTCGCGCATCGCCTTCGATCTGCCCTGGGTCGGAAACATCGTCCTCTTCGACGGGGTCGAGGTGACGCGCCTTGGCATGCTCATGGCGCTAAGCGCGGTGTTCCTTGGCCTCGTCATCATCAACGGCCTCTTCAAATTCTACATCAACATCTACAAGGGCAAGCTGGGGGAGCGTCTGTTGCGCCGCATCCGCTTTACGCTTGTCGATCAGATTCTGCGCTTTCCACCCGCCACCTTCAAGCGGATCAAGGGGGCCGAGGTTTCCAGCATGGTCAAGGACGAGGTAGAGCCGTTGGGCGGCTACACCGGCGACGCCTTCGTCGCCCCGGCGCTTCTGGGCGGGCAGGCGTTGACCGCGCTTGCCTTCATCTTCGTGCAAAGCGTGCCCCTGGGGCTGATCACCGCCGTCCTGGTCGCGGTGCAGGCGCTGATCATCCCCCGGATGCGGCGGCGGCTGCTGGTTCTGGGCCGCATGCGGCAGCTGACCGCGCGCGAGCTTGCCGGCCGCGTCAGCGAGATCGTCGATGGCGTGAACACGATCCACAGCTACGACACCTCGAACTACGAGCGGGCCGATATCTCGGACCGGTTGGGGCGCATCTTCAAGATCCGCTTCGACATCTATCAGTGGAAGTTTCTGGTCAAGTTTATCAACAACTTTCTCTCATCAATCACGCCGTTCCTGTTCTACAGCGTCGGCGGCTATCTGGCGCTGAACGGGCAGTTGGACGTTGGCCAGCTGGTCGCGGTGATCGCAGCCTACAAGGACTTGCCCGGCCCGTTGAAAGAGCTGATCGACTGGGATCAGCTTCGTCAGGACGTGCAGGTGAAGTATCAGCAGGTGATCAACCAGTTCGCGGTCGACGGCATGATCGACCCCGCCTTGCAGGACCCCGCCACCGATACCGCGACCGCGCGACTTGCGCCGCCGCTTGCTGCCGTGAACCTCAGCGTGATGGACGACAGCAGCGCCGTCGGGCTGAACCGGGTGAACTTTGCCCTCTATCCGGGGCAGGCGGTCGCCATCGTCGGCACTGCGGGTTCCGGCAGCGAGATCCTGGCCGAGGCGTTGGCCCGGATCGTCTGGCCGACAGGCGGCAAGGTCGTCGCCGGTGAGGCCGACCTTCTGACCCTGCCCGAGGCGCTGACCGGCCGCACCATCACCTATGCCGACAGCGACACCTATTTCTTCTTTGGAACCCTGGGCGACAACCTCCTTTACGGGTTGAAACACGCCCCGACTGCGCCGGAGGGCGATGATACCGCCGCCCTGACGTGGAACCGCAAGGAATCGCTCCTTGCCGGCAATCCGCATTACGATTCCGCCTGCGACTGGATCGACTATGCCAGCGTCGGGGCCAACGGGCCGGAGGGTCTGTTGCCCGCCGTCTTTGCCGTCCTGGACACCGTCGGCATGACCAAGGACGTGCTAGACCTTGCGCTGCGGTCAACGGTCAACCCGGCCAACCACGGTGATCTGGCGCAAAGCATCGTCACGATGCGCCACACGCTGCACGACACCCTGCTGGAGCAGAACCTGGACGGTCTGATCGTCCCGTTCGAGCCGGGGGCCTACAACGTCGAGGCCACGGTGTTCGAGAACCTGCTCTTCGGCAACGCCATCCTGCCCGAGCTTCGGTCCGGCGTCATCACCTCCAACCCCTACTTCCGCCAGGTGCTTGAGGCGCAGGGCCTGGGCGACCGGCTTTACGCCATGGGGATCGAGGTGGCGCGCAACGCGGTCGAACTTTTCAGCGACCTGCCGCCGGACCATCCGTTCTTCCAGCAGCTGACCTTCATGACCGCCGATGACATCCCGGACTATCAGCTGTTGCTGCAAAAGCTGGACAGCGGCAGCGCCGCCGCGACCGAGGCGGACCGCGCCGCGATGATCCGCCTCAGCTTCGACTATATCGAACCCCGGCACCGATTTGGCCTGCTGACCGCAGACCTGATGGCGGCCATCGTCGCCTTCCGCGCCGTGTTCCTGGACGGCCTGCCCGACGATCTGCGCCAGGGGATCGAGCCCTATGATCCCGACGGCTACATCGTCTCGGGCACGCTTCTCGACAACATGCTTTTCGGGCGGATCAGCCAGAAGTATCGCGACGGGGCCGACCGGATCTATGCGGCGGTAGCGGCCTTGTTGCCCAAGCTTGGGCTTTACGACACCGTCCTTGCCGTCGGCCTTGATTTCCACGTCGGCGCGGGCGGCAAGCGGCTGACCAACGCGCAGCGCCAGAAGCTGAGCATGGCACGGGCGCTGATCCGGCATTCGGACTACTACATCTTCAACCGCCCGCTTTCGGCGCTGGATGGTCGGGTGCAGATGCAGCTTCTGGGCAAGACGCTGGAGTTTCTGCGCCAGGGTGGCCGTGATCCCGGCATCGCCTGGGTCGTCTCCTCGCCCCGGATGGCGGAACGCTTCGACCGGGTTGTGGTCCTTGATCGTGGGACCGTCGTCGACGATGGGACCTATGCTGATCTGGCGCAGAAGAATGGTGTGTTCAAAGACCTGATCTCGTCATAATCTTTCACTATCCCCAGCCTTGGGCAGCGATTGCGGGAAGGAACGGCCGTGCTACTGAACGACGAAGTCAAGATGCTCCGCCAGGTGCCGCTGTTTGCTGGGGTGTCGCCCGCGAAACTGAAACTCCTCGCCTTCACCTCCGAACGGGTCGGCTACCGCGCCGGCGACGTGCTGTTTCAGCAGGGCGATGTCGGCGATTCGGCGGTGGTGATCCTGGCAGGCCGCGCGGATGTGGTGGTCGAGGGTGCGAAAGGTCCGATCAAGGTGGCCGAGATCGGCGAGAACGCGATTGTCGGTGAGATTGCCATCCTCTGCGACATCGCCCGCACCGCCACCGTGATCGCCCAGACCGAGGTCGAGGCGCTGCGGATCGGCAAGGACAATTTCCTGAAGCTCCTCGCCGATTTTCCCGAAATGACGATCGAGGTGATGCGCGTCCTTGCCCAGCGCCTCAGCCAGACGACGATGGAACTGACCGAGGCGCGCAACCGGCTGGTGAAAAGTGGCGCGTAGCACGGGCCAAGGGTGGGGCAGCCGATGACCGAACCCACCTTCCAGGTCAAGCTTTGGGGCACGCGCGGCAGCCTTCCGGTGTCCGGACCGATGTATCGTGAGTTTGGCGGCAACACGATCTGCATCGAATTGCGTCTGGGCGAACATGTCGTCTTCATCGACGCAGGCTCCGGCCTTTTGCCCGCCGGGGCGGCGCTGAAGGCCGACGGCCATGGCGATGTGGCGCTGTTCCTGACGCATTGCCATTACGACCACGTCATCGGCCTGCCGTTCTTCATGCCGCTTTACGGCAAGGGTCCGACGGTCACGCTATCGTCGGGCCATCTGGCGGGCAAGATGACCACGCAAGAGATCATGCGCGGCCTGATGCAGCAGCCGTTCTTCCCGATTGGCCCGGAACTTTGCAGCGCCTGCCTCAAGACCCGCGACTTTGTGCCCGGCGACGTGCTGGTCCCGTTCCCCGGGGTCAGCCTGCGCACGGCGGCGTTGAACCATCCGGGCGGTGCCGTCGGCTACCGGGTGGAGTGGGCAGGGCGGGCGGTCGCGGTGATCACCGATGTCGAGCATGTCCCCGGCACGCTGGACCCGGCGGTGCTTGAGCTGATCCGGGGCGTTGATCTTTTCCTGTATGACGCCTGCTACACGGATGAGGAGTTTGAGCGGTTCCGCGGCTTTGGTCATTCGACCTGGCAGCAGGGTCTACGCCTTGCCCAGGCAGCCGGGGCGCGGCAGGTGGGGTTGATCCATCACGCCACCTGGCGCTCGGACGCGGATCTGACCGGGATGGAGGGTCTGGCGCAACAGGTGTTCGCCGGGGCGTTCTTCGGCCGCGACCTGCAGGTCATCGACCTCTGACGCGGGGCGTTGCGGGTCTTCACGGCGAGTTTTATGACATCCGGGAAAAACCCGGTAAGGTCAGGGCACCAAGGTCAGCGCTCCAACGTCAGGGCACTGGGCCGAACGGGGAGAAGTCGCGTGAGTCTGACCGAAGCCATGCCCGCCACCCCACCGCCAGTTTTGCCCGCCGCTCCGTTTCCTGTCCCGACCCCGGCCGCGCCGCGCGGTGCGATGGTGGTGCCCGCGCGGGTCCAGTCCGAGATCAACCGCCGTGAAGCTGCGGCCGAGCGGTTGATCGGCTGGGTGCAACTGGCGCTGGTGCTGTTCTTCGCCACGCTTTATTCGATCGCCCCGCGCGCCGAGGGCGGCTCGGGCAGCAACTTCGTCCCGATGACGCTGGCGGCCTACTTCCTTTTCACGCTGTTCCGGCTGATCCTGTCCTACCGGATCATCCTGCCGGCCTGGTTTCTGGTGCTGTCGATCATCGTCGACGTGGCGCTTCTGTGCGGGCTGATCTTTTCGTTTCACATCCAGTACGCCCAACCGGCGGCCTTCTACCTCAAGGCGCCGACGATGATCTATTTCTTCATCTTCATCAGCCTGCGCGCGCTGCGCTTCGACCCGCGCTTCGTGCTGATCGCCGGGCTGATCTCGGCCACGGGATGGGTCTGCATGGTGGCATATGCCCTCCTGACCGACATGGGCGAGATGCGGATCACCCGGAACTATGTCGAATACCTTACCTCGAACTCCATCCTGATCGGGGCCGAGATCGACAAGAGCCTGACGCTGATCAGCGTCACGCTGATCCTGTCCTTTGCCTTGTACCGGGCACGGGCGGTGTTGTTCGATGCGATCACCAGCCACAATGCCGCCGCCGATCTAAGCCAGTTCTTCGAGCCGGAAGTGGCCAACCGGATCACCGGGGCGGACACGCTGCCTAGCGCGACGCAGTCCGAAACCCGCGATGCGGCGATCCTGTTCGTCGATGTCCGGTCCTTCACCGCCTCGGCCGAGCAGATCCCGGCCGAGAGGGTCATGCGGGTGCTGACGGTCTACCAGCAGGTGGCGATATCGCAGATCCAGGCGCATAACGGCCGGATCGACAAGTTCATGGGCGATGGCATCCTCGCCACCTTCGGCGCGGTCGAACCGACCACGACCTACGCCGCCGACGCGATTGCCGCTGCCACCGCCGTGGTCCGGGCGATGGACGCGGTCGAGGCAGAGGTCATCGCGATGGGCTGGCCCGGCCCGTTCAAGACCGGCGTCGGCGTCGCGGCTGGCCCGGTCACGGTCGGCGTCGTCGGGGCCGAAGGGCGGCTTGAGTTCACCGTGATCGGCAATTCGGTCAACCTCGCCTCGAAGCTGGAGAACGCGAACAAGGCGCAGAACACCCGCGCCCTCACCGAGGCAGAGACCTACCAGACCGCGCTTGCCCAGGGCTATTCCGGCGGTGTGCTGGAGGAGCGGCCGCAGAGGATGATCGGCGGCGCAGGCCATCCGGTGGACCTGGTGGTGCTGGCCTGACCCCCGCAGGATTACCCGCGCAACCCGCCGAGGAAGGATGCGAGTGACCGTCCCGGACCAACCCCAGCCCGCACGTCGTTGGTCGATTGACCCGGCCAGCTTGCGCATCGCCTCGGGTCTGGTCCTGTTCACCTTTGCCGCGACGCATCTTCTGAACCATGCGCTTGGCCTTGTTTCGGTCGAATGGATGCAGGCGGGGCAGGATCTGCGCCTGGCGGTCACCCGCAGCCTGCCCGGAACCGCCGTGCTTCTGGCGGCCATCACGGTGCATTTCGGCTTCGGGCTGAACAAGCTTGTAGCGCTCCGCACCTAGCGGATCGGATGGCGCAACGGGCTGCAACTTGCCTTCGGGCTTTTGATCCCGGTGTTCCTGATCCGCCACGTCCTTGGCACCCGTGGCGTGGCCGAGATGTTCGGGATCGAGGACAGCTACCGCTACGCGCTTTGGGCGATGTGGCCGGGCGAGGCCTGGGGTCAGGCGGCGCTGATCCTTCTGGTCTGGGTGCATGGCTGCATCGGCCTGCATTTCTGGCTGGAGGCGCGGCCCTGGTATCGGCGCAGCCAATGGCTTTGGTACACCCTTGCCGTCCTGATCCCGACCCTTGCCTATGCCGGGTTTGCCGAGGCCGGGCGGCGCAGTCGGCTGGTGGAGGACGGCTTTCAGAACCCCTTCACCGCCGAGCAATATGCCACGATCCAGACGGTGTTCGCCGCCTCCGCCCTTGCGTATTGGGCGGTTCTGGCGACGGCGGGCGCGGTGTTGGCGGGCTTCCTTATCGCGGCGCGGTTCCGGGCGCGGTTTACCATCGCCTATGACAACGGACCGACGGTTGTGGCCCCCCTTGGCACCACGGTCCTTGATGTCAGCCGGACGCACCGGATTCCCCATGCCTCGGTCTGTGGCGGGCGGTCGCGCTGTTCCACCTGCCGGGTGCGGGTGATCGAAGGGCTGGCGCAACTGCCGCCGCCGTCCGAGACCGAGGCGCAGGTGCTGCGCCGCGTCGGTGCGCCTGCCAATGTACGGCTCGCCTGCCAGCTTCGCCCGACCAGCAATCTGCGGATCTCGACCCTGCTGCCTGCCGACCGGGGGGCGGCAAGCGGGGCGGTGGCCGACAAGTATCTGTGGGGGGTCGAACAAGAGGTGACGATCCTGTTCTGCGACCTGCGCGGCTTCACCAGGATGTCCGAGGGGCGGCTGTCCTTCGACGTGGTGTTCCTGCTGAACCAGTTCCTGGGCCGGATGGCCGAGGCGATTGAAGACAGCGGCGGCTTCGTCGACAAGTTCATGGGCGATGGCATCATGGCGATCTTCGGCATCGACGGGACCCCGGCCGAGGCTGCGGCCCAGGGCATCGCCGCCGCACGGGCGATGGGCGGGGTGCTGGAAAGCCTGAACCAAAGCCTGCGCGACGATCTGGGAGAGCCCTTGTCGATGGGCATCGGCCTGCATAGCGGCACCGCGATCCTGGGGCGGATCGGCGCGGCGCACCGGAATGAGGCTTTCGCCCGGCTGACCGCGCTTGGCGAGACGGTGAACATCGCCAGCCGCCTGGAAGGGGAAACCAAGGCGCTGGGGGTGCAGGCGGCAGTCTCGGCCAGATGCATGGATCTGTCGGGACTGCTGCCCGGCGAAAAGGTCAGCGCGCTTGCCGTGCCGATTCGCGGGCTGAGCGTCCCGATCGACATCTTCACCGCCGTTCGGGCGACCGACCTGCCCGCCCCGGTTGCCTAAGCCGCCAACCCGCGTGAGCCCATGTCGATGAACTTCTGCCGCCGCTCACGGATCAGGGCTTCGGGCGGCTTGCCGTTCAACTCGGCCAGCATCGCCTCAAGCGCCTTGCCGACGGCATCGATCATCTCTTTCGGCGCGCGCTGGGCCCCGCCGACCGGCTCCTTGATGATCCGGTCGATCACGCCAAGCTTCTGCAGATCCTGCGCGGTCAGCCGCAACGCCTCGGCCGCTTCGCGCATCTTTTCGGCGTCCTTCCACAGGATCGAGGCGCAGCCTTCCGGCGAGATCACCGAATAGACCGAATGTTCCAGCATCGCGACCCGGTTCGCCGTCGCAAACGCCACCGCCCCGCCCGAGCCACCCTCGCCAATCACGATGGAAATCAGCGGCACCCCGATGGCCAGACATTTCTCGGTCGAGCGGGCAATCGCCTCGGCTTGCCCGCGTTCCTCGGCCCCCTTGCCGGGATAGGCGCCGGGAGTGTCGACAAGCGTGATGACCGGCAGGCGGAAGCGGTCGGCAAGGTCCATCAGCCGGATCGCCTTGCGGTAGCCTTCCGGCCGCGCCATGCCGAAGTTGCGCTCGATCCGGGTTCTGGTGTCATTGCCCTTTTCATGGCCGATCACCAGGACCGGCTGGTCCTGAAACCGCGCGAGGCCGCCCATGATCGCATGGTCATCGGCAAAGGCCCGGTCCCCGGCAAGGCTGGTAAACTCGGCAAACAGCGCCTCGATGTAGTCCTTGCAGTGGGGCCGATCCTGATGCCGCGCAACTTGACATTTCTGCCAGGGCGTCAGGCTTTTATAAAGATCGCGCAGCGCGGTTTCAGCCTTGCGATCCAGCGCCTCGGCCTCTTTGGTAAGGTCTACCCCGACCCCGCCGCCGGTCTTTGCCAGCGCCCGAAGCTCTTCGGCCTTGCCTTCGATCTCGGCGAGCGGCTTTTCGAATTCGAGGTAATTCATCGGGCGCTCCATCCTGCGACGCCCGTCTGTATGGCGGCGGGGCGGGGAAAATGCAACCGATCTGGCCCCGATCTTGCTGCGGGCGGGGCGTTGTGAGGTTCCCCAGAGCCCACAAACAGCAGCGCCCCGTGATCCGGTCCAGAAGGCCGGGCCACGGGGCGTGCATCCTCCCGGATCGCCGCGCGGGGCCCTCCCCTTCCCCTGGCGCGCGGCTTCGGTATGCTTTTCTGTCCGCCTGCAACAAAAGCAACAGTCCTGTAAAACTGCACAATTCAGCGGCGGTTTGTCAACGCTTTCTCGCAGCCGCCACAAGATCGGCGAGCTTGCGGTCGGGCACGTCGCAGCCTTCGTCGTTGCGACGAAAATACTCCATCGTGCGCACATGTTCATGCAGGATGGTATCCGAGGCGCCCCGGGTCATCTTGACGCTGCGGAAGAACGCCTCGCTCTGGATGATGTAATGGTTCAGCTGGAACCGCTGGGTGTCGGTGACCGTGCGCGCCGAATTGCCGCCGAACACCTTGTGATTGCCCAGCGCGCGGGGATTTTTCAGGACGCTGGTGCGGGCGATGTATTTCGATTCGTTGTGGCCCGCCACGCCCGGGCGGCGCAGCGTAAAGCCTTCGCGCACGCTTGGCGGGTGGTCGATCAGGCCGCTGCTGCCGAACAGCACCCAGTTGGAATAGATCACGTCATGGCCGTCAAATTGTCGGCCACCAAGAGCCATTCGCAGTGCCGGGCAATGTCGAAGTGCTGAAACGCCCGCCGGTAATGCGCCACCTGCTGGTATCTTTCCGGATATTCGACCAGTCGGACCCGCCCCTTCGCCACCCAGGCCCTGGCCTTGGCAAGGGTGTCGTCGGTGCTGCCGTTGTCGATCAGATAGATCCGGTCCGCCCCCATCCAGAGGTGATGCTCGACCCATTCATCAAGGTTCATCGCCTCGTTCTTCATGATGCCAAGGACGCCAAGCTTGCAGGAATGGTGGAGCTTGATCGCCTCACGCCCTTCCCTCAGCCGGGCGCGGGCCCAGGAGCGGAGTGTGGACAGCAAGGTCTTGGCCATCGGCGCAAATCTTTCGTCAAGGATGACGCTGCCTAGCACATCACGAACGCGTGTCCAAACGAAGTCATGCCCCGGCGATCAGGTCGGCCTGCCGCACGATCACCTCGGCCTGCCGCATGGATGCGATATCGACGAGCCGCCCCTTGTAGACCGCTGCGCCCTGGCCTGCGGCCGTGGCTTCGGCCATCGCCGCCAGGATCTCGCGCGCTTCAAGGACGGCCTGTTCGGAGGGGGTGAAAACCTCATTCGCCAGCGCGACCTGTTTGGGGTGGATCGCCCATTTGCCGACCAGACCCAGCGTCGCCGACCGCCGCGCCTGGGCGCGGAACCCCTCTTCGTCGGAAAAGTCGCCGAAAGGTCCGTCCACCGGCAGGACCCCATGCGTCCGGCAGGCGGCAACGATGGCCGCCTGCGCCCAATGCCACGGGTCGGACCAGTAGCGCGCGCCGTCGCGGTGCATGTAGTAGTTTTCCTGCGTGCCGCCGATGCCGGTCGTCTGCATTCCCATGCTGGCGGCGAAATCGGCGGCCCCCAGGCTCATCGCCTGCAGGCGGGGGGAGCTGGCGGCAATCTCTTCGACATGGGTGATGCCGGCGGCGGTCTCGATGATGACCTCCAGGCTGATCTGTTTGCTGCGGCCCGCTGCCGCCTCGCAAGCGGTAACGAGGGCGTCGACCGCATAGACATCCGCCGCACATCCGACCTTGGGGATCATGATCTGGTCGAGCCTTGGCCCCGATTGCTCCAGCAGGTCGACCACGTCGCGGTACCAGTGGGGTGTATCCAGACCGTTGATCCGCACGCTGAGGGTCTTGCGGCCCCAGTCAACCTCGCTGATCGCCCTGATGATGTTCGCCCGCGCCTGCGGCTTGTCGGCGGGCGCGACCGAGTCTTCGAGGTCGAGGTTGATCACATCCGCAGCACTTGTCGCCATCTTGGCGAAGAGTTCGGGGCGCGAGCCGGGGGCGAACAGCTGGCAGCGGTTCGGGCGGGCGGGGGCTTGGGGCTGGAGGCGGAAGCTCATCAGGGGCCTTCGGGCAATCATGTTTCACAGGGAGGTGTCCCTGCGATATGATCTTGCGCGACGCATCGCAAGCCCGTTTCGCAGCTGCAGCAAAACGGGACGCTCGTCCAGCCTGCGGCAGTCCTCGCTTGCGGTTGCCCTGGCCGCGCGGGACAAACAGGGATGATCCGCGTCACCGAAGACCGCTTTCGCCTGGCCGAGGCTTTCACGATCAGCCGCGGGTCGAAGACCGAGGCGCAGGTCCTGACCGTCCGCATCTCGCGGGGGGGCGTTACGGGCCGGGGGGAATGCGTCCCCTACGCCCGCTATGGCGAGACGCGGGCGAGCGTGCGCGCAGAAATCGAGGCGCTGCCTGAAGGCATCACCCGAACCGCCCTGCAATCCGCCCTTCCGCCGGGTGCTGCCCGCAATGCCGTTGACTGCGCCCTTTGGGACCTGGAGTCCAAGCTGGCAGGCAAGCGTGTCTGGGAGGTGGCGGGGCTTGCTGCGCCCCGACCGATGGTGACCGCCTATACCCTCTCGCTTGCTTTGCCGGACGCGATGCGAGAGGCGGCAGCGCTGAACGCCCACCGCCCGATCCTGAAACTGAAGCTTGGCACAACGAAGGCTGGACGCCCGAGGTCTATGCCGACCTTGCCCCGCATCTCCAGCGTCTTGGGGTGGAACTGGTCGAACAGCCGCTGCCTGCCGGGGCCGATGACATGCTGGCCGAAATCGCCCGTCCGGTCCCGGTCTGTGCGGACGAGTCCTGCTTTGACCGCGCCAGCCTCGCGGGGCTGAAAGGCAAGTATGACGTGGTGAACCTGAAGCTCGACAAGACCGGCGGGCTGACCGAGGGGCTTTTTACCCGCGATCTGGCACGGGCGATGGGCTTTCAGGTGATGGTCGGCTGCATGGTCGGATCGTCGCTTGCGATGGCCCCGGCGGTGATCCTGGCGCAAGGGGCGGCTTGGACGGACCTTGACGGCCCGCTGCTTCTGGCGGAAGACCGGCCACACCCCCTTTGGTATGATGGCGAAGGGGTCCACCCGTCCGATGCCAACCTTTGGGGATGATCATGACCCGCACCGTCTATGTGAACGGCGACTACCTGCCCGAAGGGGAGGCAAAGGTCTCCATCTTCGACCGGGGGTTCCTGATGGCCGACGGGGTGTATGAGGTGACCTCGGTCCTCGATAGCAAACTGGTCGATTTTCCCGGTCATGTGAAACGGTTGGCCAGGTCGCTGGCGGAGCTTGAGATGACCTGCCCGATCGTCGAGGCCGAGCTTCTGGCGATGCACCGCGAGCTGGTTGCTCGGAACAGGATCGATCAGGGGATGATCTACCTGCAGGTCACGCGCGGCAATCCCGGCGACCGCAGCTTCCTGTTCCCCGACCCGTCGCTGCCGGGAACGGTGGTGGCCTTCACGCAAGATATCCCCAACCTCGCCGATGCGCCCGCGGCCAAGACCGGGTTCAGGGTCATCACCATCCCCGACCTGCGGTGGAGCCGCGTCGACATCAAGACGGTGCAGCTTCTGTACCCCTCGATGGGCAAGATGGCGGCGAAGAAGGCGGGCGTCGATGACAGCTGGTTCACCGATGAAGCCGGCGCGGTGACCGAGGGCACCTCGAACAACGCCTATATCGTCAAGGGCAACCGGATCATCACCCGCCAGCTTGGTACCGACATCCTGCACGGCATCACCCGGGCGGCGGTGCTGCGGTTCGCGGCCGAGGCGCAGTTCGAGATCGAAGAACGGCCCTTCACCCCGGCCGAGGCGCAAGGCGCGGATGAGGCGTTCTCCACCGCCGCGTCGATCTTCGTGATGCCGGTGGTGGAGGTTGACGGCAAGCCGGTGGGGTCAGGCAAGCCCGGCCCCGTCGCCACTCGCCTGCGGGAGATCTATCTGGAAGAGATGCGGAAGGCCGCGATCTGAGGGTTCAGGCGGTCTGTACCAAATGTACCGTGACGGCGGCGTAGAAAACCGCACTCGCCGCCAGCACGCAGACATGCCAGATGGTGTAGTGAAACGGCAGCCGGTCGAACAGGAAGAACACGACGCCGAGAGTGTATAGAAGGCCGCCGATCACGATCAACGCCAGCACGGAGGGTGCCAGTTCGGCAAAGATCTCGCCCCCGGCAAAGACTCCAACCCAGCCCATCGCCAGCGCCAGTGCCACCGCCGCCAACCGCAGGCGGTCCGGTGCGAAGGCGCGGATGAAGGCTCCACTGACCGCAGCCGTCCAGAGGCCAGCCAGCAGCCCGGTCGCCGGTACCCCTGAGAAAACCGCGAAGGGCGTATAGGTCGCGGCGATCTTGCACAGGATTGCAGTGTGGTCGAGGCTGCGGAAGATGCGGCGCGGGCGCGGGCTGATCGACATGTTGTAAAGCGCCGAGAAGACCAGCATCAGGACCAGCGCCACCCCGTAAAGCGTGATCGCGGCGACGGCGGAAAAGTTGCCATGCAGGAAAACCGCAAGCGTGATCAGGACCGGTACGGCTGCCAGGGCCAGGACAACACCCAGCACATGGACGACAGCATCGCTGATCCATTCGGCGCGGGAATAGCCTTGACGCTCGGCAAGCAACATCCTGGCAGGATAGCAAAGGAACCGGCGACCGCCCAGACGCGGGTGATCACAACTTGCGGCGTCCCGCTTACCCGCCCTTGGGGACGTTCGCGGCAAAGGCTTGCTGGAAGGCCGCCTGCTTTGCGCCGTCCGCCCCGGCCTGGTGCCGCGCCACCCAGTCGGCATAGGGCATGCCATAGACCACCTCACGCGCGGCGTCCTTTGTCAGGTCGATGCCGCGTTCGGCTGCGGCCTCCTGATACCAGCGCGACAGGCAGTTGCGACAAAAGCCGCCCAAATTCATCAGGTCGATGTTCTGCACGTCGGGGCGCTTTTCCATCAGGTGATGGATCAGCGCGCGGAAGGCGGCGGCCTCAAGCTCGGTTCGGGTGGCGGGGTCCATCGGGGCTCCTACAGGCGGTTGCAGGCCAGGTCACGGCTGCCATTTGTCCGTCATTGTAGCCGATACGAGATCGACGAGCCATGCCACCCCGGCGTCCTGCAGGGCGGCGTGTGTCGTGACGGCGACAAGCTCGCTTGGGCTGACCTGAAACGGCAGCGGCGTGCCGACCAGCCCGAAGCGCGCGCCATGCCCGGTGACCAGGCTTTCGGGCAAGGACACCACCAGATCGCTTTCCGCAGCCAGAAACAAGGCCGAGGAAAAGTTCGGTGCCGTCATCGTGACCCTGCGGCTTGCCCCAAGCGCGGCCAGCGTTGCATCGGTCGACGCGACCGGATCACCCCGGATCGACACGACGAGGTGGCGCGCGCGGCAGTAGGTCTCAATCGTCGGGTTCAGGGCATAGGGATGGTCGGCCCGCGTCGCGGCGACCAGCCGGTCCTGCCCCACCGGGCGGGTGGTAAACCGCGCCGGACAGGTCAGCCAGGGCAGCAGGGCGACATCCAACTCGCGCGATTCGAGCATCGCCAGCACATGATCCCAGGCACCTTCGTCCGGTGACTGGCGGAACGAGGGCACGACATGCAGCACCGAAACCCCGAAGCGGCGGGGTGAGGTTTCTGGATCGAACGGCTCGGCCATGGCCAGCATGCTGCGGATGCCTTGCAGCACCTCGGCAATCTCGGGTGCAAGCGCGACCGCCCGGTCCGTCGGGACCACTCCGCGCGGGGTGCGCAGGAACAGGGGGTCGTTCAGAAGCCGCCGTAGCCGCCCCAGACCATGGCTGACGGCCGAGGGCGACAGGCTCAGCGCCGCCGCGGCGCGACCGACATGCCCCTCCCTCAGGACAGTCTCGAACAGCACGAGGAGGTTCAGGTCGGTGCGAGAGAGATCAATCTGCTTCAGCATATCGGTGAAATCATACCACTGGCTTCAGTGGCGGGCCAGTGCGATGGAAGCCGCCTTTCATCCATAGTGAGGGTTGCCATGCCGTTCGATACCACTTTGCCCACGCGCCTGAAGGCGCATCTGACCCCGACCGAAGCCGTCGCCGACTTCTGGCGTGCGCTTGGCCATGCCATCCGGTTCGGCAAGGACCCCGACTTCGACCGCCGGTTCCGCGACACCTTCTCCGCCGAGCACGAGGCCGCCGCGCGGGGTGAGGTGATGCCGTGGCTTGCCACCCCGACGGGGGCACTGTCGCTGATCCTGCTGCTTGACCAGTATCCGCGCAATGCGTTCCGGGGCTTGCCGCGCATGTATGCCACCGACGCCTTCGCCCGCACCATCGCCGATCAGGCGCTGCGTCTTGGCCATGATCAGGCAACAGAGCCGATGCTGCGGCCGTTCTTCTATCTGCCCTTTGGTCATTCCGAGGGGGTGGCGGATCAGGAACGCTCCGTCGCGCTGTGTTCGTCGTTGCCCGAACCGGTCCCGACCCACGCGCGCGGCCATCGTGACATCATCGCCAGATTCGGCCGGTTTCCCCACCGCAATGCCATCGTCGGACGCCTGTCCACAGCCGAGGAAATCTGCGGGCTCGCCGCCGGCGGATTTCAGGGCTGAGGTAGGGGAT
>NCDS01000028.1:0-1549 GCA_002280315.1 Rhodobacterales bacterium 32-66-7 | reverse complement strand
CCTCACGCTTTCGGGAACGGCATACGCCGCCGAAATGCCCAAGGACGGCGCCGTGCCGTCGGGCCACACCAACCATCGGGAAGAAGACATGCGGATCAGCGATTTCTGTTTCATCGTCGCCGGGCTTTCGGCGCTGGCGGGCATGTGCCTTGGCATCAGCATGGGGATCTCGCAGGACTTCACCCTGTCCCCGGCGCATGCGCACCTGAACCTGCTGGGCTGGGTCAGCATGGCCGTCTTCGGCCTTTATCATCGCGGCACCGGGCGGACCGGGGGCGCGCTCGGCTGGACCCAAGTGGGGGCCGGAGCGGTCGGTGCCGTGCTGATGAGCGGCGGGTTGGCGGCCTATCTGTCCAACCACGACGATACCTTCATGCCCCTCGTCGTGGCGGGGTCGCTGGCTGCCTTGGCGGGCATGCTTTTGTTCGTGGCTGCAACCGTGCGATCAGCGGCTGGGACAGCCGCGCATCCAGATGGGAATAAAGCACCCCGACATGCCAGGGCCTCGGGTCGCGACCGCGCAGGCAGGGGGTGAAGGAATGCACCGCCACGATCACCCGGTCGGGGCGAAGTGCGGCAAGCCGGGAATAGGCGGCGTGGTAGGGGCGGTAAAGGCGATCCAGACGCTCCTCAACCTCGACCTGCCCCACGTGGCGGTTCGCGGGGATGATGGTGCCGTCGTACAGTTTCATCACCAGCGTCGGGTCATCCTCTCCCCGGTTGGGGTCGATGACGAGGCGCGAGAAGTCGGACATCAGGACCGGACTGTCCAGGTGCTGCCCCAAAGCGCGGGCCAGCCCGGCGGCACCGATGTCCCAGGCGATGTGGCGGGCCATATCCTCGGCCGGGATGCCAAGCGAGCCGCCACCGACCCAATCCGGCACCTGATTGCTGGCGTGGTCGCAGGTAACAAGCCAGCGGCCCGGGCGGTCCTGTCCTTCGATGGTGAATGCCACGTCTGATCTTTCATGTCGCTGGGGGCGCTCCTCTCTCCCTTATGGTCGATCTACGCCGGATGCCAGCGAGGCGCGCCGGAAAGAGGGTCGGGGGCTTCGGGAAAGCGTTGCGGCATGGCTGCGATTGCGCCATAACGCAGGCGCCCACGGACCGACTTATCAAGCAGGAGAAGACCATGCGCCGCCACCGCAACGTGAAGATTGTGGCCACGCTTGGCCCCGCCTCCTCGACCTATGAGATGATCCGCGCGCTCTTTGATGCCGGGGCCGACGTGTTCCGCCTGAACATGAGCCACGGGACCCATGACGAACAGCGCGCCCGCCATACCATCATCCGGCAGGTCGAGGCTGATACTGGTCGTCCCATCGCGATCCTGGCCGATCTGCAGGGCCCGAAGCTGCGGGTCGGGGTCTTTGCCAACCCCTCGGAAGAGCTGGTGGTGGGCGCGAAGTTCCGCATGGATCTGTCGACCGCGCCGGGCGATGCGACCCGCGTGACCCTGCCCCATCCCGAGATTTTCGCAGCGCTGGAACCCGGCGCCTCGCTTTTGGTCAACGATGGCAAGATCCGGCTGCGGGTGAACAGCTGCGGC
>NCDS01000027.1 GCA_002280315.1 Rhodobacterales bacterium 32-66-7 | reverse complement strand
GAGGCCGAGTATAAGGTGCAGATATCGACATTCGTAAGTGAAAACTATGGCAAAGCCGGACCGGAAAGGAACGTGACAAATGCCGTCATCTTGTCGCAGGCCGGAAATGGATGCGCCCGGAGGTGATGACCCCCGGGCGCTCGTTCTTGGCGTTCGGTTGGCGTGAACCGCTGCCGGACCTTAGAAGCCCGACTTGATCAGCTCGAACTCCTCGATCATGCGGTCGCGCAGTTCGGTCGTGGGGGGCGACTGCACGAACAGGGGGGTGCTGATCGGATCGACGAAGGCCGCGGTCAGCGCCGCGGGGTCGATCGTCGCCATCGCGGCATCATTGGACAGGGCATAGCCGATCGCGTCCAGCAGCGGCTGGGCCGATGAGGGCGACAGAAGCGAGTTGATGTGGTCGTAGACCTTGTCCTCGTTCCCGGCGCCGTCCTTCATGTTGACAAAGCCGCAGTACCAGGTCGCAGCCCCTTCGGCGGGCGCGCGGTTGAAGCCGATCGGGAAACCTTCGCCGCGCAGGATGGCGGTGGTGTCGTTCCAGGACCAGGACACCTGCACTTCACCCGAAGCCATCAGCTGCGCCAGTTCCGTCGGGTCGGCCCAATAGGCGCGGACGTTCGGGTGCACGGCGCGCAGCCAGTCGGCGGCGGCGGTGAACTGTTCATCCGTCACATTGTCCCACGAGGTGGTGCCGGTGGCGATAAAGGCCAGCGACCAGATGTCGTCGGTATTGTCCGGCAGCGAGATCCGCCCGGCATATTTCGGGTCGGCAAACACCTGGACCGAGGCCACGTCTTCCGCCGGGACCGTCTCGGCGTTGTAGGCGATGGCGGTATAGGCGTAGTCGGTCGGGATCATGAACACGCCTTCATCGGTGGTGAAGGGCGCGGTCATCCGGGCCGGGATATTGGCAAACTCGGGGATACGGCTGATGTCCCAGGGTTCGATCAGCCCGGCTTCCTTGTAGCGCGGCACCGAGGCGGCGCAGGGGTGCACCACATCGGCGGTGAAGCCCGAGGACACCTTCTGGAACGCCTCGTCATCGTCGGCAAAGAACACGTAGGTGGGTTTCTGCCCATGCTTGTCGACATAGGGTTGCAGCATGCCGTCAATCTCCCACCCGGCCCAGTCGAGCACGGTGAGTTCAGGGTCGGCGGCGCGGGCGGCCACGGTCATGGCAAGGACCGAGGCGGCACTGATCAGGGTGAGGGAAAGTCGGCTCATGAAAGCTCCTTTGTGGCTGGGATCGGCGGTTTGGTCTGGACAAACGTTGGCAAGGCTGTGACCCGAACTGGACTTCGGACCGACCTAGGCAAGGTGGAATCTGCCGGGTGCAAGGGCAAGGGCCGGTGACGGTCCGACACGACATTTTGTTACAAAGTAGCCATGAAATGGCAACTATTCGGGCAATCGGGCCGGATCGTCGCGCAATGACCGCAGGGTTCGTTTTGCGCGCAGGTGAGGGTTGGCTGAAGCGATGGGCGGTTCCCGACGGTTGACCGCGCCGGGCGGGCAGTCCATCCATGGCGGAAAGGAGTCCCTCATGCCGCTTGATCTGACCTTCGTGCGGGCGCAGTTCCCTGCCTTCGCCTCACCCGTGCTGTCCAGCCATGCGTTCTTTGAAAACGCCGGGGGGAGCTACCCTTGCCTGCAGGTGGTGGACCGGCTGACGCGCTTTTACCATGACCGGAAGGTGCAGCCCTATGGCCCCTATCCGGGGGCGCAGGCCGGCGGGGCCGAGATGGACGAGGCGCGCAGCCGCCTTGCCGCGATGATGGGTGTCGCGCGGGAAGAGGTGTCGTTCGGCCCGTCGACCAGTGCGAATACCTATGTGCTGGCGCAGGCGGTGCGGAAATGGCTCGCGGGCTCTGGCGGTGCCGTTGTCGTGACGGATCAGGATCATGAGGCGAACTCCGGTGTCTGGCGGCGGTTGGCCGACGAAGGGATCGAGGTCCGCGAATGGCAGATCGACCGCGAGACGGGGTCGCTCGAACTGCCCTCGCTGGCGGCGCTATTGGCCGATGGCAGGGTGAAGCTGGTCTGCTTTCCCCATTGTTCCAACGTCATCGCCGAGATCAACGACGTGGCCGCGATCTGTGCGATGGCGCGGGAGGCGGGCGCGCGAACGGTGGTGGATGGCGTCAGCTACGCGCCGCACGGCTTTCCGGACATCGCGGCGCTGGGGTCTGACGTGTATCTCTTCTCGGCCTACAAGACCTATGGTCCACATCAGGGGATCATGGTCCTGCGCGAAGCCTTCGGGTTCGAGTTGCCGGGGCAGGGGCATTTCTTCAACCATGCCACGCTTTACAAGCGCCATACGCCTGCCGGGCCGGATCATGCGCAGATCGCCGCCTGCGCCGGGATGGCCGATTATGTCGATGCGCTGGCACTCCATCACGGGATCGGCGGCGACGCCGGCGCGCGGAACCGGGGGGTGCATGACCTGATGCGAGCAGAGGAGGTGGCGGTGATCCAGCCGCTCCTCGACTATCTGGGCCAACGAAACGATGTGCGGCTTCTGGGCCCTCGTGAGGCGGCGCGGCGCGCGCCCACCGTGGCGATTGAACTCGACCGCAAGGCGGAGCCGGTGTCAGAGGCGCTGGGTCGCGACGGGATTGCCTGCTGGGCCGGGGATTTCTATGCGGTGCGACCCCTGACGGCGCTGGGTGTCGATCTGAAGAAGGGTGTGCTGCGGATGAGTGGGGTGCATTACACCAGCGCCGAAGACGTCGCCAAGTTGATCGCCGCGCTGGACCGCCTCCTCTGACGGCAAGCAAACGGAACGCGTGCCGCGTGATGTCGCTTGTCATGCCTCTGCACGGCCAAAGGGCCGCGCAACCGGCGCTGATGGGGGCATTCTGCCCCCAAACCCCCTGAGGATATTTGAGCAGAAAGGAAATATGATCCGTGAAAGGTCGGCGGGCGTAACACATTAAGATGACTGAGCAACCCTTGATCCTTTGGTTTCGCCGCGACTTGCGGTTGGGTGATCAGCCGATGCTGGCGGCTGCCGTGGCCACAGGTCGTCCGTTGGTGCCGCTGTTCGTGCTGGACCCGGAGACGGAGGCGCTGGGGGCCGCGCCGAAGTGGCGGCTTGGGTTGGCGGTGGCGGCATTTGCCCGCGCGCTGGAGGAGATCGGTCTGCGGCTGATCCTGCGGCGCGGGTCTGCGCTGGCTGTGCTGCAGGCGCTGGTCGCTGAGGCCGGGGCGGGCGGGGTCTGGTGGTCGCGGCTTTACGACCCGGCCTCGGTCGCGCGGGACACCGGGGTCAAGGCCGGGCTGAAGGCGGGCGGGATCGAGGCGCGCAGTTTCGCCGGGCATCTGATGCACGAACCCTGGGAGATCGAGACCGGGCAGGGCGGGTTCTACCGGGTCTTCACGCCCTATTGGCGGGCAGTGCGGGATCGGGGGGTCATGGCTCCTGCGGTGGCACCGGTCCGGGCGGTCGGGCCTGCGGTCTG
Organism: Rhodobacterales bacterium 32-66-7; assembly: GCA_002280315.1. Lineage (GTDB taxonomy): Bacteria > Pseudomonadota > Alphaproteobacteria > Rhodobacterales > Rhodobacteraceae > Tabrizicola. Next base: position 9,153 of record NCDS01000027.1, on the reverse strand, counting down.
GCCTGACAGCGACCGTTTGGCGGATTGGCGAATGGGGGCCGCGATGAACCGCGGCGCGGCGGTCGTCCTGCCGTATCAGTCGGTGGGCGAGGCGGCGGCGCGGGCCAGGCTGGCTGCGTTTCTGGGCGGGCCGGTGGACGGCTACACGGCCGCGCGCGACCTGCCGGGTACTGCCGGTACCTCGCGGCTGTCGGAAAACCTCACCTACGGCGAGATCGGCATCCGCGAAGTCTGGCACGCCGGTCTAAGCGCCCGGGATCAGGGGCGGGCCGGGGCGGAGTCGTTCTTGCGTGAGCTTGCCTGGCGCGAGTTTGCCTATCATCTGATGCACCACACGCCGCAGATCACCACGACGAACTGGAAGCCCGAATGGGACCGCTTTCCCTGGCGTGGCGACAGCCCCGAGGCCCTGCGCTGGAAGCAGGGCATGACCGGCGAGCCCTTTGTCGATGCGGCCATGCGCGAGATGTATGTGACCGGCACGATGCACAACCGGGCGCGGATGATCGCCGGGAGCTATCTGACCAAGCACCTTCTGACGCATTGGAAGCTGGGGGCAGACTGGTTCGCCGATTGCCTGACCGACTGGGACCCGGCGTCGAACGCGATGGGCTGGCAGTGGATCGCAGGATCCGGTCCGGACGCCGCGCCCTACTTCCGGGTGTTCAACCCCTCGGGCCAGGCGGAGAAGTTCGATGCCGACCGCCGCTACCGGACCCGCTTCCTGGCCGAGCTTGCGCGCGACCCGGGGCCGGAGGCGCTGGCTTATTTCGACGCCGTGCCGCGGTCCTGGGGGCTTCATCCCGGCCAGCCCTATCCGTCGCCGGTGATCGATCTGGCCGAGGGCCGGGCCCGCGCCCTTGCAGCCTATGGGGCCCGGAATAGTTAAGATGGAACACTTGAGACTTCGGCGACTTTGGTGAAATGTTGCAGACAGTGACCTCGGGGGAGGGGCGATGACCATTCTTGCAAGCGTAAAGGGCCAACGGGACCTGCCGCGCTATTTTGCCAAGGCCTTTGCCGTGGCCCAAAGGCTGCAGGCCGGACGGCTTGACTTCGTGCTGCCCGATGGCCGTCGGTTCCGCATCGAAGGCGCTGGCGTTGGCCTTGCGGCGGAAGTTCACGTCCACAACACCGATCTCTTCGCCCGGGTGATCCGGGAAGGCGATCTTGGGTTCTGCGACGCCTATCTGGATGGCTGGTGGTCGACACCCGACCTGCAGGCGCTCCTGGACGTGATCCAGCTTCCGGCCAACAACGATTTCGGCGACAGCTATCCGGGGCTGGTGTTCGTCCGCGCCTATGAGCGGCTGCGCTTCCGGCTCCAGGCAAACTCCAAGGCGCAGGCAAAGAAGAACATCGCGCGGCACTATGATCTCGGCAACGATTTCTACCGGCTTTGGCTGGATGAGACGATGACCTATTCCTCGGCGCTTTTCGACTCGGGCCAGGAAAGCCTGGAGGCGGCGCAGCGGCGCAAATATGCCAGCATGGTCGACCGGCTGGAGGCGAAAGCGGGCGATCATGTGCTGGAAATCGGCTGCGGCTGGGGTGGGTTCGCCGAATATGCCGCGAAAGAACGCGGGTTGCGGGTGACGGGCCTGACGATCAGCCAGGCGCAATACGATTTTGCGGTGGACCGGATCGCGAAGGCGGGTCTGGCCGACCGTGTGTCGATCAAGCTGCAGGATTACCGCGACGAGCGGGGGGTCTATGACGGCATCGCCTCGATCGAGATGTTCGAGGCGGTGGGCGAGAAATACTGGCCCACCTATTTCAACGTGCTGCGCGACCGGTTGAGCCCGGGCAGGCTTGCCACGCTGCAGATCATCACCGTGGCCGAAGCGCGCTGGCCGGTCTACCGCAAGGGCGTTGATTTCATCCAGAAATACATCTTTCCCGGCGGCATGCTGCCGTCACCCTCGGCGCTGCGGGACGAGATCCGGCGCGCCGGGTTCGAGGTCAAGAGCGCGATCGAGTTCGGCGAAAGCTACAGCCTGACCCTGCGGCGCTGGCACGAGACGTTCAACGACCGCTGGGCCGAGGTGCAGAAGCTCGGCTTTGATGAGCGGTTCAGGCGGATGTGGAACTTCTACCTCACCTCTTGCGCTGGCGCGTTTCAGGGCGGAAACTGCGACGTGACGCAAATCACGGTGATGCGTCCGACCTGAGGGTGAATTCATGGCAGTTCCAATGCCGACCGGCGCCAGGGCAATCGGGGCCGTAAGCTTCATGGTTCTGGGCTGGCTGATTGCCAATGCCTATGTGGCGAACATGCCCTTCGACCAGGCGGTCGGCTATCTGCGCGAATTGACCGCCGTGATCGGGTTCTTTTCGGGATGGATCGTGATGGGCAATTCGGTCGGGCGCGGCTATTTCGGTGCGGCGGGGTCGGGCTGGAAGACGATGATCGTGATCGTCTTCTGGGCGCTTCTGGGCTTCTCGGTCTGGGAGATGCTGATCATCTCGACCAAGCTGCGTTATGACGGACCGATGGAGGCGGCGGTGGATGTGTTTGCCATCATGCTCAAACGCTCGCAGATCCTGTTCTCGGTCGATTGCCTTGCGGTGTTCTTCGTGGGCGGGGCCATTGGCGGGATGCTGACGGAATACGCCGCGCGACGCTGGCCCTGACCGTGACCGGGTCGCCGACGCTGCGTTCGGTGTTCGACGCGGAAGCGGATGGCGCCGCAGCCTTTGCCTTCTATGCCGAGGTCATGGGCCTTGTGCCCGACCGAAGCGGGGCGAAAGGGGCAGACCTTGGGTCCGCTGACCCCGAGGCGGTTGCCCTGGCCGAGGCGGTGCTGGCCTGTCGGGGCAAGCTTCCGGCCGCCGTGGTGCGGCGGCGTCTGGCATCGCTTCGGACGGAAGCGGCCAGTCGGGTGCGTGCAGCGCAGGCCGCCGGGTCCGACCTGCGGGCTGGCGGCGGGCTTGGCCCCGGGGCGGTCGACAGCGACCCGGCAACGATTGCGCATGCCGGTTTCTTCGCGCTTGAGGTGCAAAGACTGCGCCACCGGCGCTTTGACGGCCGGATGAGCGAGACGCTCCGCCGCGAGGTCTTTGTCGCCTGCGACGCGGTCACCGTACTGCCCTATGATCCCGTGCGCGACCGGGTGCTGGTGATCGAACAGTTTCGGGTCGGCCCCCTGCGCCGGGGCGATCCCGTGCCGTGGCAGCTTGAGCCGATTGCCGGGCGGATCGACCCGGGGGAAACCCCTGCCGACTGCGCCCGCCGCGAGGCTCTGGAAGAGGCCGGACTGGCGTTGGGAGCCTTGGAAAAGGTCGCGGAATACTACCCCTCTCCGGGGGCGATGTCGGAGTATCTGTATTCCTACGTCGCGATCTCTGATCTGCCGGACGGATGTGCCGGGGTGTTCGGCAAGCCGGAAGAGGCAGAGGATATCAAAGGCCATCTTCTAGAGCTCGATGCGCTGATGGCGGCGGTGGCCGGGGGCGAGGTGACGAACGGTCCCCTGATCCTGACCGCGCTTTGGCTGGCGCGCGAACGGTCGCGCTTGCGGCAGAATGGACGTGGGCAGATTGCCCACCCTACCCTGCCGTAGGGTGGGCAATCTGCCCACGTGACCTTGATGTCGGCGGGTGGTCTCTGGCGCGTCGAAGCCGGAGGGTTTCACACCCTCCGGACCTCCCGTGGGATATTTTTCCAGAAAGGATGAAAGTTCTAGATAAGGTTTAAGGGGTCAGAGGTTGAGGCTGACCCAACTTGCGTTCCTTGCCGAGGAGCGGACGCAGGCGTCGATGAAGGCCACGCCGTCGAGGCCTTCCTTCAGCCCGGGGAAGGTGGTGTCCTTGGGCGGGCTGGTGCCGGCCTTGGCGGCATGGATCGCGCGGGCGGCCTCGGCGTAGATGTTGGCGAAGCCTTCCAGATAGCCCTCCGGGTGGCCGGGGGGGACGCGGGTCATCCGCGCGGCCTCGGGCCCTGATCCGGCACCGCCCCGGGTGATCAGGCGTTTCGGTTGGCCAAAGGGGGTGAACCAGAGGTAGTTCGGATCCTCCTGCGCCCATTCGAGGCCACCCCTGGTGCCATACACCCGCAGCCGCAGCGCGTTTTCGTTGCCGGGCGCGACCTGGCTGCACCAGAGCATGCCCTTGGCCCCGCCCTGGTAGCGCAAGAGCACATGGCCGTTGTCATCGACCCTGCGGCCCGGAACGAAGGCGGTAAGGTCGGCGGCAAGCTGGTCCAGCGTCAGGCCGGTGACGAAATTGGCCAGGTTGAACGCATGGGTGCCGATGTCGCCGGTACTGCCGCCCGCGCCGGTCCGGGCCGGATCGGTGCGCCAGTCGGCCTGTTTCTGGCCCGACGCCTCCACCGGTTCGGTCAGCCAGTCCTGCGCGTATTCGACCTGAACGAGGCGGAGATCGCCAAGCTCCCCCCCCGCGACCATCGCCTTGGCTTGCCGGATCATCGGATAGCCGGTGTAGTTATGCGTCAGCGCGAAGACCACGCCCGACGCCTCGGCCGCCTTGGCGAGTTTCTTCGCCTCGGGCAGGGTGGCGGTCAGGGGCTTGTCGCAGATGACATGGATGCCGCGCTTGAGGAACTGGAGCGCCACCGGGGCGTGCATGTGGTTCGGCGTCACGATCGCCACCACGTCGATGCCATCCTTGCGGCGCGCTTCCCGCGCGGCCATGTCGGCGAAAGAGGTATAGGCGCGCGCCACCCCAAGATCGGCGGCGGAGGCAAGCGCCTTGTCCGGGTTCGACGAAAAGCAGCCCGCGACCAGGTCATACTGGTCATCAATCCGCGCGGCGATGCGGTGGACCGCGCCGATGAAGGCATCACGGCCACCCCCGACCATGCCAAGACGGAGGCGGGGCGGGCGGGCGGTATGGGCGGCATCGATCGGCATGGCAGGCTCCTGTTACGCGGCAAGTCCCTGGCGGATCAGCGCCATGGCTTCGGTATAGACCTCGGTTTCCGAGGTGAAAAGCGGCCGCCAGACCCTGGTGGCAGCGGCGATGTCCGGGAGGGCATGGCCGAACGCCTCCACTGTCAGCCAGCCGGTGTAGCCCCCGGCGCGGGCGGCAGCGATGGCGGGCAGGATCGGCGCATGGCCGCGACCCGGCGTGCCGCGGTCGTTTTCCGAGATATGGATGTGGCTGACCTGGGGCAGCGTGGCCCGCAAGGCTTCGATGGTATCCTGTTCCTCGATATTGGAATGGAAGGTGTCGAAGAGGTAGCCATAGTTCGGCCGGTTCACCGCCTGCACCAGCCTGGCCGCGCGTTCGCAGGTGTTGAGCGCGTAGCATTCGAACCGGTTGAGCGGCTCCACCGCCAGGGTGATCGCCGCACCCGCGTGATCGGCCATCGCGGTCTGGGTCCGGACCAGCCGCTGCCATTCGTCATCGCTGAGGGGATGGCCCGAAAAGACGCCGAGCGGCTGGTAGAACGGCCCGGCCAGCACCTCGGCCCCGAGGGCGACGGAACAGTCGACGAGCCATTTCAGGTAGTCGACCCCGGCGGCCTCATTCGTGGCGGACAGGGGATTGCGCGCCTCATCCTGGACGATGGCGACGACGGTGCTGGCCAGCCCTTCGCCGTCGAGCATCGCCTTCACCTCGCGGTAATGCGCCGGGTCGCCGCTGAAGATCGGCACCTCCACTCCGTCGTAGCCCGCAGCCTTGAGGGCGCGCAGGGTGGGCAGGAGCGCGCGGTCGAGATCGGTGGTCCAGAGAAGGAGGTTGAAGCCGATCTTCATCTCACCTTTCCATCTATGAAAATCGAAGTGAAGATTCCCGATCCTGGCCGCATACGAACTCCCCAAGAGGGGTTGGAGAGAAGAAAACTGGCCGCCGCATCTATCGTTTCAAAGCTCTGCGCCTTTCTGGCGTCGTTACAGCTTGGAGGAAAACACTTGAAGCCGTCCGTCTTGCCATCAACACCGGTGAGCCTGCCCTTCACATAGTAAGCCTCTACCGCACGTCCGTTTTTGTCAGTCCCGGTAATTGTTGTCATCGCTATCCCTGCAGTCCCAGCATTTTCCGGTTGGCGGCGCGGTCGGTCCCGGCATCGGCGAAGTCGTCGAAGGCCTTTTCGGTGACGCGGATGATATGCGCCTCGACAAAGGCGGCGCCTTCGCGGGCGCCATCCTCGGGGTGTTTCAGGCAGCATTCCCATTCCACCACCGCCCAGCCGTCAAAGCCGTATTGGGTGAGCTTGGAGAAGATGCCGCCGAAATCGACCTGCCCGTCGCCGGGGCTGCGGAAGCGGCCCGCGCGGTTGACCCAAGGTTGAAAGCCGCCATAGACACCTTGGCGGCCGGTCGGGTTCAACTCGGCATCCTTGACGTGGAACATCTTGATCCGGTCGTGGTAGATGTCGATGTGGTCAAGATAATCAAGATGTTGCAGCACATAATGGCTGGGATCGTACAGCATGTTGGCGCGCTTGTGGCCTTTCACGCGATCGAGGAACATCTCGAAGCTTATGCCGTCATGCAGGTCTTCGCCGGGGTGGATTTCATAGCATAGGTCGATGCCACAATCCTCGGCATGGTCCAGGATCGGGGTCCAGCGGCGGGCAAGCTCGTCGAAGGCTTCCTCGACCAGACCGGCGGGGCGCTGCGGCCAGGGGTAGACATAGGGCCAGGCGAGCGCGCCGGAAAAGGTCACATGCGCCGAAAGCCCAAGGTGCTGCGATGCGGTCAGCGCCTTCTTCAACTGATCCACCGCCCATTCAGCCCTGGCCTTCGGGTTGCCGCGCACCGATGGGGCGGCAAAGCCGTCAAAGGCGGTGTCATAGGCGGGGTGGACGGCGACAAGCTGGCCTTGCAGGTGGGTCGAAAGTTCGGTGACATCGATACGCGCTTCGGCGGCCACCCCCTTGAATTCGTCGCAATAGGCGCGGGACGTGGCGGCCTTGTCGAGATCGAACAACCGGGCGTCCCAGCTTGGCACTTGCACGCCCTTGTAGCCGCAATCGGCGGCCCAGGCGGTGATCGATTGCCAGGAATTGAACGGCGCTGCGTCGCCCGCGAACTGCGCCAGAAACAGGGCCGGGCCCTTGATCGACTTCATCATCTTCCTCCCGCGAGGGGCGGTTCGCGCCCCGATCCATCCGTCCGGTGCTCCCCGGAACATTGCGCCGGATGATGATCCGGCGGCGCGCTTGACGCAACAGGACTTTTGCGCCCCGCGCGTGAAGTGCCGGGGCCCCTCCGCGTTGCTGCAAGCTCCTGCGGCCGCTTGGCACCGGCCTGCCACCGGAACGGATAGCGCCTTGATTGCCGGGCCGATGCCGTCATAAAGGGGCGATCAGAAAGGAAGCCTTGATGGACGCGGAGAACCGGAAGATTCCGAGCCATGAGGTGACCTACACGCGCCTGCGCGACATGATCCTTTACGGCCATCTTGCGCCGGGCCAACCGGTGACGATCCAGGGGCTGATCGGCGATCTTGGGGCCGGGATGACCCCGGTGCGCGAGGCGATCCGCCGCCTGACTGCCGAGGGCGCGCTGCTGCCGCAAGGCAACCGGCGGGTCGCGGTCCCCCGGCTCTCGGCGCAAAGCCTGGACGAGGTCGCCTTCGCCCGCCTCGCGATCGAGCCGCAGCTGGCCGAACGTGCGGCACCCCGCCTGACCCCCGCAAGGGTCGACCGGCTGGAGGCGATCGACGCCAGGGTCAACCAGGCGATCCGCGAGGGCATGCTTTCGGACTATCTGGCGGCGAACCACGCCTTCCACTTCGCGCTTTACGAAAGCGCCGAGGCCCCGGTCCTTTTGGACCTGGCCCGTTCGCTCTGGCTTAGGGCCGGGCCGTCGTTGCGTGCGGTCCTCGCCCGCCATGGCCGCGAAACCGCCCCTGACCTGCACCGCGAGGCGATCCTCGCGATGCAACGCGGCGATGCGCGCGGCCTTGCTGCGGCAATCGAACGCGACATCCAGCAAGGCATCGACCACGTGCGCCAGTCGCTGGGCGAGGGTGCCTGACCCGCGCCCGAGACCCGCGCCTCAAGAACGGAGCGCGTTCCGCGCACGCCTTCTTTCTCGCCTCTGCGCGCAAGCGCGCAACCGGCTTGAGGCAATCGGCTCTGGCAATTGGGGGTTTGACACCCCCAAACCCCCGTCGGATATTTGGGCAGAAAGGAAATGCAAAGCGTTCTGGCTCCTCCTTTCTGCACAAATATCCCCGGGGAGCTCGAGGGGCGGCGCCCCTCGTCAGCCTCGGTTTTGCGCCCCGCGCAAGACCGAGAGACCGAAAGTGCGCCGCAAGGCGCTCCGCTTGGTTGCCGGGGGGCTGGGCTGCCTTGCGGAATTTGATCAAATTTCTTGATCGATCTTGTGTTTGATCATATTGTCGATCCGATCCGGACGCGTCGCCCGGCTGATTCCGCAAAGGGCCCCCAGATGAACATGATCACCAACCATCTCCCGACCGCCGAGCTGCAGCGCCTGGACGCGGCCCATCACTTCCACCCGTTCACCGACAAGGCGGGTCTTGCCGCCAAGGGGGCGCGGGTGATCACGCGGGGTGAGGGGGTCTGGCTGACCGACAGCGAGGGGCACCGCATCCTTGACGGCATGGCGGGCCTCTGGTGCGTCAACATCGGCTATGGTCGCAAGGAACTGGCGCAGGTCGCCGCCCGGCAGATGGAGGAGTTGGCCTATTACAACACCTTCTTCCAGACCACCCATGTCCCTGCCATCGCACTCGCGGCCGAGATTGCGAAGCTTGCCCCCGGTGATCTGAACCACGTCTTCTTCGCCGGCTCCGGGTCCGAGGCGAATGATACCAACATCCGCCTCGTCCGCCGCTATTGGGACGTGAAGGGCATGCCCTGGCGCAAGACCATCATTGCGCGCTGGAACGGGTATCACGGCTCCACCATGGGCGGCGGCTCGCTTGGCGGGATGAAGCCGATCCATGACCATGGCGGCAAGATCGACGGGATCGAGCATATCGACCAGCCCTACTGGTGGGGGGAGGGTGGGGAGATGGCCGAGGATGACTTCGGCCTCGCCCGCGCGCAGCAGCTGGAGGAGAAGATCCTCCAGATCGGCCCCGACAACGTCGCCGCCTTCATCGGCGAGCCGATCCAGGGGGCGGGCGGCGTCATCATCCCGCCGAAGACCTATTGGCCGGAAATTCAGCGCATCTGCGAGAAGTACGGCGTCCTCTTGATCGCGGATGAGG
>NCDS01000026.1 GCA_002280315.1 Rhodobacterales bacterium 32-66-7 | reverse complement strand
GCACCGCCGAGTTTTCGGGCTGCGTCCTTTACAAGGAGATGAAGCGGCGCGGCAGCAATGCCGATGTCTGCGAGCTTTTCAGCTACATGGCCCGGGATGAGGCGCGGCATGCCGGTTTCATCAACGACGCCCTGCGCGAGGCCGGGGTGGCGGTGAACCTTGGTTTCCTGACCAAGGCGAAGAAATACACCTACTTCCGGCCGAAGTTCATCTACTACGCCACCTACCTTTCCGAAAAGATCGGCTACGCCCGCTACATCACGATCTTCCGCCACTTGGAGGCGCATCCCGAACAGCGGTTCCACCCGATCTTCAAGTGGTTCCGCGAATGGTGCAACGACGAGTTCAGCCATGGCGAGGCGTTCGCCCTGATCATGAAGACCGATCCGAAGCTGACCAACAGCTTCGTGAACAAGCTTTGGATCAAGTTCTTCCTGACCGCCGTCTATTCGACCATGTGGGTCCGCGACCACGCAAGGCCGGAGTTTCACAAGGCTTTGGGGGTAGAGATCAGCTGGTACGACCAGGAGGTGTTTCGCAAGACCTCCACCATCGCGCGGCAGATCTTCCCGATGGAGCTGAACATCGACCACCCGCGCTGGATTCCGAACCTTGAACGCATGAACCGCACCTTCATCGCGATGGATGCGGCCAAGCGGCGGGGCGGCATCGCCGGCCGCGTGACGGGCTGGGCGCTCGGGGTGAAGGCACTTTTCACCTTCGTCAGCCTCTACACCATTCCGGCCAAGCGTCACGCCCTGCCCGCCAATGTGCGGCTGGAGCCGACGTATTGACCGGATACCCCCATACCGCTGTTCCGGCAGCGGGTAGGCGGACGGGATGGGCGCGTCCCGTCCGCCGGTGCGGCATCCCCCATGGGGGGTGCCGCACATGACCAATCCCTGGATCGCGGCCCTTCTGGCGCTGTTTCTCTGGTGGTTCTCCACCGGCGCGATCCTGTGGCGGGTGCGCCATGCCGACCGGATCGGCGGCCGCGCGCATCTGATGTCGGTCATCGGGGGCCTGCCCCTGCTGGTCGCCGGGGTCTGGGGGCTTGCCGTCACGCTGGGCAGCCCCAGCGGCCCGGCGATTTATGGTGCGTTCCTGTCGGCGCTGGCGCTGTGGGGCTGGATCGAGCTTGCGTTCCTGTCCGGCATCATCACTGGCCCGAACACCGCGCCCTGCCCGCCCCATGCGCGCGGGATTGACCGCTTCTGGCGTGCGACGCAGACCATCCTCTGGCATGAGGCGCTGCTGATTGCCGCGCTGGTCGTGCTCGCGGTGGCGTCGAGCAACGCGGCCAATCCGTTTGGTCTTTGGACCTTTGCCGTCCTGTTCTTTGCCCGCGCCTCGGCCAAGCTGAACCTCTTTTACGGCGTCCCGCGCATCAACACCGAGTTTCTGCCCCGGCCTCTGACGCATCTGGCCAGCCATTTCCGCACCGCGCCGATGAACGGGCTGTTCCCGGTCTCGGTCACGATCCTGACCTTTGCCACCGCCTGCTGGCTGGAGCGCGCCTGGGCGGCCCCGGATGCCGAGGGGCAGGTCGGCCACATCCTTCTGGCGGCGCTGACCGCGCTGGCCGTTCTGGAACACTGGTTCATGGTCCTGCCCTTGCCGGACCAGAAACTCTGGCGCTGGATGCTGCCTGCGGCCCCGGACGCCCATAGCCAAGCCCTGACCACCCGAGCCCTGACCACATCTCCCCGCTTTACGACAAGAAAGTGACCCCCATGGACTTCGCTCGCCATTTTCAAAGCCAGCTTGATGCCCTGAAATCCGAAGGCAACTACCGCACCTTCGCCGACATCGAACGTCGCACCGGTGCCTTTCCCCGCGCCGACCGGCACGGCGATACGGTGCAGGAGGTGACCGTCTGGTGCTCCAACGACTATCTTGGCATGGGCCAGCATCCGGACGTGATCGCGGCGATGGTCAAGACCACGCAGGATTGTGGCGCGGGGGCCGGTGGCACGCGCAACATCAGCGGCAACACCGTCCAGCACCGCGCGCTGGAGGCGGAGCTTGCCGATCTCCACGGCAAGGATGCGGCGCTTTTGTTCACCTCGGGCTATGTGTCGAACTGGGCGGCGCTGTCGACGCTGGGAAGCCGCATCCCCGGCGCGGTGATCCTGTCGGATGAGGGGAACCACGCCAGCATGATCGAAGGCATCCGCCATTCCCGCGCGGACAAGGCGCTTTGGAAGCACAACGACTGGCGCGACCTTGACCGCAAGCTGAAAGCAACCGGCGACCGTCCGAAGATCGTGGCCTTCGAGAGCGTCTATTCGATGGATGGCGACATCGCCCCGATCCGCGAGATCGTCGAGGTATGTGAGGCGCATGGTGCCCTATCCTACATCGACGAGGTGCACGCCGTCGGCATGTACGGCCCGCGCGGGGGTGGCGTGACCGAAGAACGGGGCCTTGCGCACCGGATCGACGTGATCGAGGGCACCCTTGGCAAGGCCTTCGGCTGCATGGGCGGCTATATCACCGGCTCTGCCGCGCTGGTGGATTTCGTCCGCAGCTTCGCCTCGGGCTTCATCTTCACCACGGCGATCCCGCCTGCGGTTGCGGCGGCGGCGACCACTTCGATCCGGCATCTGAAGGTCAGCGGGGCCGAACGGGCGGCGCAGAAGGCCAATGTCGCGCTGTTGCGGCAGAAGCTTGACCGCGCCGGCATCCCGCATATGGCGAACGGTTCGCACATCATCCCGGTGATGATCGGCGATCCGGTGAAATGCCGGATGATCAGCGACATCCTGATGGCCGACTGGGGCATCTACGTCCAGCCGATCAACTATCCGACCGTCCCCAAGGGAACCGAGCGTCTGCGCCTGACCCCCGGCCCGCATCACAGCGAGGCCGATATCGACAAACTTGTCACCGCCCTTGGCTCACTTTGGCGGCAATGCGCGATTTCACACGCAGTCGCGTGAAATTGCACCGGCGGGCCTTGCCAAACCGGCCGTGGGCGACAGTATAGAGTTCAGAAAAACCCTCGGAGGAAACCATGCGCCTGACCCTTACCGCCATCGCCTTTGCCAGCCTTGCCGCGCCGACCCTGGCGCAGGACATCGAGGCTGGGGCGAAAGTCTTCAACCAGTGCCAGACCTGCCACGTCGTCCAGAACGAAGCCGGTGAAGTGCTGGCCGGCAAGAACGCCAAGACCGGGCCGAACCTCTATGGCATGCCGGGCCGCGTCGCGGGCAGCTATCCCGAGTTCAAGTATGGCGAGTCGATCGTGGCGCTTGGCGCGACCGGCTTTGTCTGGGACGAGGCAAACTTTGTCGAATATGTCCAGGACCCGGCAAAGTTCCTGAAGGCCAAGCTTGGCGACGACAAGGCCAAATCCAAGATGGCCTACAAGCTGAAGAAGCCGGAAGATGCGGCCAACGTCTGGGCCTATATCGTCTCGCTGTCGCCCGCCGCTGCCGCCCCGGCAGCGGAGGGTGCTGCCCCGGCAGCCGATGCCGCCGCACCGGCGACAAACTGATCCAAATCTGCCAAGGCAGATGACTGCGGCCGTGCCCCCCGGGGTGCGGCCGTTTCGTTTGGCCCCGCCCACCGCCACCTGCCCGTTGCGCCAAGGGCCTGTCGGGTCTAGCCTTTGATCAATGCGACGAAGGTGACCACCATGACCCGCGACCCCCGGCATGACATCCTGTTCCAGCCCTTGCAGATCGGCCCGGTGACCACGAAGAACCGGTTCTACCAGGTGCCGCATTGCACCGGCATGGGCTGGGCCCGGCCCCGCACCCTGGCCGAGATGCGGGGCGTCAAGGCCGAAGGCGGCTGGGGCGTGGTCTGCACCGAATATTGCTCCATCCACCCGGCGTCGGACGACCAACTCCATATCAGCGCAAGCCTGTGGGATGAGGGCGACATCCGCTCACACCGGCTGATGACCGACAAGGTGCATGCCCATGGCGCGCTTGCCGGGGTGGAGCTGTGGTTCGGCGGCTCGCGCAGTGCCAATCTGGCGACGCTGCTGGTGTCGATGGACGTGGCAAGTCGCCCCAATGGCGTCGGCCATCCGTTCCAGTCCCGCGCGATGGACAAGGCCGACATCCGGACCTATCGCCGCTGGCACCGCAATGCCGCCCTCCGCGCGCGTGAGGCCGGGTTCGATATCGTCTATGTCTATGCCACGCATGGCTATCTGCTGGCGAACTTCCTTGACCCCGAGACCAACACGCGGGGCGATGAATACGGCGGTTCCTTGGAAAACCGCACCCGGCTGGTGCGCGAGGTGATCGAAGAGACGAAGGACGCCGTCGGCGACCGTTGCGCCGTCGCGGTGCGCTTTGCCGCCGATGAGCGGGCGGATGTCGACGGCCAGCCGATCCTGGGCGAACGGCGGGAGATGTTTGCCCTGCTGGCCGATCTTCCCGACCTGTGGGACATCAACATCCAGGACTATTCGCTGGAAATGGGGGCCTCTCGCTTCGTCAAGGAAGGTGCGTTGGAACCCTATATGCGCTGGGTCCGGTCGGTCACCACAAAGCCGGTGGTGACGGTGGGCCGCTATACCTCACCCGACGCGATGGTGCGGATGCTGCGGTCGGGCGTGACCGATCTGATCGGTGCGGCGCGGCCGTCGATTGCCGACCCCTACCTGCCCATGAAGATCGCCGAGGGGCGGCTGGAGGATATCCGCGAATGCATCGGCTGCAACGTCTGCTATTCCGGTGACAGCCTGTCGGTGCCGATCCGCTGCACGCAGAACCCGACGATGGGCGAAGAATGGCGGCAGGGCTGGCATCCCGAAAGGATCGCGCCGCGTACCACCGACTCCCTCGTGCTGATCGTCGGCGCGGGACCGGCGGGGCTGGAGGCGGCCCGCGCCTTGGGCCGGCGCGGCTACCGGGTGGCGCTGGCTGAGGCGGGCAAGGTTTTGGGCGGCCGCGTCACGCGGGAGGCGACCCTGCCGGGCATGCGCGAATACATCCGGGTGCGCGACTACCGCGTGCAGCAGTTGCAGAAACTGCCGAATGTTGAGGTGTACCTTGACAGCCGCCTGACCCCTGGGGACGTGATGGAGTTTGGCGCCGACCATGTGGTGATCGCCACCGGCGCGCGCTGGCGGCGCGATGTGTTCGGCCCCAAGCGGTTTTACCCCATCGCCGATCCCACGACCCCGGTCCTGACGCCGGATGACATCATGGAGGGCACCCTGCCCACTGGTCCCACTGTGGTTTTCGATTCCGACGGCTATTACATGGGCGGTGTCATTGCCGAACGGCTGCGGCAGGCTGGGCTTTCGGTGACGCTGGTCACGCCTGCCGACCGCGTCTCGCCCTGGGCCGAGGAGACCGGCGAAGGCTGGCGGGTGCCGGGTCACCTGATCGGCCTTGGGGTAGAGTTGCTTACGGCGCATGGGCTGGTCTGGTTCGATGGGCAGAAGGTGACGCTGGCTTGCGAGCATTCGGGGCGTGAGAAAACCCTCGCGGCGACGGGGCTGGTCGTCGTCGGCCAGCGCACCCCGGTGGATGAGCTTTACACCGGCCTGCAGGCGCTGGCTGGTGAGGGCCCCCTGCCCTTTACCCTTGCGCGGATCGGTGACTGCGACGCGCCCGCCATCATCGCCGCTGCGACCTATGCCGGGCACCGCTATGCCCAGGACCTCGACCGCCCGGTGGATCTCGACCAGCCGCTCCGGCATGAGAAGATCGACGTGGGGGCAGAGTTAGCCCTGGCCTGGCAAAGGGCGGCAGAATGAAGGCCGGGCCGACCACGACAGTCGATGCGGCGACGCTTGCCGCCAGCTTGCCGCAGGTTCTGGCTGCCCCCCAAGACAACGGTCCGATCCGCCTTTTGTGCGCCCGGCCCGCCCCGAACCAGCGGAGCTTTCCCGACCAGCTTCACTTGACCCGCGCTGTGGGGGTGGTCGGTGATTGTGAGGCGGCAAACCCCTGGCTTAAGCTCCCCGACGGCAGTCCGGACCCGCGCAATCAGGTCAGCCTGATGCCAGCGCGGGTGCTTGACCTGGTCTGGCTGGACCAAAACCCGCTGTTCCACCCGGGGGACAACATCGCTGTTGACCTTGACCTTGGCGCGGCCAATCTGCCCACCGGCACGCTTCTGCAGGTCGGGACAGCCGTCCTGCGGGTCAGCGACGAGCCGAACGATGGTTGTGCCAAGTGGAAGCTGCGCTGCGGCCGGGCGGCTTATGACTGGGTGCGCGCCAAGGCGCATTTGCCGTATCGGCTGCGCGGGCTTTATTGCTCGGTCGAACGGGATGGGGTCGTCTCCCTGGCTGACCGGGTGGCAAAGCTTTGATCTGACGCAGCCCGGTAACGGCAAGACCGATGGGCCAGCCAGCCCTTGCCGGAACGTTTGGCCGGGCAGAGGGGTTCTTTCCAGGCTATGCACCGCTGCGCTGTGGTGCGAGGGCGTCCCTGAGCCCAGAACCATCGGAGAACCACATGTCCCTCGGAACCATTCTGATCATCGTCCTTGTCGTCGCGCTGTTGGGCGGGTTCAGCGGCCGGTTCGGCGGCTATGGCTATGGCTATGGCAACGGCGGCGTCGGGGTGATCGGCCTTGTCCTTGTCGTCGTCCTTGTCCTGACGCTGCTTGACCGGATCTGAGCTTTCCTGACGCTCAAGCGCCGTAGACCCCGCGCACCAGCCGCCGCGTCGCGGCCTCGACCCGCGCCCAGCCCGCCTCGCCGTCCAGGGGAAGCCCGACCACGGTGGGTGAGGTTCGGCTGGCCAGCACCATGTAGCTGATCGCCGAGACCAGGATGGCGTTCACGGCCGGGGCATCGACCCCCTCGGGCGGCTGAAGGGAGCCGCGCGTCCGGGCCATCCATTCGCCCAAGGCCCGCGCCCGCGACGCCGTCAAGGGACCGACCAGCCCGGAGGTATCCGCAAGCTCCCACAGCCCGCTTTGCGCCGCGAGGGGCTCGGTCCGCAGGACGTGCAACAGGCGCAGGGCCAGACGCTCGATCAGGGCGGCATAGGTGGCGGGTGGGGAAATTGGCGGATCGTCCAGAAGCCGATCTTGCCACCAAAGCGCAATGCGTTCGCCCAGCGCCTGAAGCACCCCGTCAAGACCGCCGTAGTAGCGGTAGATCAACTGCTTGTCGACGCCAGCCGCCCGGGCAAGCGCGTTGACACCCAAGCCCGAAGCGCCGGTTTCGGTCAGCACCTTCTGCGCCGCATCCAGGATGCGCTTTTCGGTCGCGGCCCGGTCGCGGCTGCGGTTGCCCTCACCACTGTCCGGCGTCTTTTGGGGTGTCGGGTCGCTTTGGTTCATGCTGTCCCCAAGGCTTTTCTGCGACGTGCCTAGCGCCCCCGGCACAAATGCGCAATGTCGCTGTGCGGTTTTGTCCCTGATCAGTGACTTGACCTGTCACCGGCTGGTGATCTAGTAAGAGTCACCAACCAGTGACACCTGGCGAGCAGTCCCCGACAGGGGAGCCACTCAGCCCAACCCGAAAGCCTGATGATGTTTCCCCCGTCCCCCCGTCTTGGCGCTGCTGCCATCGCCATGGCGATCGGCTTCAACCTGCCCTATGCCAATCTGGTCGCGATCTACGATTATCCCGACATCCTGCGCCGCCCGGCTGCCGAGGCGCTGACCCGGTTCGCCGACGGCGGCCCGACGCTGATCCTGACCTGGCACGCCTTTGCCTGGGCGGCGCTTCTGTTGGTACCGCTCGCGATCGGGCTGGCGCTGACGCCGGCCAACCGCGCCACCTCGGACCGGCTGGCGCTGACTGCGGCGATCACCGGGGCGTTGTCCGGGGTCACCCAGGCCATCGGTCTTTGGCGCTGGGTCTTTGTGATCCCCGGCCTTGCCCGCCGCCATGCCGAGGGGGACGCCACCCAGAAAGCAGCCGCCGAGGGGATGTTCGACATGCTGAACGCCTGGGGTGGGGTCGCCATCGGCGAACACCTTGGTCAGTGGCTTCTGGTGTTCTTCGCGCTGTCGCTGGCGCTGCTGCAGGGGCGGCAGGGCCGGTATCTGACCGGCGGCCTGGGCTTTGCCACCGCTGTCCTGATCGGCATCGGCACGACCGAAGGGCTGGCCATCGCGCTGGGTCGGAACGGCGAGGTGTTCTCCCTCTTCACCATCGCGGGGTTCCTTGGTCTGTCGCTGTGGCTGATCCTGACCGGCCTTGGCCACCTTGGCCTGATGACCAAACGGGCGCGGCCATGACCGCCCTGCCCCGGACCGCACCCCTTTTGCATAACGGCAGACCGAAGATGCGTTACCTTGACGTGAACGGCGCGCGGCTCTTCGTGACCGACACCGGCGAGCCCCCATCCGGTGAGACCGGGACCCCGATCCTGTTCATCCACGGGCTGATGCTGGCCAGCGAGTCCTGGCGCGCGCAGGTGGCGCATTTTGCCCCGACCCACCGGGTGATCACCTTCGATCTGCGCGGTCAGGGGTTGTCGGACAAGCCACGCCTGGGCCTTGGCCTCGATGCCTTGGCCGAGGATGCGGTAGAGGTCTTGACCCAGCTTGGCATCGAAGCTGCGCATGTGGTGGGCTTTTCCATGGGCTCGTTCATCGCGATGCGGCTTGCCGCGCGCCACCCTGACCTTGTCCGGTCGCTGACGCTTGTAGGTCCCAGCGCCGACGCGGAAGAGGCGTCGAACCTGCCGCGTTACCGGCTTCTGATCGCCATCGTGCGGCTTTTCGGCCCAAGGGTGGTGACCGGCGCGATGCTGAAGATCCTGTTCGGCAAGACCTTCCTTGCCGATCCTGCGGTCAGGGCTGAGCGTGAGCATTGGCGCGGCATCCTGCGTCGCCTGCCGCGCAGCCTGCATCGCGCGGCGGCAGCCTCGGCCGGGCGGGCGGCGATCCATGACCTTCTGCCGCTGATCAAGGCTCCGACGCTGATCTTTTCCGGCAGCGAAGACCGCCCGATCTCTCCCGCCAGCGCAGCCCGGGTGCGGGACGGGATCCGGGGGGCGCAGGTCGTGCCGGTCCCCGGGGCCGGTCATGCCGTGATGATCGAACGGGCCGAGACGTTCAACACCGTCCTTCGCCTGTTCTTGCAGGACCACGACGGGCGGCAGGACCGCCCCGACCAGCCAACCCGAAATCCCGCAGCACGCGGCACGCATTGAAAGCCCACCCCATGTCGCCTCATCCCAACACCCTCGCGCTTCTGGCCGTCGCAACCCTTGCCGCTTGCGGCCCGAACACCGGCGGCGTCCGTGGCCAGACCGCCTTCTACGCCACCGCCGTCGTCACCGAAATCGACGCCGATGTCCCCCTGTCGGCCTTTGCCGGCTGTTTCCGCGACCAGGCCACCTTCCTGCCCCTGTCGAAGTTCGAGGAGGGCGAAGATCGCTTCGTCTACCGCCTCCGGGCCAAGGATCTGTGGCTGGAGGAAATGATCGTCACCCCGACCCCCACCGGCGGCATCACCGGCGAATTGCGCGTCTCGGGCATCTATGACGACGGCTGGCGCGAGATACTGGAGCGTGACCGGATGCCCGCGCTGATCGCCTGCCAGACCAGGGCCGGACTTGCAGAGGTGGCGAAATGACCCCGCGTCTTGCCTGGCCTGCCTCCGTCTGGCCGATGCTTGTCGGTGCGGTGACCGCCGTGTTCCTGGCGCAGGCGGCCTTTTCCAAGGACAAGCTGACCGACTTCGACCGCCCTGCTGCGATCCCGTTTCCGGCCGAGACACCCTATACCCCCGAACGGGCCGAACTCGGGCGAAAGCTGTTCTTCGATCCGCAGCTTTCGGCGGATGGCGCAACCTCTTGCGCCGCCTGCCATCAGCCCGACAAGGGGTTCGAGGACGGGCAGAAGACAGCAGCGGGGCTGCGGGGCCGCACTCTTGAACGCCACACTCCGACGCTGTGGAATGTCGCGATTCAGACCGCGCTGTTCTGGGACGGTCGGTCGCACAGTCTGGAGGATCAGGCCCTGCGCCCGGTGTCGAACACGGTCGAGATGAACCTGGACCTTGACCGCCTCGTCTCGCGTCTGTCAGCCGAGGCGGAGTATGTCGAAGCCTTTGCCACGGCGTTTCCCGACACCCCGGCGATCAGCCCGGACACGATCTCGCGCGCGATTGCCACCTATGAGCGGACGCTGATCTCTCCCCCCTCGGCCTTTGATGCCTATGTCGCGGGCGATGCGGACGCCCTTTCCCCGGCGGCGAAACGCGGGTTCGAGCTTTTCACCGGCCGCGCGAAATGTTCCACCTGCCATAGCGGCTGGGCCTTCACCGATGGCGGGTTTCATGACATCGGCCTGACCGACGACGACCTTGGTCGCGGTGCCCTGACCTTGCGGAAATTCGACGAGCATCGGTTCCGCACGCCCACCTTGCGCGAACTGACCAGCCGCGCGCCCTATATGCACGACGGGTCGCTCGCGACGTTGAAGGCGGTGGTGGACCATTATGCCGACCACAGGAAGACCCGCCTGTTCTCGCTTGGTCCGGTCAAGCTGTCACCGGAGGAGCGGGCCGATATCGTGGCGTTTCTTCTAAGCCTCGACAGCACGGTGCCCTGAGGCCTGCACAGGTGCCGCCCGGTCGCGCGCTGCGTCGCGGCTGGGCGGTCTGCCAAAGCGGCGTCGGTAGTCGTGACTGAAATGCGTGGCACTTTCATAGCCGGTGGCATAGGCCGCCTCGGCCACGCTTTGGGCGCGGTCGACCAGAAGCGCGCGCGCCGCGATCAGGCGCAGGTCCTTTTGGTATTGCAATGGCGTGGTGCCGGTGATGGCCTTGAAATGCTGGTGAAACGAGGTGACGCTCATCCCCGCGCTGCGGGCAAGGTCGGGCAGGCCAAGCGGCAAATGGAACTCTTGTCGCAGCCGCTGGATGGCCTGGGCGATCCGGCTGGCGTGGCTGCCCGAGACGATCAGGCGTCGCAGCATCGCCCCGGCGGGGGACAGGAGGAGCCGGTACTGCACCTCACGCAGGACCCCTGGGCCAAGGACCCTGGCATCCAGCGGTGAGGGGCTGAGGTCAAGGTAGCGCGAAAGTGCCTGCAACAGGGCCGGTTCCGCCCGGGTGACGGCGAGCGACCGCCCGTCGGAAGCGGGCAAGGCCAGCCCGGCCAACTCGTCCTGCAGCCCGCGCAGCACCGCCAGATCCAGCGTCAGGATGACCGCGAGATAGGGGGTCTGCGGGCTGGCAAGGGTGATCCGCGATTGCACCGGCAGGTCGTGACTGACCACCAGCGCATCGCCCGGCCCCAGGCTGACTGACTGATCCCCGATCCAGGTGTCCTTGCGGCCTTGCAGGATCAGACAGATCACCGGTTCATAAAGGAGCGCCTCGATCCCGCTTCGGGCGGTTCGGCGGAACAGCGTCAGGCCGGGCAGCATCTGCCCTCCACCAAGGCTTTCCGCCTCAACCTGCGCAAACTGCTCGATCAGCCGGGACAGATCCATCAGCAACCTCCTGTTCAACAGGCGATAGCAGTCCTGTCGGCCCGATGCACCTGTTTCTCCACATCTTTGCAGGATTTGACAGGCGTTTTGCAGGTTGTGGCAGGCAGCGCCAGCCGCATTGCGGTATCTGGCAGGCATGTCCCCAGCCAAGGAATGACACCGATGTCCTCGATCCAGACCCAGTTTCCGAACCTGACCGCCCGCCATGCTGTCTACGCTGCCGTCGACCCGAAGGGGGCCCTCGCCGGCAGTGCCGCCGGGAAGGTCGTGTTCATCTCCGGTGCGTCGCGCGGGATCGGGCAGGCGACCGCCGTCGCCTTTGCCCAAGCCGGGGCGCGGGCGGTCTACCTTGCCGCCCGGACCGAGGCCGCGCTGGAGGAGACGCGCACTCTGGTCCTGGCTGCAAACCCCGCCACCCATTGTGCCCTGCGTGCCTGCGACGTGACGGTTGCCGCCGAGGTCGAGGCCGCCGTGGCCGACTGTCTGGCCCGGTTCGGCGCAATCGACGTGGCCGACGCCAATGCCGGGTATCTGGGGCCCTGGACCAGGATCGGCCAATCCGACCCGGACGGCTGGTGGTGGACCTGGGAGGTGAACCTGCGCGGGGCCTACCACGTCCTTCGCCATACCCTTGCGCCGCTGACCGAGTCCGCCAGGCGTCACGACGCGATGGGCAAAAGCGGCGGGCATCTGATCCTTCTGTCCTCCATCGGCGGGCAGTTGGTGCTGCCGGGCGCGTCGGATTACCAGACCGCGAAACACGCCGTGAACCGCTTGTGCGAATTCGTGCAGGTCGACCATGGCGCGGATGGGATCAAGTGCTTCGCGCTCCATCCCGGGGGGGTCGCGACCGAGTTGGGCCTGAACATGCCCGAGGCGATGCACGGCTATCTCGTGGATGAGCCCACACTGGCGGCGGGTTTTTGCATCTGGCTGGCCTCGGGTCAGGCGGACTGGGCCACGGGGAGGTATCTGAGTGCGACCTGGGACGTGCCCGAACTCCTCGCGATCAAGGACGCGATCCTGACCGACGATCTTCTGGTGAACCGCCTGCGCGCCGTCCTTTAGGCCCTTGTGGACAAGTCGGAACGTTTCGCTGCGTCCGGCGTTCATATCCCATGGCAACCAGGAGGTTTGTGTCATGACGAAGAACGATAAGACGTCCGAAGGCCGCGCCGAGGGCGGGCGCAATTCCGGCGGCAACTTCAAGAACGATCCCAAGCGCGCTGCGGAAGCGGGCGCGAAGGGTGGTGAGGTTTC
>NCDS01000025.1 GCA_002280315.1 Rhodobacterales bacterium 32-66-7 | reverse complement strand
GTCCAGCCCAAGTCCGCGCAACGCCGCCCGCAGCGCCATAAGCCGGGGAGGCCCCTGCTCGGGCGAGGCATGGCTCTCAAACCCCTGAAACACCGCCATCATCCTTTCTGCCCAAATATCCTCGGGGGGTGAGGAACGCAGTGACGAGGGGGGCGGAAGGCCCCCCTTACCCCACCCGCCGCGATCCCGGCGTCTGGCCCAAGCCCCGGCCAAGCCCTTGACCCATTCCGTGACCCAAGGCCCGGGCGCGTTTCTTCGGGTCGACCTCGAACAGGCTCGCCAGCTGTTCCGTCATCGCCCCGGCCAACTGCTCCACATCGGTGATCGTGACCGCGCGCTGGTAGTAGCGCGTCACGTCATGACCGATGCCGATGGCGATCAGTTCCACCTGCTTTCGCCGTTCGACCATCGCGATCACGTCGCGGAGGTGCTTTTCCAGCGTGCTCGCCGGGTTGACCGACAGGGTGGAATCATCGACCGGCGCGCCATCGGAAATCACCATCATGATCTTCCGCGCCTCGGGCCGCGCCACCGCCCGGCGGTGCGCCCATTCCAAGGCCTCGCCGTCGATGTTCTCCTTCAAGAGCCCCTCTTTCATCATTAGCCCAAGGTTCGGCCTGACCCGCCGCCAGGGGGCATCGGCCGATTTGTAGATGATGTGGCGCAGATCGTTCAGCCGCCCCGGCCCCTGCGGCCGGCCCTGCGCCAGCCAGCGTTCGCGCGCCTGCCCGCCCTTCCAGGCGCGGGTGGTGAAGCCCAGGATCTCTACCTTGACCGAACAGCGTTCCAGCGTCCGGGCCAGCACGTCGGCACAGATCGCGGCGATAGAGATCGGCCGCCCCCGCATTGAACCCGAGTTGTCCAGAAGCAGCGTCACGCAGGTATCGCGAAACTCGGTGTCCTTTTCCCATTTGAACGACAAAGGCGTCGTCGGGTTCGCCACCACCCGCGCCAGACGTCCGGCGTCAAGGACGCCTTCCTCCTTGTCGAACTCCCAGCTGCGGTTCTGCTGGGCCTGCAAGCGGCGTTGCAGCTTGTTGGCCAGCCGCGACACGGCGCCTTTCAGCGGCTCCAGCTGCTGGTCCAGATAGGCGCGCAGCCGTTCGAGCTCTGCCGGTTCGGCCAGGTCCTCGGCGCGGATTTCCTCATCGAAATCGGTGGTATAGACGACATAGCCCGGGTCTGCGTCGGAATGCGGGGCGGGGGGCGGCGGCTCCAGCGGGGCCTCGCCGTCCGGAAGCTCGGCTTCGTCGCCTTGCTCCATATCGGCGCTGTCTTCCATCGTGACCTGCGCCTGGGACTGGTCCTGCTGCTCTTCCTGACTGCGCTCGGGCGAGGCGTCCTGGTCCTCACCGTCCTGCTCTTCACCGCTGGAGTCGGGCGCGTCCTGATCCTCTTCCGCGTCATCCTCTCCGGCGTCATCGTCGGGCGCGTCGGGGTCATCGCCCAACTGGTCGCCATAGCCCAGATCGGCGATCACCTTTCGCGCCAGCCGGGCAAAGGCGGCCTGGTCACCCAGGACATCGTCAAGGGTCGACAGCGTGGCCCCCGCCTGATCCTCGACAAAGCCGCGCCAGAGGTCGGCGGCGTTCTGCGCCCCGACCGGCAGATCGCGCCCGGTGGCCATTTGCCGCACGAGGTACCCCGCCGCGACCGGCAGCGGCACGTCCGAGGCCTGGGTTGCCTGACCATAAGCCTTCCGCTCTGCCTCATGCGCGATCTTGGCGTCGATGTTGCCCGCCGTCCCCGGCATGTCCCTCGCGCCGACCGCTTCGCAGCGGGCGTTTTCCATCGAATCGTAGATGTCGCGGGCCAGCGCCCCGGTCGGGGCATAGCGCGCCGCCACCCCCGCGTCATGAAACCGGCGGCGGAGCGCGAAGGCATCCGCCGTTCCCCGCGCAAGCAGCACCTCCGCCCCCGTCATCCGGCGGCTGACCTGCGGCAGGCGCACCCCTTCGGCGGTCATCCCCGCAGGATCGACCGAATAGGTCACCGCCATGTCCGGGTCATCGGCCATGGTGCGCGTCGCCTCGGCGAGGGCTTTCTTGAACGGATCGGCGGGGTTGTCGCTGGCTTTGCTCATGGCCGCATTTAAGACCGTTGGCCGCATCTCGGCAAGCGCCCGCTGTGCGGCTGCGCACAAAGCCGGCGCGGGCGCGGGGAGTTGGCGAAAGCGCGTCGCCGCCCTCATATAAACTAGCGACGTAACCCCCGAAAGGACTGCTCCATGGCCCAGAAGCCCAAGATTGCGATCATCATCTCCTCGACCCGGCCGACCCGCTTTGCCGACGTGCCCACCGCCTGGATCAAGGCGCAGGCCGAGGCGCGCGACGATCTCACGGTCGAGGTTGTCGACCTTCGCGACCATCCGCTGCCGTTCTTCGACGAGATGGCCTCGAACGCCTGGATGCCCAGCCAGAACCCCGCCGCCGTCGCCTGGCAGAAGAAGATCGCTGAGTTTGACGGCTACATCTTCGTCGTCGCGGAATACAACCGCTCGATCACCGGGGTCCTCAAGAACGCGCTGGACCAGGCCTATGTCGAATGGGCGAAAAAGCCTTTCGGGTCGGTCGGCTACGGCTCCATGGGGGCGGCGAACGCGCTGGGGCATTTGCAGAACATCGGCGTGGAATTGCAGATGGTGCCCACGCGGAACAACGTCCGCATCGGCGGGTCGGATTTCTTCAAGGTGCACTCGGGCTTCGGCGGTTCGGGCAACCTTGCCGACATCGAGGCCGGGATCCTGCCGGCGGCCAAGGCGATGCTCGACGATGTGGTCTGGTGGGCCAAGGCCACCATGGCCGCGCGGGGCTGACGCTTCAGGCGGATCGTCGTGACGGGAGGGGTGGCAGCACCCCTCCTCTCTGCGATGATTTCGGGCTGGGCAGGCCCGCCCCCCACGCCTTGCCGATAGCCTTTGGTTTCGTCATGCCGTAGCGTGCCAGAAACGCGGGCATGGAAAGGAAACCCCCTGATGTTCAAGTCCTTGCTGGGCAGGGTGCATGAGCGGTTGATCTTCAACCGCCGGGTCAGCGTTCTGGTCAAAGGGATCGGCGCGCTGGTCCCTGCGGGGTCAACGGTGCTGGACGTCGGCACCGGCGACGGCCAGATCGCCCTGATGATCGGGTCCGAGCAGCCGGGAACCTCGGTCCGTGGCATCGACATCATGCTGCGCACCAAGACGCATATCCCGGTCGACCTGTTCGACGGTCTGGTCATCCCGGTCGCCGACAAGGGGGTCGATGTGGTGACCTTTGTCGATGTCCTCCACCACACCGACGACCCGGGAGTGCTGATCGCCGAGGCCGGGCGCGTCTGCAAGGACTGCGTGATCATCAAGGACCACCTGTCGGAAACCGGGTTCGACCATCTGATCTTGCGCCTGATGGACTGGGTCGGCAACGCCCCGCATGGCGTGGTCCTGCCCTACAATTACGGGTCACGGGCGGACTGGGACCGCTGGTTTGCCAAGGCTGGGCTGAAGATCGAGACCTTCCAGACCGACATCCCGCTTTATCCGTTTCCGCTGAACCTGGTGTTCGGTCGCAAGCTGCATTTCATTGCGATGCTCAGGCCGGTGGCTGGCAATGCAGGGTAGGGTGCGGGGTAGGGTGCGCTACAGCGCACCGCGTTTGCCGCACGGCTTTTCCCGGGAACGGTGCGCTTTAGCGCACCCTACACCGGCTTCGGCATGAAGGCGTAGGGTGCGCTACAGCGCACCGTACCCCGCCCCCATCACTTCATCGCCATGCTGACCGCGCTTTCCGGCAGTTCCTCGGCAAAGCAGCGCTGGTAGAATTCGGCCACGGTCTGCCGCTCCAGCTCGTCGCATTTGTTGAGGAAGGTGAGCCGGAACGCATAACCTACATTGCGGAAGATTTCGGCGTTCTGCGCCCAGTTCAGCACCGTCCGGGGGCTCATCACGGTCGACAGATCGCCGTTCATGAACGCAGTCCGGGTCAGGTCGGCGACCGTCACCATCTGGCTGATCACCTTGCGGCCCTTGTCGGTGTTGTAATGCGCGTTCTTGGCCAGCACGATCGCGGTTTCGGCGTCGTGGGACAGGTAGTTGAGCGTGGCCACCAGGCTCCACCGGTCCATCTGCGCCTGGTTGATCTGCTGGGTGCCGTGGTAAAGCCCGGTGGTGTCGCCCAGACCGACGGTGTTCGAGGTGGCAAAGAGCCGGAAGCACGGGTTCGGCGTGATGATCTCGTTCTGGTCGAGAAGCGTCAGCTTGCCGTCATGCTCCAAGACGCGCTGGATCACGAACATCACGTCCGGGCGGCCGGCGTCGTATTCGTCGAACACGATGGCGACAGCGTTGCGCAAGGCCCAGGGAAGAATCCCCTCATGAAACTCGGTCACCTGCTTGCCGTCGCGCAGCTTGATCGCGTCCTTGCCGATCAGGTCGATCCGGCTGATATGTGAATCAAGGTTCACCCGCACGCAGGGCCAGTTCAGCCGCGCCGCCACCTGCTCGATATGCGTCGATTTGCCCGTGCCGTGATAGCCCTGGATCATCACCCGGCGGTTGTAGGCAAAGCCCGCAAGGATGGCGAGGGTGGTATCGGGGTCGAACTTGTAGGTCGGGTCGATCGCGGGCACCCGGTCGGTGCGGTCGGCAAAACCCTTGACGCGCATGTCGGTATCGATCCCGAACACCTCACGGACCGCGATGTCTTCGGTCGGTTTCATCGCCTGATCCAGCATCGCAACGGCCCATATCTGCTTGCTGCGCCCGATTGCGCAGCGGTGTCATCCTTGGAACATAACGCCGGGGCGTGCAAGGGGAAGGGATCGCTCGGCATCGATCCGCGCGGCAGGGCTAGTCGCGGAAATAGCGGCTGTCCTTCAACTGGTCCCAGGCCCAGACCACCTCTTGCAGGCGGTCCTCATCCCGGCGGTCGCCGCCGTTCATGTCGGGATGGAGGTCCTTGACCAGGACCTTGTACTGCTTTCTGATCTCGGTCTTGGTCCAGGTGTCGCGGGCATCGAGGATCTCGATCGCCTTCCGTTCGGTCGGGGGCAGCTTCCGCGTCGCGGTCGAGGCGGGCTTGCCGGGGTTCAGCGTGGCGTTCGGGCCAAGAAGCGCCATCGGATCGTTGACCCCAAGCCGCGCCCAGGAGTTGCCGTCGCCGATCCGCGAAAACGGCTTGGTCTCGCGGCCCCACAGCCGGTCCTTCTCCAGAAACTTCTGGAATTCGTCATCGGTGGTGCCGTTGAAGAAGTTCCATTTCAGATTGTACTCGCGGATGTGATCCTTGCAGAACCAGAAGAACTCATCGAGGAGGTCGGGCGATTTCGGCGCGCGAAACGCCCCCTTCTGGCCGCAGCCGGGATAGTCGCAGGCCTTGTCCGACGTCTCGAACGCGCCGGTCATGCCGCGCCGGCTGGTTTTCTTGCGCTTCTTGTCTGCAGAGACGCGCAGATCAAATTCGAAGGGCGGACGGTTGGTCATGCTTCGGCCTTTCCGACTCGGGCACCGAAGTTTAGGGGTTTTCGGGGAAGTTTGAAGGGGGCGTCCGCAGCATGACCGTGAAAGATGAGATCGAGGCGCGGTTGATCGCCGCCTTTGCGCCTGAAAGGCTGGAGGTGGTGAACGAAAGCCACCTTCACTCCGGTCATGCGGGCGATGACGGCTCGGGTGCGAGCCATTTTCGCCTGGTGATCCGGGCGGCGGCTTTCGCGCCGATGTCCCGCGTCGCCCGGCACCGGGCGGTGCATCAGGCGCTGGGGGACCTGAACCAGCGGGTGCATGCCATAGCGCTCGACATCGGTTGAGGTCATCGCTCCGTCACCGCCGGGAGCCAAATTCCTTGAGGAAGGAATTTGCAAATTTCTTCCTTTAAGAAATTTGTCCCTGGCCCGGCGCAGGGTCGGCCAGCCAGGCGATGATCGCGCCCGCCACGGTTGTCGCGTCCTCTTCATGCGCGAGGTGACCGAGACCCGCCAACTCGCGGTAGTCGGCCCGTGGCAGCAGGGCTGCGGCCTTGCGGGACACGGCGGGCGGCACCACCCGGTCACCCGCCGTCGCCAGCAGAAGCGTGCGCGCGGTGAACTGGGGCGCGCGCGCCATCAGCCGGTCGATCCGCCACTGCGCCATCATCCCAAGCGTGCCGTCGACATGGGCCGCGCGTTGCACCAGCGCCAGATATTGCGCCATTCCCTCCGGTTCCAGGGTTGAGCCGGTGTTGGCAAGCAGCCCCTCAACCTTCGCTTCGCGGCCTAGCGTCCGGCTGATCAGGGACGCGACAAACGGCGTCGCCGCCAGCGCCCGCGCCATCAGCGGGAACAGAAACCCCGCCGCGCCGTCGAACTGACCAAGGGCTGCATTGATCCCGATGACCGCGCGCAAGGGGATCAGCGTCGACAGCTGCAACGCCAGCGCCGCCCCGGCGGAATGGCCGATCACCACCTCGGGCAGCCAGTCCTTCTGCGCCAGAAGCTGCGCGAGGTCTTCGGCCATCGGCTCGATGCCAAAGCGGCTGCGGCTTCCCGCACGGGTGAAGCCCTGGCCGGGCAGGTCGGGCACGATCACGCGGTAACCGGGCAGCGCCGGGATCAGGTGGCGGAACGAATGGCCCGAAGCCCCGGCGCCGTGCAGGAGCAGGAGCTTCGGCCCGGACCCATGATCGATGACGCACCAGTCATGCGGGCGGGCGCGGACCTGGGCGGCATCGGCGCGGTAGGGCCAGTCGGGGGGCAGGGTGTTCATCTCAGCCTGCCCTTGCCGTTGGGTCGATGGCCACCGCCAGCGCGGTTGACAGCCGCTCCGCCCCGGCGCGGGGCAGGGGCAGGTAGCTCGCGCCGAGGTTTGCAGACAAGGCCTGCAAGCCAGGCTGCGGCCGCGCGCCGGTATCGATCACCACCGCCTGAAAGCCGCATCGCGCCCAGGCCTTTGCGGCGGTTTCCGCCTCGGCGCGAGGATCGGTGTCAGTCCCTTGGCGCGGGCACGCACCGCCGTCGCCTGTGCCAGTTGCAGGGCAGCGGCAAGCGGCGTGCCCCCGCCCCCCGGCAGTCCCGCAAGCCGTCGCTTGGTCTGCACCAGCGACCGTGTCGGCGGCAGCATCAACTCCGCCCCCGCACCGCGAAACGCGATCAGTGCCACATGGTCGCGCTTGGCATAGGCGCGGGCGAGGAGGAGTTCCACCGCCCCCTTCGCCTCGGCCAGCCGGGCGAGGGCGGCCGAGCCGGAGGCGTCGACCGCAAAGATCACCACCCGTTCGCTGCGGTCCTCATGGCGTTTGATCCGCAGGTCGGACGGCCGGATATGCACCAGGCGGTCGGCCAACGCAGCCTCCCGCCTGATGCGCTGCCAGGGGGCTGCGGCGCGCAAGGTGGCGATCAGGTCCAGCCGCTGCCCGGCAGAGGGGGGGCCGGGCCGCGCGGCCAGCGGGCGGCCATGGCGCTGCCCCGCCCGCGCCTCGCCCGCGCCGGTGGCCCCGGCGGAGGCCCTTGCCACACGGGCGGCAGCCAGCCGGTCGAGGAGGGACTGCGGCAGGGCGGCACGGACAGCCGCAAGGATCAGCTCTTCGGGGATATCCTCGGGGCCGGGGCGGGATTCGCCTTGGGTGTCTGAGGGTTGGTCAGGCTCAGGCTCTGGCGCGGGCGGGGGGGCATCGACAACCTCGGGCCAGCGGGTGGCGCGATGGGCAAAGACCAGTTCGGCGGCGGTGGAGATATCCTCGCGCCGCACTCCGCTATGCCCACGCAAGGCCGCCAGAACCCGGGCCAGCCGCAAGGCCAGCAGCGGCGCGCGCAGGCTGTCGATGCCAAGACTGGCCGCGACCCCGGTCAAGACGGTTGCCGCGCGCTCGGGCACCCGGACCCGCCCCAGCCGCAAGCGCGCCGCAGCGATCACCGGCGCATCGAGGGACAGGGGCACCCGTTCGGCCAGTGGAATATCGTCCAGTGCCAGAAACAGCGCCAGCCGGTCGGCAAGGACCGGGGGCAAGACCTCCTCCGCCTCGGCCCCCTCATCAAGGGCCACAAGCGCATGGCGCGGCCGATCCAGCGCCTGCGCCAGCCGCGCGGCAAGTCCGGGCGGGCAGCGCTCCGCCATGGTCAGAAGCAGAAGCGACGGCCGCGCAAGGATGCCTTCGGTCCGCACCTGCCGCCCCTCGGCCAGCGTCGCGGTCAGATCAAGGCCGCCGAACAGCGCCTCATCCCCAAGGCCGGGATGCAAGCGCCGCACGGGCAGGGGCACGGCGGCAAGCCCCGCAATCACCGCCTCCCGCACCGGGCCTACCCGCGCGCGGAGCCAAAGGCCCCCAAGCCCCGCCGGATCGACCGCCAGCACAAGGAGCGCCAGCTGCACCCTGGCCCAGGCGGGCGACAAGGCACTATCGGTCACCGGGGCGTCGGCCACCGGGGCGTCAGCCACCGGGGCGTCAGACTTGAGTGCGTTCAAGGTGGTGGCGGGCTCGCTCAGGGCAGCACCTCACCAAAAGTCTGCGCGACCCTGGCACCCGACCCGGCCTTCTCCAGCGGGCCACGGCGGAGGGGATGCGACAGCGCCATCGGGGTGTCGGCCTGACCCAGGTCCAAGGTGCGGGAAGGCTCGCTCAAGGCAGCACCTCACCCAGCGTGCGCGCGACCCTTGCGGCTGATCCCGCCTCATCCAAGGGGTCACGGCGGAGGCGATGCGACAGGGCCATCGGGGCGACCTGACGGAGATGTCGGCGCTGCACCGAAGCATCGCCCTCATACGCCGCCAGGGCCCGGGCGGCGCGGAGCAATGTCAACTCACCCCGCAGCCCGTCCGACCCAAGTGCCAGACACAGCGCCGCGCAATCATGCAAGACCGCGCCCGGGGTCTTCAGCTTCGGCAAGGCCACCCGCGCCGCAAGGATCCGCGCCTGCAGGTCGCTGTCCTGGACCCGCCAGGTCTTCATGAACTTGTCATACTGGTTTTCATAGGCATCGCGGCGGCGGATCACCTCGACCCGCGTGTCGATATCCCGGGGGGAGGTTACCTCGACCGACAGACCGAACCGGTCCAGAAGCTGGGGGCGAAGCTCACCCTCCTCCGGGTTGCCCGACCCCACCAGCACAAAGCGCGCCGGGTGGCGGATCGAGAGCCCCTCCCGCTCCACCACATTCTCGCCCGACTGGGCGACGTCGAGGAGGAGGTCGACGATGTTGTCCTCCAGAAGGTTGACCTCGTCGATGTAAAGATAGCCCCGGTTGGCGCGGGCAAGAAGGCCGGGCTCGAACGCCTTCTCCCCCCGGGTCAGCGCGCGTTCGATGTCAAGGGCACCGACGACGCGATCCTCGGTCACCCCCAGCGGCAGGTCAACCACGGGCGTCGGCCTGGTCACGATCCGGTCGCTGGTGATCTCGGCCCAATCGGGACAAAGCTCGCGCCGGGGGGCGTTGATCGGACAACCCTCCACCGCCTCGATCGGCGGCAGAAGGGCTGCCAGCGCCCGAACGGCGGTGGATTTCCCGGTCCCCCGGTCGCCAAAGACCAGAACGCCGCCGATGCCGGGGTCGATCGCGGTCAGGATCATCGCGGTCTTCATGTCCCCTTGCCCGACGATCGCGGAAAACGGAAACGGCTGGCGCGGGGTCGGCAGCTTCGGGGCGGGCTTGGTCACTTGGGCCTCATGCGACTTTGGGCGGGGATGGGGTGGGGCAACTATCTGCACCTTGAACCAGCCCCCCACCCCGAGAGAGCCCCCCACCCCGAGAGAGCCCCCCACCCCCATCCCCTCCCCACAGGGGGGAGGGGAGGCTCTCGGGACCAATGACCGGGCTTTCACCGCGAGGCAGGTCTTCCTCCGGGGTCGGGCTGGACGGACGTGGCGGGGCGAGGGCGGGATGAGGGGACCGACCCGGTGATGCGACGAGGACCGGAACGGGAGTTGGCAAGGCCTCCCGGGGATCCTGACGGACCTCACAGACAGTCGCACCGGCGGGCGGATGAGCGCTTCCCTCCCCCCTCGTGGGGGAGGGAGAGGGTGGGGGGGCCGGGACGTGGTGAAGGGACCCAGCGGCTGGCGAGGTAACGATCTGCGCGGGAGGGTGAGAGGGCGCGGCCGCAGCGAAGGCCTTTTCACCTTCAACAGCAATCGCTGACGGATAAGCGCTTCCCTCCCCCCTCGTGGGGGAGGGAGAGGGTGGGGGGGCCGGGACGTGGTGAAGGGACCCAGCGGCTGGCGAGGTGACGATCTCCGCGGGAGGGTGAGAGGGCGCAGGCCTATCGAAGCCTTCTTCACCGACAATCGCACCCCCTGAAGGATAAGCGCTTCCCTCCCCCCTCGTGGGGGAGGGAGAGGGTGGGGGAACTCCCGCCGTGCGGTGCAACTCCAAGCGAGAGCCGTTCCACGTCCCCTCGACGCCCAGGACGCGAAAGCGGGCGTAAAGCTCGTCGGTGAACCAGCCTTCGTCCCGCACCGCCTTTATTGCCCGACCGTGGGGGCCGTCGCCCCGGGCGAACCTGGCCATGCTGGCGGCATCGGGCCAGATGGAGAAGGTGATCTGGTGCAGAAGCGGCACCTCGCCGATGCCGATCTTGAAAAGCACATTCGGGTCCTCTCCGATCACCGCCGAGATATCCGGCACGCGCCGCCAGAAGCGGAGTGCGCGGGTCGGCTTGACGCTGGCGCGGGTCAGCGCGGCGAGGGGGCCTTGCGGTGCGGCAGCCCCGGGGTCGGGATGGGGGTCGGGGCCGAACGGGTTTACCCCGCCCCAGGTCCCGCGTGCGGACAGGGGGTGAAGGAAGATCGTGCAACCCTCAACCGCCCTCTCCCGCCAGCGCCGCCAGACCGGGCTTGCCGCAACCTCGCGCCGTGCGGTCGCCTCATCGGGCCAGACCGCAAGGATCGCCCAGACCCCCCAGTTCGGTTTCGGGGTGAACCCCTCACCGGTGCCCGAACCGCAGAGCTTCCAGAACAGAAGCTGCGGCGCGCGGCGCAGGGCCAGCCGCGCTGCCCCCATCTGGCCGATCACCCACAGCTTCGGGCCCAATCCCTGGAACCGGAAGAGGCTGAGCGTGGCGGTGGGCATGACCTCTCCTCTCTGTGTGCAAGGTCTGACGATTTGCTGCAAAAACCATGGCCGGAAAGGCCTGACGGTTGCAAGGGCTGCCCTGTTGTAAATCTGGCTGGACACTCTATCATCCGCTTCATGACAGCCGCACCACGCCTTTCGCCCCGCGCCGACCGCCTTGCAACTCCCGGTTTGGGGCAGGGGGAGGCGCTGGTGATCGGGGCCGGACTTGGCGGGCTTGCCACGGCGATGCGGCTTGGGGCCAAGGGCTGGCGGGTCACGGTGATCGACCGGCTGGACCGGGCGGGGGGGCGTGGATCCTCGATCAGCCAGGACGGCCACCGCTTCGATCTGGGGCCGACGATCATCACCGTGCCGCAAATTCTGCGCGACCTCTGGGCTGCTTGTGGCCGGGATTTCCACAAGGACGTGGACCTGCGCCCGATGGACCCGTTCTACGAGATCCGCTTCGACGACGGCCAGACCTTCACCATGCGCACCGGTCAGGCCGCGATGGAGGCGGAGGTGGCCCGCGTCTCGCCCGCCGATCTGCCGGGGTTCCAGCGG
Source organism: Rhodobacterales bacterium 32-66-7 (assembly GCA_002280315.1). Classification (GTDB taxonomy): domain Bacteria; phylum Pseudomonadota; class Alphaproteobacteria; order Rhodobacterales; family Rhodobacteraceae; genus Tabrizicola. The sequence goes on along the minus strand of NCDS01000025.1, from coordinate 19,580 downwards.
TTCCTCAAGGACGCCAAGGCGCGCTATGCCTTCGGGTTCGAGGATCTGGGCCGCCGCCCGATGCACAAGCTGATCGACCTGATCAAGGTCCTGCCGACCTTCGCACTGATGCGCGCCGACAAGTCGGTGCATGCCCATGCCGCCGCCCGCGTCAAGGACCCGGCCTTGCGCTTTGCGCTGTCGTTTCATCCCCTGTTCATCGGTGGTGATCCGTTCCGGGTGACCAGCATGTATTCCCTCGTCAGCCATCTGGAGGCGTCGTTTGGCGTCCACTACGCGATGGGCGGCGTGCAGGCGATTGCCGACGCCATGGTCCGGGTGATCGAGGGGCAGGGGGGCCAGGTTCGCCTTGGCGAAGAGGTGGATGAGATTACCGTGACCCAGGGCGGCGCGTCGGGGGGCCGCGCCACCGGCGTCCGCCTGAAGGACGGTCGGACGCTGGGGGCCGAGGTTGTGGTATCGAACGCCGACCCCGGGTTCACCTACGGCACCCTTCTGCGCAACCACGTCAAACGGCGCTGGACTGACAGGCGCATGGCCCGCGCGCGCTGGTCGATGGGCCTCTTCGTCTGGTATTTCGGCACCAAAGGGACGCGCGACCTTTGGCGCGATGCCGGGCATCACACCATTCTGGTCGGCCCGCGCTACAAGGACCACATCCGCGACATCTTCCGCACCGGCCACCTGGCCAAGGACATGAGCCTTTATGTCCACCGCCCCAGCGTGACCGACCCCTCCACCGCTCCGGACGGGGATGACAGCTTCTACGTCCTCAGCCCGGTGCCGCATCTGGGCCATAACGCCGCCGATTGGGCGACGATGACCGAGCCCTACCGCGACCGGATGGCCGACATGCTGGAAAGGCGCCTCCTCCCCGGGTTTCGCGACCGGATCACGACCGAGGTGACCTTTACCCCCGAGACGTTCCGCGACCGCTATCTGTCGCCCTTCGGTGCCGGCTTCTCCTTGGAACCGCGCATCCTGCAATCGGCCTGGTTCCGCCCGCATAACATCTCCGAAGAGGTGCAGGGTCTGTATCTGTGCGGCGCAGGCACCCACCCGGGCGCGGGTGTGCCGGGGGTGATCAGCACCGCCGAGATCACCGCCAACCTGATCCAAGCGCCGAGCGTTCGGGTGACCGACCAGCGCCAGCCGATGGCCGCCGAATGATTGCCGCCGCTGATCTTGCGGCTTGCCGCGCCGCGATCCGGACCGGGAGCCTGTCGTTTCACGCAGCCTCACGCCTGCTGCCCGCACGGGTCCGCGACCCGGCGCTGGCGCTTTATGCCTTCTGCCGCCTGGCCGATGACGCGGTGGATGAGGGCGACGACAAGGCCGATGCGGTCCTTCGTCTGCGTGACCGGCTCGACCGGGTCTATGCGGGCCGTCCGATGAATGCCGCCGCCGACCGCGCCTTTGCCTCGGTGGTGGAAGGCTTCCAGATGCCGCGTGCCCTGCCCGACGCGCTCCTTGAAGGGATGGCCTGGGATGCGGTGGGTCGGCGCTATGACGATCTTTCCGGCGTCCTTGCCTATTCCGCGCGGGTGGCAGCTGCGGTGGGGGCGATGATGTGCGTCCTGATGCGGGTGCGCGACGCTGATGCGCTCGCGCGGGCCTGCGATCTTGGGCTTGCGATGCAACTGACCAACATCGCCCGCGACGTGGGCGAGGATGCCCGCGCCGGGCGGCTTTACCTGCCGCTGGAGTGGCTAAGGGCCGCCGGGATTGACGTTGCGGCCTGGCTTGCCGCCCCCACCGCCACCCCGGCCTTGCGCGCGGTGATTGCCCGGCTCCTGGCCGAGGCATCGCGGCTTTACACCCGGTCGGAGGCCGGGGTGCCCGCGCTGCCCTTCGCCTGCCGCCCGGGCATCTATGCCGCCCGACACATCTATGCCGGGATCGGCGGTGCGGTCGCCCGGGCGGGGCATGACAGCGTCAGCATCCGCGCCCGCACCACCTCGGCGCAGAAACTTGGCTGGCTCGCGCTCGCCACCGCCCGGACGGCGGGTAGCGTCGTGCTGCCGGGCTCGGCGGTCCTGCATGCCCAGCCGGTGGCGGAGGTGGCGTTTCTGGTCGATGCCGCCGCGCGCCGGTCGGCCACCACGGGCCGGAGTGATGCGCTCCTCAAGGTGCTGGCCCAGCTTGAGGCGCGGGATCGGGGCCTCTCTGCCTAGACCGCCCCGACCGTCTGAAATTTTTCGCCGAAAGATTCTAGACTGCTTTCGCCGGCGTAAGGCGTTGGGGTAGTATCGCCAGCTTACACAAGGACTTCGCGACATGGATATCGGTCTGTTCTTCGTCTATCTGATCGCCTGCAGCGCAGCGTCTGCAACCGGGGCGCTGTTTCCGACCGGGCCCTGGTATGCCGCGCTGAGAAAACCCTCCTGGACGCCGCCGAACTGGCTGTTTCCGGTGGCATGGACCTCGCTTTACCTCCTCATGTCCGCCGCTGCCGCCCGGGCTGCGGTGGTGGAAGGCGCGGGGTTCGGCCTTGCGCTCTGGTCGGTGCAGATCGCCTTCAACACGCTCTGGACGCCGGTGTTCTTCGGGTTGAAGCGGATGCGCGCCGCCTTGGTGCCGATGGCGGGGCTTTGGCTCTCGGTAACCGCGACTTGCGTGGTGTTCTTCACGCTCGATTTCTGGGCCGGGCTGATGTTCGTGCCCTATGTGGCCTGGGTCACGGTGGCGGGGGCCTTGAACCTTGCCATGGTGCGGCTGAACCCTGGGGCTGCCGGCGGGCCGGCCGGGGACATTGCCGCAAGCTAATCGGTAAAGGTCCACCCCCGCCGCCGTGGCACGCGAAGTGCTATCATCGGCTTCAGCCACGGCTGGCGGTAGCGCACCAGATCCAGCGCCTCATGCACGCCGGTGCTGGGCTCGCCATCGATGGTGGTCTGCACCAGCGACCGCGAATAGAACGGCGCGTCGAGCATGTTCATCACCTGCCCCGGTGTCGCCCCCGGATCGGCCCGGGTTTCGCGCCGCACGGCCCAGAGGCTGCGAGGAAAGCGCGTCAGGGGTGGGGGCGCGATCTCGCGGACCTCGCCCTTTCGGTCAACCTCCACCCCGAGGGCAAGGGTGGTCCCGTCACGCCGGGTCGCGTCGTAAAAGCAGACCGTCCGGTCCCGCAAGGGAAAGCGGCCCCAGGTCCAGAACTTGAAATCCGCCTCAAGCGCTGCGGTGCCGAAGTTCGCGTCCCAATAGCCGTGCCCCTCCCACCGGTGGCCCTGGGAGAGGTCGACCCTGATCCGCGCAATCGGGGCAAATGGCCGCCAGCTGTGGCTGCCATCGGGCGTCAGCCGCGCCTCGACCCCGGTCAGCGCTTCGGGCGTCAGGGTGATCGTGCCCCTGACGCGCGACACCAGCGGCGGGGCGGAGACCTCGTTCACCTCCACCACCAGCTCCTGCCCGGTCCAGTGCATCGACGAAGGCCCGATCTGCAACCGGTCCGGCGTCTGGCGCAGGGCAGGGCGGCCCCGGTCGGTCATGGTGAAGCGGCCGCCCGGCCCATAGGTCGCGACGTTGAGGCAGACATGGTTCTGCGGCTCTTTCCGGCCCGACCAGCGGTACCAGGGCGAAAACACCGACCCGATGAACCCGATCACCGAGACGGCGCGCGTTCCGTCGTCCGAGACCCCGTCAAGGTACCACCAGGCATAGCCGTCGGGGCCGACATGGATGCTGAAGTCAGGCCCGGAAGATCCGCCGCCAGAACCGCCGCTGCCGCGTGCCTGCCGGAGAGCGCCGCCATCGGCACCCCAGCCCCCGGATGCGCCCCGCCCCCCGCCAGGTAAAGCCCCGTCACCCGCGTCCGCGCCGGGGGCCTCGCGAAGGCGGCGAAGGTCCCCTCCGGGCTCCGCCCATAGATCGCCCCGGCCGAGCCTGGGAACAGTCGCCCCAGCATCGCGGGCGTGGTCAGCCCCTCTGGCCCCGGTTCGGGGGTAAAGGTCAGGCCCAACTGGCGCAGGTGCTGGAAGGTTCGGGCGTGGCATCGGGCAAAATCCTCAGGGGTTTCGGGACGCCCGGAGGGGGCGTTGATGATGATCTCGAACCGCTCGGGTCCATCGGGAACCGGTCCGGCTGCGCGGTCCTCGGCACAGATGTAGAGCGTGGGGGCGACCGGCATATCGCCCCTGCCGATCGGGCCGAACTCGGCGCCGGGATCGGCAGAGAAGACCACGTTGTGATGGATCAGCTCGCGCGCCATCGGGCCGGAGACCGTGGCGGCAAAGGACCAGACCCAGGCCGACAGGCTGCGCGGGGTGGTGGAACTGGCGGGGACTGCCGCCGTGACCCCTTCGCCCAGCAGCCAAGCCGTGCAGGGCAGGGTGGTGCCATCGGCAAGGTCGACCCCGGTGATCCGACCCCCCGCCGTCACGATCCGGCGCGCAGGCGTGGCCAGACGCAGCTCCACTCCCAACCGTTGGGCCAACCCTGCCAAGGCGAGCGCCAGCTGATGCATGCCGCCCTTCACCGCCCAGACGCCCGCCGCCTCGGCCCGCCAGATCAGCGCAAGGACCCCAGGTGCATGGGTGGGACGCCCGCCGACATAGGTGGCGTAGCGGGCGAACAGTTGCACCAGACGCGGGTCGCGAAACTGGCGGCGCAGAAGGCCGTGCAACGACAGGCCGGGCAGGAGTGCGGGCCACAGCCGGGGCCTACGGGCTGCGGCAAGCGCGATGGCGCCAAGCCTTGGGGTCGGGGATTGCATCACCGGCCCCTCGAACGCCTCATGAAGCCCGCGCGCCAGCCGGTCGAAGCGGCGGAAGGCCTGCGCCTCCGACCCTCCGGCAAAGGCGGCAATCGCGGCGGCATCGGTATCGGTGTCGCCGGTCAGGTCCAGCCGACTGCCATCCGGCCACCAATGCCGGGCCAGCACCGCTTGCGGCAGAAGCGTCAGGTGATCCGCGAGCCGCTCACCCGCGAGCGCAAAGAGATCGTCGAACACCTGCCTTTGGGTCAGCACGGTCGGCCCCGCATCCACCGGTCCGGCGGGTGAATGGAGGGTGCGCATCTTGCCACCGGGTGCGGCCGCCGCCTCCAGAAGCGTGACCTTCCGGCCTATCGCCGCCAGCCGGATCGCGGCGGCAAGCCCGCCCATCCCGGCCCCGATGACGACAATGTGGTCGGTGTCCTTCATCGTCCCAGTCTAGCCGAGGGGCATGCGTTGTAAACAGGGCGCAACACCGCAGTGTAAGTTTTAGTTTACAACTTCGCGCGCCGATGCAACACTTCGGGAGAACCGCCGGAAACGGCCCGACGCTCCGGTCTTGGGCGACGCTGAGGTCCCGCATGTCTTTATCCGCCCGAATCGACGCCGCCGTCACCGATGCCATCCGGCTCGCCTCGGGTCAGCGAAGCGACGCCGTGCCGCAGCGGCTGGCCCTGGCGCTTGACCACGCGGTGATGTCCGGGGGCGCGCGCATCCGGCCGACGATCCTTTTGTCGGTCGCCCTTGCCTGCGGCGATGACCGGCCTGCCTTGGCCAATGCGGCGGCCAGCGCGCTGGAATTGATCCATTGCGCCAGCCTTGTGCATGACGACCTGCCCGCCTTCGACAACGCCGACACAAGGCGCGGGCGGCCCTCGGTCCACCGCGCGCATGGCGAGCCTTTGGCGATCCTTGCCGGGGACAGCCTGATCGTCCTTGCGTTCGAAGTGCTGGCCCGGGCGGCGGGCGACCAACCCCTGCGCGCGCTGCGGCTGGTGCAATCCTTGGCACAGCGCACCGGGATGCCGGGCGGCATCTGCGCCGGGCAGGGCTGGGAGTCGGAGCCTCAGGTCAACCTCTCCGCCTATCACCGCGCCAAGACTGGTGCCTTGTTCATCGCGGCGACCCAGATGGGGGCCATCGCCGCCGGGCAGGAGCCTGACGCCTGGGAAGAGTTGGGATCGCGGATCGGTGAGGCGTTTCAGGTTGCCGATGACCTGAAGGACGCGCTCCTGACGGCTGAGGAAACCGGCAAGCCCGCCGGGCAGGACGCTACCCATGGCCGCCCGAATGCGGTCGCGCAGATGGGCGTGCAGGGGGCGGTGCGGCATCTGAAGGATATCCTTGGCGGGGCCATCGCCTCGATCCCGTCCTGCCCGGGTGAGGCGGAACTCGCGGGTCTGGTCCGCGCCTATGCCGAGCGGATGACGCCGGTCGATCTGCGCGTCCGCAGCGTCGCCACCGCGACAACCGGGGCAACAGGGGCGAAATGACCGAGGCCGGGCTTCGGTCTGACCCTGACGGTCGCGCGTCTGGCCCCGGCTGGGCGGCAAAGCTAGCCCTTCAGCCCTGGTTTCACCGCTTTTGCGCCCGCATGCCGGGATTGCGCCACATCGCACGGGCCGAGGGGGCGGCGCTTTTCGAGGTTGTGTCCGGCTTCGTGCGCAGCCAGGCGCTGCTCGCACTGGTCGAGTTGCGGGTGCTGCACCGGCTGATCGATGCGCCCGCAGCGACCCACACCCTTGCCGCGCTTGCCGGGGTTCCGGTCGACCGGATGGCGGTGCTGTTGCAGGCCGGGGCGGCGCTGAAGCTGATACGCCGCAAGGGCGACATGTGGCGGTTGACCACGCGCGGGGCCGCCTTCCTGACCGTGCCGGGGCTGGAGGCGATGGTGCGCCATCACCCCGTCCTTTACCGCGATCTTGCCGACCCGGTGGCCTTCTTCAAGGGTGAGACGGTGCCGGAACTTGCCAGCTTCTGGCCCTATGTCTTTGGCGCAGGGGGGGCTGCGGACCCCGGCCTTGCGGCGCGCTATTCCGATCTGATGGCCGACAGTCAGGGGCTGGTCGCCGATGACACGCTTCACCTGATCAGCTTCACCGGCATCACCCATCTGATGGATGTCGGCGGCGGGACCGGTGCGTTTCTGGCGGCGGTAGGCAGGGCGCATCCGCGCATCCGGCGCAGCCTTTTCGATCTGCCCGGGGCCGATGCGATCAGCCTGATCCGGGTCCTTTATGACCACGCCGACCAGACGGTGGCGGCATTGCTGCAAGCGGTCAGGGCCGCACTCCCCCCCGGCGGGCGGCTGATTATCTCGGAGCCAATGTCGGGCGGTGCGCGGCCTGACCCTGCCACGGATGTCTACTTTGCGGTTTACACGATGGCGATGCAGACCGGGCGCACCCGCTCCGGTCCGGAAATCGCGGCGCACCTGCACAGCGCCGGATTCGAGGCGATCACCCCGGCGCAGAGCTTGCGGCCCTATGTGACCTCGGCCCTGACGGCACGGGTTCCGGCCTAGGGGCGCGTTTTCCCGGGCCGGACTGTCTAATAAAGTTGACAGGTGCGATTGTAAGTTTAATGTTACAGGGAAGCGGGCCGAACGGCCAGGGGTTGACCGGTGTCAACCAAGGGGGGGGCGAGGATAGTGCGGACAACGGCGGTCATCCTGAAGGGTGCAAGGGACCTGGGGCTTGAGCCCCTCGCCCTCGTCGCGCCCGGTGCCGATGACCTCGTGGTCGAGGTGGCGTATTCCGGCATCTCCACCGGTACGGAGAAGCTGTTCTGGTCCGGCACGATGCCGCCCTTTCCCGGCATGGGCTATCCGCTGGTCCCGGGGTATGAGGCTGCGGGCGAAGTGGTCGAGGCTGGGGCCAACACCGGTTTTCGCGTCGGTGAGCGGGTCTTCGTGCCGGGGGCGAACTGCTTTGCGGGGAACGTGAAGGGCCTCTTTGGCGGGGCGTCGCGGCACCTGGTCAGCAAAGCGTCCCGCGTCGCCCGGATCGATTCTGCGATGGGGGCCGAAGGCGCGCTGCTGGCGCTGGCCGCCACCGCCCGCCACGCGCTTGCCGGGTTCAACACCGCCCTGCCGGACCTGATCGTCGGGCATGGTACCTTGGGGCGGCTCCTCGCCCGCCTGACCCTGGCCGCCGGTGCGCCTGCGCCGACCGTCTGGGACACCAACCCGGCGCGGCACACCGGCGCTGTCGGCTACGAGGTCATCGCGCCGGAAGACGACACCCGCCGCGACTACCGCGCGATCTATGATGCCTCCGGTGCCAAGGGCCTCATTGATCAGCTGGTCATGCGGCTTGCCAAGGGGGGTGAGATCGTTCTGGCCGGCTTCTACACCGAACCCGTCGCCTTCGCCTTTCCGCCCGCCTTCATGAAAGAGGCGCGCATCCGCATCGCCGCCGAATGGGCCCCGGAAGACCTGACCGCCACCCGCGCGCTGATCGAATGCGGTGCGTTGTCGCTGTCAGGCCTCATCACCCACACCCGCCCCGCCGCCGATGCGGCCCTGGCCTATGAGACAGCCTTCACTGATGCAGGCTGCCTGAAAATGATCCTCGACTGGAGTGGCCACGCATGAACGACGTTCCGAACCTGAAGTCCTTCGATGCCCGCCTCCGCGACGAGGCGCATGAAGAGCCGACGCTGGAAATCCCGCAGGACCCGCCGTCGAAGAAGACGCAGATTATCGCGATCTACGGCAAGGGCGGGATCGGGAAATCGTTCACGCTGGCCAACCTTTCCCACATGATGGCCGAGATGGGCAAGCGCGTGCTTCTCATTGGTTGCGATCCGAAATCGGATACCACGTCGCTGCTGTTCGGCGGCAAGGCTTGCCCGACGATCATCGAGACCTCCACCCGCAAGAAGCTTGCCGGGGAAGAGGTCAAGATCGGCGACGTCTGCTTCAAGCGCGGCGGCGTCTTCGCGATGGAGCTTGGCGGGCCGGAAGTGGGCCGGGGCTGCGGTGGGCGCGGGATCATCCACGGGTTCGAACTCTTGGAGAAGCTCGGGTTCCACGACTGGGACTTCGACTATGTGCTTCTCGACTTCCTTGGTGACGTGGTCTGCGGCGGCTTCGGCCTGCCGATCGCCCGCGACATGGCGCAGAAGGTGATCCTGGTCGCCTCGAACGACCTGCAGAGCCTGTATGTGGCGAACAACGTCTGCTCGGCGGTGGAGTATTTCCGCAAGCTCGGCGGCAATGTCGGCATCGCGGGTCTCGTGATCAACAAGGATGACGGCACGGGCGAGGCTGCGGCTTTTGCCGGGGCCGTGGGTATCCCGGTCCTGGCCGCAATCCCGCAGGACGATGACCTGCGGAAGAAATCGGCGAATTACCAGATCGTTGGCAGTTACGAATCCCAGTGGGGTCCGATGTTCGAAGCCCTTGGCATCGCCGTCGCCGAAGCGCCGCCGGTGAAGCCGAAGCCCTTGTCGCAGGACGGTCTTCTGGGCCTGTTCAGCGCCGAGGCGACGGGGGCGGATTTCGTGCTGACCCCGGCCTCGGACGCCGACATGCGCGGCAAGTTCTCGGCGGTGAAGCCCTCGCTTGAAGTGGTGTACGACAATGCTTGACCTTCAGTGCCTAGCCGAATTCGACGCGGCGCTTGACAGCCTTTCCCGCCCCGTCCCCGGCGTGACCCGGGACCTCCCGCGTCCGGATGAGGCCCCGGCGCAGGGCCGGGGCGCGGTCGTCGCTGCGCCGGAGGCTCGGCCAGCATGAGCGGTCTTCGGCACGACAGTCCGGTGACGGCGGCTTCGGTCGACGGGCTTGGCTGTCATGCCGGGGCCGAGATGACGGCAGCGGCGCGGGCTGCGGGGAATTCGGAACTCCTTGACGGATACGCAAAGGATTACCCGCAAGGCCCGCATGACAAGCCGCAATCGATGTGCCCGGCCTTTGGGTCCCTGCGCGTGGGCCTCAGGATGCGGCGGGTAGCGACGGTGCTGTCGGGATCGGCCTGCTGCGTCTATGGCCTGACCTTTGTCAGCCACTTCTACGGCGCGCGGCGGTCGGTCGGCTATGTGCCCTTCAACTCGGAATCGCTGGTCACGGGAAAGCTTTTCGAAGACATCCGCGACGCGGTGCATGAGCTGGCCGATCCGGACCGCTATGATGCGGTGGTGGTGACGAACCTGTGCGTGCCGACGGCGTCTGGCGTGCCGCTGAAGCTGCTGCCAAGCGAGATCAACGGGGTCCGTATCGTCGGCATCGACGTGCCCGGCTTTGGCGTCCCGACCCATGCCGAGGCCAAGGATGTGCTCGCCGGTGCGATGCTGAAATACGCCCGCGCCGAGATCGAGGCGGGTCCGGTCCAGGCGCCGGAGCGGGGGCGGTCGGACCGTCCGACCGTGGCCCTTTTGGGTGAGATGTTCCCTGCCGACCCGATGATGATCGGTGCCATGCTGGCCCCGATGGGTCTGGCCGCCGGTCCCGTCGTGCCCTGCCGTGAGTGGCGGGAGCTTTATGCCGCGCTCGACTGCGGGGTCGCTGCGGCGATCCACCCGTTCTACACCGCCGCGATCCGGGAGTTTCAGGCGGCTGGTCGCGCCATCGTCGGCTCGGCCCCCGTTGGCTATGACGGTACAATGGGCTGGTTGGCCGCTATCGGCGAGGCTTACGGGATTGCCGCTGAACAAGTGGCCGCCTCGCAGAACGCTTTCGGGCCCGCGATCAAGGCGGCGCTTGCGGCGACCCCGATCACCGGGCGGATCACGCTTTCGGGCTACGAAGGCTCCGAATTGCTGGTCGCGCGGCTGTTGATCGAAAGCGGCGCGGATGTGCCTTATGTCGGCACCGCCTGTGCGCGCAACGAATGGTCGGCGGCGGATCGGGACTGGCTGGAGGCCAAGGGCGTCGCCGTCAAGTTCCGCGCGAGCCTGGAGGATGACCTGGCGGCGATGGAGGGCTTCAAGCCCGACCTTGCCATCGGCACCACCCCCCTGGTGCAAAAGGCGAAAGCGCATGGCATTCCATCGCTTTACTTCACCAACCTCATCTCTGCCCGCCCCCTGATGGGACCGGCCGGTGCGGGATCCCTCGCGCAGGTGATCAATGCCGCCATCGCGGGCAAGACCCGGATGGAGGGCATGAAGGCCTTCTTCGAAGGCGTCGGCACTGGCGACACCTCGGGCATCTGGGAGGGCGCGCCGAACCTGCGGCCGGACTTCCGCGCGGTGCATCAGAAGAAGCTCGACAAGGCCGCGAAGGCCGCCAAAGCGGAGGAGATGATATGATCCGCCGCGCGTGCCGCAGAGCCCAAATTCCTTCGAAGGAATTTGCAAATCTTTTCGAAAAGATTTGTGGCTCCCGGATGGGAAAGGCCGGGTCATGCTGATCCAGGACCATGACCGGGCGGGCGGCTACTGGGGGGCGATCTATGCCTTCTGTGCGGTCAAGGGTCTGCAGGTCGTCATCGACGGTCCGGTCGGGTGCGAGAATCTGCCGGTCACCTCGGTCCTCCATTACACCGACGCGTTGCCGCCGCATGAGCTTCCCATCGTGGTGACCGGTCTGGGCGAGGATGAGATGACCTCCGGGACCGAGGCCTCGATGGCGCGGGCGTGGAAGACGCTGGACCCGGCGCTGCCAGCGGTGGTCGTCACCGGCTCGATTGCCGAGATGATCGGCGGCGGGGTCACGCCGCAGGGCACCAACATCCAGCGCTTCCTGCCGCGCACCATCGACGAAGACCAGTGGCAATGCGCCGACCGGGCGATGACCTGGATCTTCACCGAATTCGGGATGACCAAGGGCCGGATGCCGCCCGAAAAGGCGCGGGAGGCCGGCGACAAGCCGCGCGTCAATATCCTGGGGCCGATGTATGGCACCTTCAACATGGCCTCCGACCTGCACGAGATCCGCCGTCTGGTGGAAGGCATCGGGGCCTGTGTCAACATGGTGATGCCGCTTGGCGCGCATCTGGCCGAGATGCGGAACCTGGTGAACGCCGACGCCAATATCGTGATGTACCGCGAGTTTGGCCGGGGCCTCGCCGAATGTCTGGGCAAACCCTACCTGCAGGCGCCGATCGGGCTCGAGTCCACGACCCTGTTCCTGCGCACCCTGGGCGGGATGCTGGGCCTTGACCCCGAGCCGTTCATCGAGCGCGAGAAGCATTCGACGCTGAAGCCGCTTTGGGACCTCTGGCGGTCGGTCACGCAGGATTTCTTTGCCACGGCCAGCTTCGCCGTCGTCTCGAACGAGACCTACACCCGGGGCATCCGCGCCTATCTGGAGGGTGACCTTGGGCTGCCTTGCGCCTTTGCGGTGCCAAGGGTTGCCGGGCAGAAGACCAACAACGAAGCGGTGCGCGCAAGCCTGCGCCAGCACCGGCCGCTGATCGTCATGGGGTCGATCAACGAGAAGATGTATATGGCCGAGCTGAAAGCCGGACATGGCCCCCAACCGGTGTTCATTCCCGCCGGGTTCCCCGGTGCCGCGATCCGCCGTGCGACGGGCACGCCCTTCATGGGCTACGCCGGGGCAGTTTACCTCTTGCAAGAGGTTTGCAACGGGTTGTTCGACGCCTTGTTCCACATCCTGCCTTTGGGCACCGAGATGGACAGCGCTGCCGCCACGCCCACCACCCTGCGCCGTGACTTCCCCTGGGATGTCGATGCGCAGGCCGAACTTGACCGGATTGTCAACGAACATCCGGTTCTTACAAGGATTTCCGCGGCGCGCACCCTGCGCGATGCGGCCGAAAAAGCCGCGCTCGACCATGGGGCCGAGCGGGTGGTTCTGGAATACGTGGCCGGTCTGGGTGGCAAGCCCGTACCGGCAAACAGCAACACAAAGGGAGGGGTGCAATGAGCGATCACACCGCAGGCGACCATGGCACAAGCTACAGCCACGGCCAGGGCCATGGGCTCCGGACGCCCAGGATCGAATTCTACGTCTATTTCGCGCTGATCTTCCTCGTCGCGATTCCGTTCGCGACGCTGGCCTGGATCTACGGGCTGATCCGCGACCGCCAACTGCCGGTGCATGGCCCGATGGCCCGCGCCTGGCGTGAGGCCGGGGCGATCACCCCGGCGATCTTCCGGCCGTAAGGGCCGCCGACATTCGCTGCCCGCGCCGAACCGGCGGGGGGAGTGCACTCTGCCGGGACCGGAAACCCTGGCAGCTCGATCTTCCGGGGGGATGTGCGCCCACGACCACCGGAATTGCCATTCACCGCATCCCCGAAACGGGGGCGCGGAGAAACTCGGGGAGGCATCCAGCCGAACCGTGAACCCCGCCGCAGGGTATGCGGCGTCAGTCAATTCCTTCGGAGGATAACATGGCTGATAAATCCGACCTGAGCTTCACAGGTCTTACCGACGAGCAGGCGCAAGAGCTGCACTCCGTCTACATGAGCGGGCTTTGGCTGTTCACAGCCGTTGCCGTCGTCGCTCATCTGGCGGTGTACATCTGGCGCCCGTGGTTCTGAGGAGATAGAAAATGTCCAAGTTCTACAAAATCTGGCTGATCTTCGATCCGCGCCGCGTCTTCGTGGCCCAGGGCGTCTTCCTGTTCCTCCTGGCCGCGATGATCCACCTCGTGCTTCTCAGCACCCCTGGCTACAACTGGCTTGAAGAAGCCGGGGCCCGTGCGCTTGCCGCACAGGGCACTGCCACCGCGACCGAGTAGGCCCATGGCCTTCGTTGCGGGCGGCGGTCAACCGTCGCCGCCCGCAACCCTTTTGCGACAGTCACATTCCGGCTGGCAGCGCGTCCTGCGCCCGATGCAAGCCCCGGACATAGCGGAGAAAGAAGCATGGCACTGCTCAGCTTCGAGCGAAAATACCGCGTGCCGGGCGGCACGCTGGTCGGAGGCAACCTCTTCGACTTCTGGGTCGGACCGTTCTACGTCGGCTTCTTCGGCGTCACGACCTTCTTCTTTGCGGCCCTTGGGACCATCCTGATCTTCTACGGGACGGCGCTGGAAGGCGTCTGGAACCCCTGGCTGATCTCGATCGACCCGCCGGCCGTGGATTACGGCCTGGCCTTCGCGCCGCTTCGGGATGGCGGGTTGTGGCAACTGGTGACGATGTGCGCGGTCAGCGCCTTCGTCAGCTGGGCGCTGCGCCAGGTCGAGATCTGCAACAAGCTGGGGATGGGCTATCATGTGCCCATCGCCTTCGGTTTCGCGATCCTCGCCTATGTCACGCTGGTCATCATCCGGCCGGTATTGATGGGCGCATGGGGCTATGCGTTCCCCTACGGGATCTGGACGCACCTCGATTGGGTGTCGAACACCGGCTACCAATACGGCAACTTCCACTACAACCCGGCGCACATGCTTGCGGTGACCTTCTTCTTCACCAACGCGCTGGCGCTGGCCTTGCATGGCGGCTTGATCCTGTCGGCGGCCAACCCTGAAAAGGGCAAGGAAATGCGGCCCCCGGAATCCGAAGACACCTTCTTTCGCGATTTCATCGGGTACTCGATCGGCACCCTTGGCATCCACCGCCTTGGTCTGCTTCTCGCCCTCAACGCCGGGTTCTGGAGCGCGGTCTGCATCGTGATTTCCGGCACCATCTGGTTTGACCAGTGGGTCGTGTGGTGGGATTGGTGGCTGCAGCTGCCGTGGTGGGCCGACATTGCGGGAGGCGTAAATGGCTGAGTACATGAACATCTTCAACCAGCTTCAGGTGCGTGGCGCACCCGAGATGGGAACCGTCGAAGACGTGGAGATCGCGAACCGGACCCGGGGGGCAAGCTTCTCGACGCTCCTTGGCTGGTTCGGCAACGCCCAGCTTGGGCCGATCTATCTGGGAACCATGGGCGTCATCTCGCTTTTCGCCGGGACGGTCTGGTTCGTGATGGTCGGCTTCTGGTTCTGGGACCAGGCCGGGTACAACCCGGCGGTGTTCCTGCGGGATCTCTTCTGGTTCTCGCTTGATCCGCCGTCGGCCGAATACGGGCTGCGCTTCCCGCCGATTGCCGAGGGGGGATACTGGCTGATCGCCTCGTTCTTCCTTCTGGTGGCGGTGCTGTCCTGGTGGGTGCGCAGTTACCTGCGTGCGCAGGCGCTGGGGATGGGCAAGCACGTCTGCTGGGCCTTTGCGAGTGCGATCTGGCTGTTTCTGGTGCTGGGTCTCATCCGGCCGGTCCTGATGGGAAGCTGGTCCGAGGCGGTGCCTTACGGCATCTTCAGCCACCTTGACTGGACCAACAACTTCTCGCTCTCTTACGGAAACCTGTTCTACAACCCGTTCCACGCGCTGAGCATCGCCTTCCTTTACGGATCGGCCCTGCTGTTCGCGATGCATGGGGCGACGATCCTGGCCGTCAGCCGCTTCGGTGGCGACCGGGAGCTGGAGCAGATCGCCGACCGTGGCACTGCCACCGAACGTGCGGCGCTGTTCTGGCGCTGGACCATGGGGTTCAATGCCACGATGGAGGGGATTCACCGCTGGGCCTGGTGGTTTGCCATCCTGGTGACGTTGACCGGCGGCATCGGGATCCTGTTGACCGGCACCGTGGTCGACAACTGGTATGTCTGGGCACAAGAGCACGGCTAGGCGCCGCTCAACTGAGGAGAGCACCATGTCTGACGACAACTACTTCTCGATCTCGCGCCGGGCGCAGCTGACCTCGTGGATTACCGGGCAGATGCTGCGCGGGGCGGGCTGGGCGGCGCTGGTGGTGGTGGGCTTCGGCCTGACGCTGACGGTGATCTGGTTCATCGGCACCTGGCTGCCGCCGGAAAGCCGCGAGACGCCCGATCCCAACACCTGGAGCAGCCTTTCGCTGCCCCCGGTCGCGCATCTGGCCTAAGGACATTGCGGCGGGCAATACGTTGCCCGCCGCGGCTTTCGGGTTCGGCCCGGACCGGGGCGTGACCCCGTGACGAACCCCGTTCCCTTGCGTCGCCGCTCCCGTTGGCGAAGCGCCGCAGCCGTGCGGGCACCCCTTGGCACGGCATTTCCTTCCCCCCCAGCCCAGCTTTCGACCGGAGGCCCGTGATGGACCAGCCAAGCCGCACCCCGATCCTGGACCGCATCGCTTCGCCCGCCGATCTGAAGCGGCTGGGGGATGCCGACCTTGCCACCCTGGCGCAGGAGTTGCGGCTGGACACGATCGAGACGGTCAGCCGCACCGGCGGGCATCTGGGATCCTCGCTTGGCGTGGTCGAGCTGACGGTGGCGATCCACGCCGTCTTCAACACGCCCTTCGACAAGCTGATCTGGGACGTGGGTCACCAATGCTATCCGCACAAGATCCTGACCGGGCGGCGTGACCGGATGGGAACGCTGCGGCAGAAGGGCGGCCTCTCTGGTTTCACCAAACGCTCGGAAAGCGACTATGACGCGTTCGGGGCGGCGCATTCCTCAACCTCCATCAGTGCCGCCTTGGGCTATGCGATGGGCCGCAAGCTGGGGATGCCGGTCGGTGACACCATCGCGGTCATCGGCGACGGGGCGATCACCGCAGGCATGGCCTATGAGGCGATGAACCACGCGGGCCACCTGAAGGAACGGCTGTTCGTCATCCTGAACGACAACGACATGTCGATCGCCCCGCCGGTGGGGGCGATGTCAAGCTATCTGAACGCGATTGCCGAGAAGGGTCCGCTCGCCGTGTTGAAGGCCGCGGCTGAGGGGTTGGAGGCTGCCCTTCCCGGCCCGATCCGCGATGGTGCCCGCCGCGCGCGGGCGCTGGTCACCGGCGTGCCAGGCGGCGGGACGATGTTCGAGCAGTTCGGTTTCGAGTATATCGGACCCATCGACGGGCATGACATGGGCCAATTGCTCGCCACGTTGCGGGCGGCCAAGGCAAGGGCCTCGGGTCCGGTCCTGATCCATTGCGTCACCGTGAAGGGCAAGGGCTACGCCCCCGCCGAAGGGGCGGATGACAAATATCACGGGGTTGGCAAGTTCGACGTGGCGACCGGCGCGCAGGTCAAGGCCAAGGTCAACGCTCCCAGCTATACGCAGGTCTTCGGTGACCGGCTGACCGCGATGGCGGCAGAAGAACCGCGGATCGTCGCCATCACCGCCGCGATGCCGGGGGGCACCGGCCTTGACATCATGGCGCGGCGCTTTCCAGGCCGGGTGTTCGACGTGGGGATAGCCGAGCAGCACGGGGTGACCTTTGCCGCCGGTCTTGCCGCGTCGGGGATGCGGCCCTTCTGCGCGATCTATTCCAGCTTCCTGCAGCGCGGCTATGACCAGATCGTGCATGACGTGGCCTTGCAGAACCTGCCCGTCCGCTTTGCCATCGACCGGGCGGGGTTGGTCGGCCAGGACGGCGCGACCCATGCCGGGGCGTTCGATATCGGCTTTCTTGCCAGCCTGCCCAACATGGTGGTCATGGCGGCGGGGGATGAGGCTGACCTGGTCCACATGATGGCCACCGCCGCCGCACATGACCATGGCCCCATCGCCTTCCGCTATCCGCGCGGCGAAGGCGTGGGGATCGACCTGCCCGCGACGGGTGAGGTCTTGCCCATCGGCAAGGGCCGGATCGTCAGGGACGGCGGCGACGTGGCCATCCTGTCCTTCGGTGCGCATCTGTCCGAGGCGCTGGTGGCCGCAGACCTGCTGGCCGGTGAGGGCATTGCCGTCACCGTGGCCGACGCCCGCTTTGCCAAGCCCCTTGATACGGCGCTGATCGACCGGCTTCTGGCCGACCACGGCGCGCTTGTCACGGTAGAGCAAGGGGCAGCCGGCGGGTTTGGGGCGCAGGTCCTGCACTACCTGGCCCAGTCGGGCGGGCTTGACCGGGGGCGGCTGGTCCGCACGCTGACCCTGCCCGACAGCTTCATCGACCAGGCCAGCCCCGCCGAAATGTATGCCGAGGCCGGGCTGACCGCCCGGGACATCGCCACGGTCCTGCGCAATCTGGCGGCAAAGTTGCAGGGCAAGCCTGCGTCCCTGCGGCCCCGCCTCGCTTGACGGTTGCATTTCTGCCTGCCGGACCGCAGTCTTCGGCAAAAGCAATTTTTTGCGGGGGCGGACATGTGGGATTTCAGTATTGCAAAGTCATTGGGCCTTATGGTGAAAACCGCGCCCTTCGTGGTCTTCCGACTGATGGTCTACTTCGGCATCACCATCGCGCTGATCCTGGTGACCGGGACCGGGGCAGGGGTCGGCTATGGCGTCGGCCTGATGGGCGATGACGGGTTCCGCGCCTCAAGCACCTTCTGGGGCGGCACCCTGGGATTCGGCCTGACGGCAGGCGTCGTGTTCTTTTTCCGCGACTACCTTCTGTATCTGATCCAGGCCGGCCATGTCGCGGTGATGGTGGAGTATCTGGATGGCAAGACCCTTCCGGGCGGAAAGGGGCAGATTACCTATGCCCAGGGCATCGTCGCCGACCGCTTCGGCCAGGCCTCGGCGTTGTTCGCCCTGGATCAGTTGATCAAGGGCGTGATCAATGTCGTGACCGGATTGCTGGAAGGGTTGATGTCGATCCTGCCGATCCCCGGCCTTGATCGGGTGATGGGTGTGTTGCGGGCCTATCTGCGCCTTGCCGTCGGGTTGGTGGACGAGATCATTCTGGCCCATGCGCTGCGCACCAGGTCGGACAATGCCTGGGCTGCCGCGCAGGACGGGCTGGTGCTTTACGCGCAGAACGCCCGCCCGATGCTGGTGAATGCGGCCTGGCTGACGCTGTTCGTGTGGCTTTTGTCCTTCCTGGTGTTCCTTGTCATGCTGGCACCTGCTGCACTCGTGGTCTGGGCCCTGCCGGGTGAAAGCAGCGGTGTGATGCTGGTCTTCGCCGTGGTCTTCGCCTGGGCGGTCAAGGCTGCCCTGATCGAACCCTTTGCGGTGGCCTGCATGCTGCAGGTCTTCTTCAAGGTCACCGAAGGTCAGACCCCCAAACCGGAGTGGAGCGCGCGGCTGGCGCAAGCCTCGGACAAGTTCCGCGAGCTTGGAGAAAAGGCCGTGAACTGGACCATGGGTCGCGCAGCCGGCGTGGCCCCAGCCCCGGTGTCCGGCCAGACCTCAACGCCTTGATGCTGCCGTGCAAGGGCCGGGTCGGAATTCGACGCGGCCCGGCGATCCCGGTTGCGAGGCTTGGGGTTCTGTGGCAAGAACCAAGGGGAAGACATCCAAACCGATGAGTTCAGAATGACCGAGTTTGCCAGCCGCCGCACGACCATGGTTGACACGCAGGTCCGGCCCTCGGATGTGACCAAATTCCCGATCATTGACGCGATGCTGACCGTCCCGCGGGAGGTGTATGTGCCCGACGACCGGCGTGAGGCGGCCTATGTCGGCGAGAACCTTAACTTGCGCGCCGGGCGGGTGATGCTTGAGGCGCGAACGCTGGCCAAACTGCTGGATGCGCTGGATATCCAGCCGGACGAGATGGTGCTCGACGTGGGCTCGGGGCTTGGCTATTCGGCGGCGGTGATCGCGCGGCTTGCCGATACCGTGATCGCGGTCGAGGAAGACGAAAGCCTGGCCAGCGACGCCGGGCGGCTTCTGTCCGAAGAAGGCGTGGACAACGCGCTGGTCGTGGCCGGGCCGCTTGCGCAAGGCTCGGCCAAGCATGCGCCTTACGACGTGATCATCCTGCAAGGCGGGGTGGAGGGCATTCCCGACACCCTCGTGGCGCAGGTCAAGGATGGCGGGCGGATCGGGGCGATCTTCATGGACGGGGCGCTTGGGACGGCACAGGTCGGCTTCAAGACCGATGGCCGGGTGACCTGGCGCGCGGTCTTCAACGCCGCCGCCCCCGTCCTTCCCGGGTTTCGCAAGGCCCGCAGTTTTTCGCTTTGACGCAGGCATTGCGTCCTGTCCGGCCCGGGCCTTGCTGCGACCCGTCCTGACATTAGATCCACGGTTGCCCCGGCGGGGGCCGAAACAGGTGAAGGGTTGGCGGATGCGCGTGTGGTGTCGGGCAATGGTGA